>JBOHCT010000161.1:0-10273 GCA_050699055.1 Streptosporangiaceae bacterium | reverse complement strand
GCGCGGGCGTCCGCGAGCGACCCGGCCGCCACGAGATCGTCGTACGACACGACCTCGCCGCGGATGAAGCCCCGTTGGAAGTCCGAGTGGATGACGCCCGCGGCCTCGGGAGCCGTCGCGCCCTTCCGGATCGTCCAGGCCCTGGCCTCCTTGGGCCCCGCGGTCAGGAAGGTCTGCAGGCCGAGCGTGTCGAAGCCGACACGGATCAGCTGGGCGAGTCCAGGCTCCTCCTGGCCCACCGCGCGCAACAGATCCAGCGACTCGTCCGCCGCCATGCCGACGAGCTCCGCCTCGACCTGGGCGTCGAGGAAGACCGCCCGGGCGGGGGCCACCACGTCGGCGAGCTTGCGCAGGAACGGTTCGTCGGCCAGCCCGGCCTCGTCGACGTTGAAGGCGTACAGGAACGGCTTGGCGGTGAGCAGATGCAGCTCGCGCAGCGCATCGAGGTCGACATCGGCGCCTTCGACAGCGCCTGAGGCCGCGGCGTGCAGGGTACTGCCCGCGTCGAGCAGCTCGTACGCGCCCTCGGCAGCCGCGGCGAGCGCCGCCTTCGCGCGGTCTCGCTTGTCGGTCGCCGCCTCCTTCCGCAGACGGGGGAGGGCGCGCCCGAGGGTCTGGAGATCGGCGAGGATCAGCTCGGTGTTGATGGTCTCGATGTCGCGTCCGGGGTCGACTGCGCCTTCGACGTGGGCGACATCGGGGTCGTTGAACGCGCGTACGACCTGGCAGATCGCGTCGGTCTCCCTGATGTGGGCGAGAAACTGGTTGCCCAGCCCCTGCCCGTGCGACGCGCCGCGGACGAGACCCGCGATGTCGAGGAAACGGACCGTCGCGGGGACGACGCGCGCCGAGCCGAACATCTCCGCCAGCACCGGCAGCCGGGAGTCGGGTACCCCCACCACGCCGACGTTGGGGTCGATGGTGGCGAAGGGATAGTTGGACGCGACGACGTCGTTCTGGGTCAGCGCGTTGAAGAGCGTCGACTTCCCGACGTTGGGCAGCCCGACGATGCCGATAGCGAGGCTCACGACCACCGATGCTATCCGGGGCGTGACATTCCGCTGACGGGCGCGGCGGGCCACCGGGCCTTCCCCTCACGCGACCCCGGCCCGGGCGGTCACGTTCACCGGCCCGGTGACCACAGGACCGGGGATTTCAGGCACGAATCTCGTCACCACCCCCGCGAACCACCACCCCGCGAACACGATCACCTTCGCGGGTGCCGGGAGCGGACGCGGCGGGGCCACGACTGAGGCGCGACGGTCGCGAAGCGCTATCTCCGGGACCCAATCTCGCCAGTCCTCGGCGCGCGTCCCCGCATTTGTCGTCTCCGCCTGTCACCATGCCGCACATGAACGTGACAGCGGTGGTCTTGCTCATCGTCGGGCTGCTCGTCGGGCTCACGCTCGGCGCGGTGCTCGCCTGGCTGCTCGTGCGCGGCCGGGAGGCGGCGCTCGCGGCGGAGCTGCGCGCGGCGAAGGAGCGCGCGCGCGATCTCGACGAGAGGCTGGGCGAGCGCTTCCAATCCCTCGCCGCCCAGGCGCTGTCCGCCAACAACGAGCAGTTCCTGCAGCTGGCCGACAGCCGCATGCGCGAGACGGGCACGAAGGCTACGGGTGAGCTCGAGCAGCGCAAGCAGGCGATCGAGCAGCTGGTCAGCCACCTGAGGGAGTCGCTTGGCCGGGTCGAGGGCCAGCTGCGGGAGTCCGAGGCGAGCCGGCACAGGGCCCATGCCGAGCTCAGCAAGCAGGTCGATTTCGTTCGCGAGTCCAATGACCGGTTGCGTACCGAGACGTCCGCGCTCGTGACCGCGCTGCGCCGGCCCGAGGCCCGCGGGCGCTGGGGTGAGCTGCAGCTGCGCCGGGTCGCAGAGCTCGCCGGTATGGCCAACCACTGCGACTTCGAGGAGCAGGCCAGCGTCGCGACAGACGGCGGCACGCTCCGTCCCGACATGGTGGTCCATCTCGCCGGAGGCAAGCGGATCGTCGTCGACTCCAAGGTCTCGCTGGCCGCGTACCTCGAAGCCGTCGAGGTCTCCGACGAAGGCGTGCGGACCGATCGGCTGAAGGCCCACGCCCGCCACCTGAAGGACCACATCGACCGGTTGGCCGCGAAATCGTACTGGTCGGCGTTCTCCCCCGCGCCGGAGTTCGTGGTGCTGTTCATTCCGGGCGAGGCTTTTCTCGCCCCCGCGCTCGACCGTGACCCGGGGCTGCTCGAGTACGCCATATCCCGGCACGTCCACATCGCCACGCCGACAACGCTGGTCACGATGCTGCGCACGGCGCAGTACGCCTGGCAGCAGGCAGCGCTGTCCGACAACGCCCGCGCCGTGTTCGAGCTCGGCAAGGAACTCTATGATCGGCTCGGGTCCATGGGCGGCCACGTCGAGCGGCTCGGCAAGGCGCTCTCCGGCGCGGTGCGCACGTACAACCAGGCCGTCGGTTCGCTGGAGGGACGGGTCCTGGTGACCGCCCGCAAGCTGCGGGCCCTCGAGTTGGTCGACAGTGAGCTCGATCAGCCCCGGACCGTCGAGGACACGACCCGCAGCCTCTCCGCACCCGAGCTGCTGGCCGACGCCGCCCAGGCACGGCAGGTACGAGCGCTGCCGCTCGACCAAGACGCTCCAGAGAACGTCGCGATGGCGGGCTCCGACGCGATCGCGGCGAACGGGCGCGCCGCCTCCGGCGGCTAGCACGACACCCACGCCCGGGCTCCGCCGCTGCCGCGCCGCCACGGCCTGTCGGGTGGCGTGCACGGGGGGGCGTCGCGGGGGGCCGGGTGGCGGCCGGGTGGCCGCACACGGGGGGCGTGCGTGGGGTGCACGGGTGGCCGCACAGGGGCGCCGCCCACCCCCTTCGTGATCACGAAGAGTTTTCGCCCCTATAACAGGGATAAGCCTTCGTGATCATGGAAGCTGTGGCCCCGCCTGTCGCCGGCGCGCCGCTGGATGTCCTCGAACTCGCTGGTCGGCCTGCCGTACGGTTGAACCGTCCGAGATGAGGGGGAATCCGGGGGGTCCGGTGAGCGGAGCCACACGAGAGCGCCTCCGCCCGCCACGGGCAGACCAGCAGCGTGCCGCCGCGATCGCGTTGACCGCTCCTGGAGGAGTCGCGGCAATCGTCGTTCCGACCTTGTTCGGCACGCTGGTGGATGGTCTCTGGCACGGGGGGATCGGCGCGGCCACCGGGGTCGGCTTCGTGATCGGCTGCGCGTTCGCGGCGGTCAAGACACGCCGGCGCGACCTCGCTACTATCGCCATCACGCCGCCCATGCTGTTCGCCTGCGTCGTCGTGGTGGCCGAGACGTTCGCCTGGTGGGGCTCAGGCAACTGGATACGCCACGAGGTCCTGGCCCTCACGACCGCGCTGGCCACGGACGCACCGTGGCTGCTCCTCGGCACCCTCGCCGCGGTCGTCATCGGCCTCCCGCGTGGTCTGATCGGCAGCGTCCGCCAGCTGATCAGACGCTGAGGAGGCGGCTCAGGGGTCTTCCTCGACCTACGGCGGCCGCCCCGTCGGCAGAGAGCCCGACCTCACAAGACCCGCTCCCTTGGTCCGAGGCGGCAGTATTCTCGGCGTCTCGTACCCCAAGAGCGGATCTTGATCGCTCGCGAGAGCCACCAGGCCTCCGCCGCGCAGGTCACGAGCAACGGCCGCTAGGCGTCCGCCGCGCGCAGGTCACGAGGAGCCCTCGCCGCGCAGATCCCGAGCACGCCGCTAGGCCTTCGCCGCGCGCAGCTCGTGACGCAGGTCGCGGGGGAGCTGGAACAACACGTTCTCCTCCATCGCCTCGACCTCCTCGACCTGGCCGAACCCATGCTCAGCGAGCCAGCCGAGGACACCCGCCACGAGGTCGTCCGGCGCGGACGCGCCGCTCGTCACCCCCACAGTCGTGACGCCGGTGAGCCACTCGGAGTCGGCCCCGCTGGAGTCGTCGACGAGGTACGCGGCGTCGGCCCCGCAGTCGCGCGCGACCTCGACGAGACGGGAGGAGTTGGAGGAGTTCGCCGACCCTACGACGAGTACGAGCTCCGACCGGCGGGCGATCTCCTTGACGGCGACCTGGCGGTTCTGGGTGGCGTAGCAGATGTCGTCGCTCGGCGGGTCGATGAGGTTGGGGAACCGATGGCGCAGGGCGGCGACTGTCTCGTTCGTCTCGTCGACGGAAAGCGTCGTCTGCGACAGCCACGCGACCTTGTCCGGATCGCGCACCCGCACCGTGGACGCTTCCTCCGGGGAGCCGACGAGGTGGATATCGCCCGGCGCCTCGCCCGTGGTCCCCTCGACCTCCTCGTGGCCCTGGTGACCGATCAGCAGGATGTCGTACCCGCGCCCGGCGAACCGTCGCGCCTCGCCATGGACCTTCGACACGAGCGGACACGTCGCGTCGATCGTACGAAGCTGGCGGCGCCTGGCCTCGTCGTGGACGGTCGGAGCCACACCGTGGGCGGAGAAGACGACCATCGCGCCCTCGGGTACCTCGTCCGTCCCCTCGACGAAGATCGCGCCCCGCTCCTCGAGCGTCTCCACGACATGCTTGTTGTGGACGATCTGTTTGCGCACGTAGACGGGCGCACCGTACAGTTCGAGGGCCTTCTCGACCGTGTCCACGGCCCGGTCGACCCCCGCGCAGTAGCCGCGCGGCTTGGCCAGGAGGACACGGCGCGTCGTCGAGGTCACGAGGTGGCCCCCAAAGTGAGCATCGCAGCGAGCGCCAGCGAGCAAGCAGCGGAGCGGAGGAGGCCACCGGGACAGGTAGTCATGTCCCCCATGGTAGGGGCCGTGTCCGTGGCCGGGCCCGCCCCCGGATACCGCGGGGCTGAGCGCCGCGTACCGCCCGTTCGACAGCGAGGTCCACGATGGCGGGACGCCGGCGGCACGAAGCGGCCACAATGGGTGACGACCCGAGTTCTTGGAGGGAGCTGACTCCCCATGCCCCTACCCACGCCCATGCGGGTGCTGCAACACACCGTTCGCCGTGTCGTCGAGGAAGGCGCGCGGAACATGCCAGAAGGCGCCCGCGAGCTTCCCGGCCGCGCGGTCCGCGTCGCCGTCACCGGCGTCGGTCACGCGCTCGAGTTCGTCGACCAGGCACGCGCCCGCAGGGCGGAAGAAGCCCAAGGGGCCTCCCCGACACAAGCGCAGCCCGAGCCGGCCGCGCAGGAGCCCGCCCGGCCCACCGTTCCCGAGCAGGCGACAGACAGGCCCGCCGAACCCACCACCGTTCCCGAGCAGGCCGCCTCCCAAGAAAGGACCGACGCCGGTGCATCCGCAGACACCGCGCCGAGCGGGACAGCCGCGCGGGAGGCGTCGCCACCCACACCGAGGGGGCGGACCGCCGAGAAGAAGGCTCCCGCACCGGCGCCGGGCGCGGAGGACCTGCCCGTACCCGACTACGACGAGCAGAGCGTCGGCTCGCTGCGCGCCCGACTGCGCTACCTGTCCGCCGACGAGGTCGCTCGGCTGCGCGACTACGAGCGCGCGAACGCGAACCGTTCCACCATCGTCACCATGTTCGAGAACCGCATCGCGAAGCTCGAACAGCAGGCGAAGGGCGCGAAGAACCCGGCGAAGCGCCAGTCCAGCCGGGGCGGCGGGTCCAGCCGGGGCGGCGGGGGCTCCTCAAGTCGTTCGAGGCGGTAACGCGGCGCATGGCGCTCCAGACGTCAGCCGAGTCCCCCGCCCCGGTGCGGACGGTACTCCAGCTGGTCGCGGGCTGGATCGGCCGGCTCGGCAGGGTGTGGGTCGAGGGCCAGGTGACAGAGATCCACCGGCGGGCCGCGACGACGTTTCTCACCCTGCGCGATCCGGTCGCCGACGTGTCCGTACGCGTCGTGTGCCCCCGTACGGTGTACGACGCCGCGCCGCCGCTCACCGACGGCGCGCGGGTGGTGGTGTGGGCGAGGCCGGACTTTCACCTCGCCCGGGGGTCGTTCGCGCTGATGGCGTTCGAGATCCGGCCGCTCGGACTCGGTGCCCTGCTCGCCCGTCTCGAGCGGCTGCGCCAGATCCTGGCGACAGAGGGGCTGTTCGCCGCCGGGCGCAAGCGCCGGCTTCCCTTCCTGCCCCACACGGTCGGCCTCGTGTGCGGCCAGGGTTCCGCGGCGGAGCGCGACGTGTGCGACAACGCACGCCGCCGCTGGCCGGCCGTACGCTTCCGCGTGGAGGAGGTCGCGGTGCAGGGGGCGTACGCCGCGACCGAGGTGACCGACGCGGTCCGCCGCCTGGACGCCGACCCCGAGGTCGAGGTCGTCGTGGTCGCCCGCGGCGGCGGCTCGTTGGAGGACCTGCTGCCCTTCTCCGACGAGGGCTTGGTACGCGCCGTCGCCTCCTGCGGCACCCCGCTCGTGAGCGCCATCGGGCACGAGCAGGACTGCCCGCTGCTCGATCTCGTCGCCGACGTCCGCGCGTCGACGCCGACAGACGCGGGCCGCAGGATCGTGCCGCAGGTCGAGGAGGAGCTGGTCAAGGTTCGCGGGCTACGGGACCGTTGCGGGCGCCACGTGACGGCACGGCTCGACCGCGAGGCCGCGGTCCTGCGGGCACTGCGTACGCGGCCTGTCCTCGCCGCGCCGACGCGGGAGCTGGACCTACGCGAAGAGCGGGTCGCCGATCTGCGCGGCCGCGCCAGACGTCGCCTCACACTCCGCCTCGACCAGGCGGGCGAGGACCTGAGACACGCGCGCGCCCGGCTCGTCGCCCTCTCCCCCGCCGCCACGCTGCGCCGCGGGTACACGCTCGTCCAGCGTGACGACGGGACGGTCGTACACACCGCCACCGAGGTCGCGGTCGGCGACGCGCTGTTCGTCCGCTTCGCGGACGGCCGCCTGGAGGTGGAGGCCAAGGGCGCCGAGTGACGGCGGCGCGGCCCACGCGTCGCCCGCTCACCGGGTCCGACCTCGCGTACGGTGGGCGCATGGCAGGTGATGCGCCGCGCGACGACCCGCCCGACGAGGCCACCTCGACGGGCGGGACGGCACTTGACGACGAAGGTCTCACCTACGAACGGGCCCGCGACGAGCTGGCCGAGGTCGTACGCCGGCTGGAAGAGGGCGGGACGACCCTCGAGGAGTCGCTCGCCCTCTGGGAACGCGGCGAACGACTTGCCACGATCTGCGAGGAGTGGCTGGCAGGCGCACGCGAGCGGCTCGCGGAGGCCGTACAGGCGCGTGCGGGGGAAACGAGCGATCCGGGACGGGTGAACTGACCAGCGGCGACCTACGATCGAGACAGGGACGGGCGGACGAAGGGGTCACCACCGTCATGACCGAGCAGAAGATGACCATACCCTCGCGCCTCGCGACCGGCGAGGCCCCCGACCGAAACCTCGCGCTGGAGCTCGCGCGCGTCACCGAGGCAGCCGGGATGGCCGCGGCCCGCTGGGTCGGACGCGGCGACAAGAACGGCGCCGACCAGGCGGCGGTCAACGCGATGCGGCAGCTGATCCGCACGGTGTCCATGGACGGCGTCGTCGTCATCGGGGAGGGCGAGAAGGACCAGGCGCCGATGCTTTTCAACGGGGAATGCGTCGGCGACGGCGACGGCGCGGAGTGTGACGTCGCGGTCGACCCGATCGACGGCACCAGGCTCACCGCCAAGGGCATGCCCAACGCGATCTCGGTGATCGCCGTGAGTGAGCGCGGCTCGATGTACGACCCGTCGGCGGTCTTCTACATGCGCAAGATCGCTACTGGGCCGCTGGCGGCGGACGCCGTCACAATCGAGGCGTCGGTCGGGGACAACATCAGGGCCGTCGCCAAGGCCAAGGGTTCCGCCCCGCAGGACGTCACGGTCGTGGTCCTCGACCGGCCGCGCCACGACGAGATCGTCAAGGAGGCACGCGACGCCGGCGCGCGCATCAAGTTCATCACCGACGGCGACGTGGCGGGCGCGATCATGGCCGCTCGCCAGGGCACGGGCATCGATCTTCTTCTCGGCATCGGGGGGACGCCTGAGGGGATCATCTCCGCGTGCGCGATCAAGTGCCTCGGGGGGACGTTCCAGGGGAAGCTGTGGCCGAAGGACGACGACGAGCGCCGCCGAGCCCTCGACCGCGGTCTGGACCTGGACGCCGTACTGACCATCGACGACCTCGTACGGTCCGACGACTGCTTCTTCGCGGCCACCGGCATCACCGACGGTGAGCTGCTCGAGGGGGTCAGGTACGAGCCGGGCCGGGCAATGACGCAGTCGCTGGTGATGCGGTCGCGCAGCGGCACGATCCGTAAGATCGACAGCGAGCACAAGCTGTGGAAGCTCCGGGCGTACAGCTCGGTCGACTTCGACACCCCCAGCTGACAACGGGCAGGGCGCAGCCGCCGCCGACGGGCCCCCACCGGATACGTGACCCGCGCGATCATGGGAGGGAGCGAGCGCCGTGATCGCCGTCGCGGGGGAGGCTCTCGTCGACCTGGTGGCAGGGACCGACGGCCGGACCTTCCGCGCGTACCCGGGCGGGAGCCCGGCGAACGTCGCGGTCGGCCTCGCCCGCCTCGACCTGCCCGTCACGATGCTCGCGCGGCTCGCGCCGGACGCGTTCGGCCGGCTCCTTCGCGATCACCTGCGCGCCAGCGGGGTCGTCCTCGACCTCGCGCTGGACGCGGGCGAGCCGTCCAGCCTCGCCGTCGCCACGCTCGACGCCGCGGGCGGGGCGACGTACGACTTCCGGGTGCGCGGTACGGCCGACTGGCAGTGGTGCGACAGCGAGCTGCCCGACCCGCTGCCGGATGCCATCGCGGCGCTGCACACCGGATCGATCGCGATGGCGCTGGATCCTGGTGCCCAGGCGCTCGAGCGGTTCTTCATCCGCGAGCGCGGAGGCGACGCCGTGACCCTCTCCTACGACCCCAACCTGCGCCCGGGGCTGATGGGCGACCCGGCTTCGAACCGGCGGCGGGTGGAACGCCAAGCGGCGCTCGCCCACGTCGTCAAGGTGAGCGAGGAGGACCTGCGCTGGACGCATCCCCGCGAGCCGTACGAAAGTGTCGCCGCGCGCTGGCTCGACCACGGCGCCTGCCTCGTCGTGGTGACCCGCGGGGCGGGCGGCGCGTACGCGGCCACACGCGAGGCGGAGGTCGAACGCCCCGCCGCCGCGGTCGAGGTGGTCGACACGGTCGGGGCGGGCGACGCGTTCACCGCCGGACTGCTCGGCGGGCTGCACGACCGCGGGCTGCTCGGCGCGGGGAGCGCGAAGCGGGTCGGCACCCTCGACGGCGCGGTGCTGGCCGACCTGCTCGACGGGGCCTCGCTCGCGGCGGGTCTCACGTGTACGCGTCCCGGCGCCGACCCCCCGACCCGGACCGACCTGAGCTCACGGTTTCATGATCACGAACACTTATCGAGGTCATAACGGGGAGAGCCGTTCGCGATCACGCGATTGCGGTACGGACCAGGGATGTCAGCGGGGGCCGCCGAGGCCGAACCACCGGCGCCGGGGGGACTTGGCGGAGACGGTGCCGCAGAAGATGTGGCAGCGGATCTCGACCACCGGCCCGCCGGGCTCCACCGGCCCGCGCACCTTCGACGACTTGCCGCCGAGGACGGCCTTGCCCGACATGCGCACCTCGACGCCCTCCGGCACGATCACCTCGATCCCGCCGCAGATCGCCGTCGCGTCGATCACGAGCTCCCGGCGCTGCAGCAGCGCCTCGCGGAGATCGAGAACGACGTTGCCGCACACCGACAGCGCGGGTTGGCGGGTTGGTACGACCCAGCGGCCCCTGCGCTCCTCGGAGCCGAAGAACGCCACGGCGGGCCTGGCATCGGCCGCGAGCGGCTGCGCCGTCGGTCCGGCCAGGTCGCGGGTCAGGTCGGTCAGCTCACCCAACTTCCTGGCGGCGTATGCCCGCTCCATGCGCTCCGAGTGCTCGTCGAGCGTGAGGCGGCCGTCGGCGGCGGCCTCACGGAGCAGCTCGACCGTACGTTCCCTGTCGCTGTCGGCCGCGCGAAGGTCGCGCGGCTCGAGAGACGGCCCGTGGTCCACGTTCTGACGATAGACCACCAGACTCCGCCCGTCTGTCCGACGCAGCGCGCCACCCGCGGCGCGTGCGCTCAGACACCCCCGCCGCGCGGCGCGGTCTGTCTCTGAGCAGCCGCGCCACCGACGACCCGATCCCTCAGACGCCGGGTCCACCGCGGGAGGATCCGCAACCCGGCCGCGGCCGGACGCCGCCGTTAGCGCCGATTTTCGCGCCCGGTAGTGGGACCCCTGGCTGACTGGACGGCGTCGTTCGGAGAGAGCGCCGCTGCCGTCGCTGTACAGGCGCTTTGTG
>JBOHCT010000160.1:0-10281 GCA_050699055.1 Streptosporangiaceae bacterium | reverse complement strand
ACCCTCAGGCCAGCGGCCCAAGATCCCTGCGAGTGGCCGGAAAACGCAGCGTCATGCCATCCCGGACCGCACGAGGGGATCACGCGAGTGGTCGCACCTCGCTGGCCACGCCCCCAAGCTCGGCAGCCTTGGGACATCTGAGGAACCGCGCCGCCCGTGGCGCGATCTCTCAGACATCCGCCCCGGCGCCCACTGTGGCGCGTCTGACCATCCGCGTCGCGGGTGACGCGGGCCCTCACACACCCACGCCCCGTCCCTCTTGGTGTCTGACGACGCGCGTTACCCTTGGCGCGATCTCTCAGACGCCGGGCGGTACGTGCGGAGGCGAGTCGGTGGGTCGAGGTTGGCGGTTCTGGGTCGACCGCGGTGGCACGTTCACCGACATTGTGGCGCGCCGGCCGGATGGTGTGCTGGTCAGCGACAAGCTATTGGCTTATGATCTCCGGCGGTACCGTGACGCCGCGGTGGCGGGGGTCCGGCGGCTGCTGGGGGTGGGGGAGGACGAGCCGATCCCGGCCGACCGGGTCGAGGTCGTCACGATGGGGACGACGGTGGCGACGAACGCGCTGCTGGAGCACACCGGCGAGCCCACGGCCCTGGTGACGACCGAGGGGTTCGGCGACGCGCTGCGGATCGCGTATCAGAACCGGCCGCGGATCTTCGAGCGCCGCATCGAGCTGCCGCCCATGGTGTATGAGAGGGTGATCGAGTTCGACGAGCGGGTCGACGCGTCGGGTCGTGTCGTCCGGCCGCTGGATGTGGATGACGCGCGCGGCCGGCTCCAGCGGGCGTACGACGACGGACTGCGCGCGGTCGCGGTGTCGTTCATGCACGGCTACCGTTACCCGGACCACGAGGCCGCCGTCGGCCGGATCGCGCGGGAGATCGGCTTCCCCCAGGTCTCCGAGTCGCATCGCGTAAGCCCGCTGATGAAGCTGGTGTCCAGGGGCGACACGACGGTCGTGGACGCGTACCTGTCGCCGGTGCTGCGCCGCTACGTCGACGACCTCACCCGGGAGCTGCCGGGGGTACGGCTGGAGTTCATGCAGTCGAACGGCGGCCTGGCGGAGGCGCATCACTTCTACGGCAAGGACTCGATCCTGTCCGGCCCGGCCGGCGGGATCGTCGGCATGGCCCGCACCTCCGAGATGGCCGGCTTCGACAAGGTCATCGGCTTCGACATGGGCGGCACTTCGACGGACGTCTCGCACTACGCGGGCGAGCTGGAGCGGGTCACGCAGACCGAGATCGGGGGCGCGCGGCTGCGGGCGCCGATGCTCGCGATCCACACGGTGGCGGCGGGCGGCGGGTCGGTGCTGCACTTCGACGGCTCGCGGCTGCGCGTGGGCCCTGACTCGGCCGGCGCGGACCCCGGGCCCACGTGCTACCGGCGGGGCGGGCCGCTCACCGTCACCGACGCGAACCTCGCGCTCGGCCGGATCCAGCCCGACTACTTCCCCCGCGTGTTCGGGCCCGCGGGGGACCAGCCGCTCGACGCCGCGACGGTACGGGAGCGGTTCGCTCGGCTGGCCGGGGAGGTCTCCCGCGCGACCGGCGATGAGACCACGCCGGAGGGGGCGGCGGAGGGGTTCCTGCACATCGCGGTCGCGAACATGGCGAACGCGATCAAGCGGATCTCCGTGCAGCGCGGGCGGGACGTGACGGAGTACGCCCTGACAACCTTCGGCGGCGCCGGCGGGCAGCACGCGTGCGCGGTCGCGGATGCCTTGGGGGTATCCCACGTGCTCGTCCCGCCGCTCGCCGGCGTGCTGTCCGCCTATGGGCTGGGGCTGGCGGACACCACCGCGATGCGGGAGCACGCGCTGGACATGCCGCTCGACGACGGGGCCCTTGCGTCTCTCGATCAGCTGACGA
The DNA here is from genome assembly GCA_050699055.1 of Streptosporangiaceae bacterium. Taxonomy (GTDB): domain Bacteria; phylum Actinomycetota; class Actinomycetes; order Streptosporangiales; family JBOHCT01; genus JBOHCT01. Next base: position 8,406 of record JBOHCT010000160.1, on the reverse strand, counting down.
AACGGCTCGAGGACGACGCCCGCGGGGAGCTCGCCGATCAGGGGGTGGCCGAGGATCGGATCCGGGTGACGCACCGGGCGCACCTGCGTTACCAGGGCACCGACACCGTCCTCATGGTGGAGCGCGGATCGCTGTCGGAGCTGGTCGGCCGGTTCGAGGACGCGTACCGACGGCAGTTCTCCTTCCTCATGCCGGGCAAGCCGATCGTCGCCGAGGCGGTGTCGGTGGAGGCCGTGGGAGAGGCCGAGCCGGTGGACGCCAGGATCGCGTGGTGTCCGCGCTCGGGAATCCTCACCCCATCCGCGGCGGTCCAGATGTACTGCGCCGGAGGGTGGGTCGACGCGCCGCTGTACCGCCGCGAGGACGCCCGCGAGGGCGACGTCGTCGAGGGGCCGGCGTTGCTGGTGGAGGCGAACGCCACGACCGTGGTCGAGCCGGGATGGCGGGCGGCCGTCACCGACCAGGACCACCTGCACCTGGAGAGAGTCGTGGCCCGGCCGACGCGTCGTGACGTCGGGACCGCGGTCGACCCGATCATGCTGGAGATCTTCAACAACCTGTTCATGGCGATCGCCGAACAGATGGGCGCCCGGCTGGAGGCGACCGCGCACTCGGTGAACATCAAGGAGCGGCTGGACTTCTCCTGCGCGCTGTTCGACGCGGACGGCAACCTGATCGCCAACGCCCCGCACATGCCGGTCCACCTGGGGTCGATGGGGGACTCGATCAAGCAGGTCGTCGCCCGGCGCCGGGGGACGATGAGGCCCGGCGACGTGTACGCGCTGAACGACCCGTACCACGGCGGCACCCACCTGCCAGACATCACCGTCGTGACTCCGGTGTTCGACGACGCGGGCGGGACCGTGCTCTTCTACGTCGCCTCGCGCGGCCACCACGCCGAGATCGGTGGCTTGACCCCCGGGTCGATGCCGCCGTTCAGCCGAACGATCGATGAGGAGGGGGTGCTGTTCGATAATTGTCTCCTGGTGGAGAATGGCTCCTTCCTGGAGGACGAGATCCGCGATCTGCTCACCGGCGCCCACTTCCCGTCCCGCGACCCTGCGGCGAACCTCGCCGACCTCCGTGCTCAGGTCGCGGCCAACGAGAAAGGTGTTCAGGAGCTGCGGGTCTTGGTCGACCACTTCGGGCTCGAGGTGGTGCGGGCGTACATGGGGCACGTGCGGGACAACGCCGAGGAGGCCGTGCGGCGGGTGATCGGCGCGCTGTGGGACGGCAGCTACCGGTACGAGCACGACACGGGTTTCGTCATCGACGTGACGGTCTCGGTCGACCGAGCGTCCCGTTCCGCGCGCATCGACTTCACTGGCACCTCGCCGCAGCGCGACGGGAACTTCAACGCCCCGTCCTCCGTCGCCCGCGCGGCGGTCCTGTACGTGTTCCGCACCCTCGTGGACGGCGACATTCCCTTGAACGACGGGTGCCTGAAGCCGCTGCGGATCGTCATCCCGGACGGGTGCATGCTCGCCCCCACCTACCCGGCGGCGACCGTCGCGGGGAACGTGGAGACCTCGCAGGCGGTCACCGGCGCCCTGTACGCCGCACTTGGGATCCAGGGGGAGGGCTCGGGCACGATGAACAACGTGACGTTCGGCAACGAACGGCAGCAGTACTACGAGACCGTCGGCAACGGCTCGGGCGCCGGAGACGGCTTCGACGGTGTCGACGTCGTGCAGACGCACATGACGAACTCGCGGCTGACCGACCCCGAGGTGCTGGAGTCGAGGTACCCGGTGCTGGTGGAAGGGTTCCGGGTGCGCCGCGGCAGCGGCGGTGCCGGCCGTTGGCACGGTGGCGACGGTGGGGTCCGGCGCATCCGCTTCCTCCGGCCCATGGCGGCCAGCACGCTGTCCGCCCACCGCGGGGTCGCGCCGTACGGCATCGCCGGCGGGGAAGCAGGAGAGTGCGGGCGCAACTACATCGAACGCGCCGACGGCTCGGTCACGCCGATGGCCGGCTGCGACTCCGCGGATGTGGGTATCGGCGACGTGCTCGTGGTCGAGACACCCGGCGGAGGCGGATACGGCCCGCCGCGATCCCGACCGCCGGACGCCGAGGGCAAGATCTCCGTCCGTGGCCCAGAAAAAGAGCTTGCTGCCTTTCCGGACCACACATGAGAATCATGGAGGCACCCGTGACCGTGCGGATCGGCATCTGGCTACCGTCCTACTCCGGCGAGAGCGTGGACGCGGACGGGCAGCGGCGGCGCGTTCAGCGTCTGCGGGACTACATCCGGCACTGCGACGAACTCGACTTCGACATCTGGGACATCGATCATCTGCTGACCGCCCCCGGGCTGTACGGCGACTCGTGGCTCGAGCCGCTGTCGGTGCTCACCTACGCCGCCGGCCTGACCGACAAGGCCAAGCTCGGTACCGGCATCCTCGTGCTCCCGCTGCGCAACCCGGTGCTGTTGGCGAAGGAGATCGCCACCCTGATGCGGCTGTCGAACGAGCGCTACATCTTCGGCGTGGGGCCGGGGTGGTATCCGCAGGAGTTCACCGCCACAGGGACGCACATCTCCGAGCGCGGCCGGCGCACCGACGAGATCATCGATGCCGTCAAGCTCCTCCTCTCCAAGGAGAACGCCACCTTCCACGGCAGGTACTACAGCTTCGACGACGTCACGATCGAGCCACGCCCATTGAAGCTGCCGGAGATCTGGGTCTCTGGCGGCAGTCGGGTGCCGGACCCGGAGTACCACGACGTCGCCGACGTGCCGCCGAGCGTCATGCGGCGCATCGGCCGGGCGGATGCGTGGCTCTCCCGGTGCTCGGGGACGCAGGAGCTGATCCTGCACGACTGGGAGAAGATCCGGGCGTATCTAGGGGAGATCAACCGCTCGGTCAGCTCGCTGCGATTCGCGCACTGCAACTTCATCCACGTGAGCCCCGGCAAGACACGCGAGCGGGCCCTCGCCGAGCAGCACGAGCCGGCGGTACGAGCGTTCGGCACCCACCGCTCGTACGAGCATCTCCAGGAGTGCTACCTGCTCGGGGAGACCGATCACCAGCTCGGCCGGTTGAAGGAGCTCGCCGGGCATGGCATGGACTACGCGGTGCTCGGGCCGCTGACCGACGACCTCGAGCAGCTCGACCACATCAAGGAGTACATCGCCCCAGAGCTGGAAGGCTAGCGGTGAGGGTCGCCGCGATCCAGCTGCGTGTCGCCGACGGCGAGTCCCCGGCCGACCGGATGGCCGCGGCGACGGCGGCCGTCCGCGCGGAGGCGGAGGCAGGGGCGGAAGTCGTGCTGCTACCCGAGATGTGGCTTCCCGGCTACTTCGCCTTCGACGACTACGCGGGATCCGCCGAGCACCTGGACGGGGAGACGGTCACCGCGCTGTCCGACCTCGCACGGGAGTGTCGGGTCACGCTGTGCGCGGGGAGCATCGTCGAGCGTGACGGCGACCGCCTGTACAACACCATAGTGCTCATCGACGGCTCCGGCGAAATGGCCGCCACGTACCGCAAGATCCACCTGTACGGGTACGGGTCGCGCGAGCAGCGGCTCCTTACCCGCGGGGAGAAGATCGTGACGGCGGATCACAGCGGCGTCCGCCTCGGCCTGTCCACCTGCTACGACCTTCGCTTCCCCGAACTGTACCGGGGGATGGTCGAGCGGGGCGCCGAGGTCTTCCTCGTCGTCGCCGCGTGGCCGTTTCCCCGCGTCGCCGCGTGGCGCTGCCTCACCAGGGCTCGCGCGATCGAAAACCAGGCCGCGCTCGTTGCCTGCAACGCGGCCGGCCACCAGTCCGGCGGCGCCTATCTCGGCTCTTCCGGGGTGTACGACGCGTGGGGCACCTGCCTGGGGGAGCTCGACGACCGCCCGGGAGTATTGCGCCGCGAGATCGACGTCGGGGCCGTGCGCGCCGCCCGCGCCGACTATCCCGCTTTGACCGACCGGGTGTTGAGGTGAGCATGCCCCTCGAACTGACGACCTTGGCCGGCAGCGAGCCACTCGAGTTCGACCCACGCCGGGTGTTCCTCGCCGGCTATACCGGCCGGGACAGGGCCGCGGCTGAGGCCCATGTGGCGGAGCTCGCCCGCCACGGCATTCCGGCACCTTCGCGGGTCCCCTCGCGCGTCACCACTCGCTCACGGATCGACGTCTACGGCGCCAGGTCCGCCGGGGAGGCCGAGTTCGTGCTCTTCCTCCATGAGGGCCGCGTCCTCGCTGGCGTGGGTTCTGACCACACGGACCGTGAGCTCGAGGAGCACTCGGTCGTCAAGTCGAAGCAGTGCGTCGACAAGCCCATGAGTGGCCAGGTGTGGCTCCTCGACGAGATTGTCGGCCACTGGGACGAGCTGGCGCTGCGGTCGACCGTCCTCGACGGCGCGATACAGACTCCGTACCAGGATGGCGCGGTCGTGTCGATGATGACCCCCAGGGCGATTCTCGGCGAGATCGAGAGCAGGGTCGGCCTGAAGGACGGCGACGTCGTGTGGTCGGGAACGCTGCCCATCATCGGCGGTGAGTTCCGCTTCGGTGATGCTTTTCGGGTCGAGCTCGTCGACGACGCTTTTCGGGTCGAGCTCGTCGACTCTGTTCTGAAGCGCGCGCTGCGCTGTGCGTACCGCGTAGAGGTGCTTCCCGTCATGGACGAGTGAAGGAGGGGTTCGCGGTCATGAGGTTTGCTTGGTTGGGTAGCCATGAGTCGTACCAGCCGGAGGAGCTCGTCGAGCAGGCCGTGGCGGCCGAGCGGGCGGGGTTCGATGTGGTGCTCGGGTCGGACCACTTCCATCCGTGGGTCGATGACACGTCGGCGTCGGGGTTCGTGTGGAGCTGGCTGGGGACGGTCGCGGCGCGTACTGAGCGGGTTCAGCTGGGGACGTCCGTGACCTGCCCGCTGTTTCACTACCACCCGGCGATGGTGGCGCAGGCCGCGGCGACGGTGGACCGGCTGTCCGGCGGCCGTTTCCTCTTGGGTATGGGAAGCGGTGAGGCCATCAACGAGACACCGCTGGGGTGGGAGTTCCCCGGTTACAAGGAGCGGATGGCACGGATGCGGGAGGCTTTGGAGATCATTCGCCGCCTGCTGGCGGGGGAGAAGCTCGACTTCGCGGGCGAGTACTACACCACCGCCACCGCCCGGCTCTACAGCCCTCCGGCCGGGCGGGTCCCGATGTTGATGGCCGCCGGCGGCCCCAAGTCCGCGGGCTTCGCAGGCACGCACGCCGACGGGCTGATCACCAGCGTCAAGGACCCGTCGGAGACCTCTCAGAGGGTGATGGAGCCGTTTCGTGCCGCCCTTGACGAACGCGGAGTGACGGCGGCGCCGGTGGTCGCGACCCGGTGGACGGTGCTCGCCGAGGACCGCGACGCCGCCTGGACGGCTCTGTCGTCGATGCGTGGGCTCCGCGCGCCGGGGCGGCTGGAGGCCACCGACCCGATGGTGCTCCGGCAGCGGGCGGACGCGATGGACCGGGAGGAGATTCTGGGCAAGTACGCGCTGGCTACCTCCCCGCAGGATCTTGTCGATCTTTACCGGCCGCTGGTGCAGGACGTGGTGGCCGACTACGTCTCCATTCAGGTCGCGAGTACCGACCCCATGGCGACCATTCGGCTGGTCGGTGAGGAGGTGCTCCCCCGGCTGAGGGCGCTCGGGTGAGGACCCGTTGGGAGGGGCACACCTCGATTCGTGCGGAGAGGCGAGGGAGTGGATCGCGATGAGTGATGTGCCGAGCGAGTCGGCGTTGCGCCGCGCGTTGGCGCGGGCGCGGGACGGCAAGACCCTGGACGCCGCGGAGGCGACGGTGTTGCTGTATGCCCGGGGCGGGCGGCTGGATGATTTGCTGGCGAGCGCGTCGCGGGTGCGGGATGCGGGGCTGGACGCTGCGGGCCGGCCGGGTGTGGTGACGTATTCGCGGAAGGTGTTCATCCCGCTGACGCGCCTGTGTCGTGACCGGTGCGGCTACTGCACCTTCGCGAAGGCGCCGGCCAAGGTCGACGCGCCGTATGTGTCTCCGGACGAGGTGGTGGACATCGCCCGCCGGGGCGCCGGGTTGGGGTGCAAGGAGGCGCTGTTCACCCTCGGCGACCGTCCGGAGGATCGGTGGCATCAGGCGGGCGAGTGGCTGGAGGGGCACGGCTACGCCGACACGTTGTCGTATGTGCGGGCGATGGCCGTGCGGGTGTTGGAGGAGACGGGACTTCTCCCGCATCTGAATCCGGGTGTGCTTGCGTGGCGGGATCTTCAGCTGTTGAAGCCGGTGGCCCCGTCGATGGGGATGATGCTGGAGACGACCGCGCGGCGGTTGTTCACCGAGCCGGGAGGCTGTCATTACGGCAGCCCGGACAAGGACCCGGGGGTGCGGCTGCGGGTGTTGGAGGACGCCGGGCGCTCGAATGTGCCGTTCACCACCGGCGTCCTGATCGGCATCGGGGAGACGCTCGCCGAGCGGGTCGAGTCGCTGTTCGCGATCCGCGGCGTGGCGAGGGCGTATGGCGGTGTGCAGGAAGTGATCGTGCAGAACTTCCGCGCTAAGCCGGACACCGCGATGCGGAGTGTGCCGGACGCCGAGCTGGCGGACCTGGCGGCGACGGTGGCGGTCGCCCGTCTGGTGCTGGGCCCACAGATGCGACTGCAGGCCCCGCCCAATCTGGTCGCCGAGCAGTACGCGTTGCTGCTGCGGGCGGGTATAGACGACTGGGGTGGGGTGTCGCCGCTCACTCCCGACCACGTCAACCCGGAGCGGGCGTGGCCGCGGATCGACGAGCTGGCGGACCGTACGGCTGAGGCTGGCTTCACCCTCCGCGAGCGGCTAGCCGTCTATCCGAGGTACGTGCGGGCGGGGGAGCCGTGGCTGGACCCGCGGGTCCGTCCCCACGTGGCGGCGCTGGCCGACGATCGTGGTCTGGCCGTGGAGGGCCGCAGGCCACGCGGTCTGCCGTGGCAGGAGCCGGACGGCGGCTGGCAGGCGGGTGGGCGAACGGATCTGCACGCGACCATCGACACGGCGGGCCGCACCTCTGATCGGCGGGCGGACTTCGACTCTGTCTACGGTGACTGGGAGGAGCTGCGTACGCGGCTTGGTCGGCGGGCACCGGTGCGCTTCGACACCGAGGTGTCGGCCGCGCTGCGGCACGCGGCCGACGACCCGGCCGGGGTCAGCGACGACGAGGCCCTCGCGCTGCTGCACGCCGACGGGCCGGAGCTGGAGGCGCTGGCGGGGCTGGCCGACGACCTGCGCCGCGACGCGGTCGGCGACGACGTCACCTACGTGGTCACCCGGAACATCAACTTCACCAACGTCTGCTACACCGGCTGCCGCTTCTGCGCGTTCGCGCAGCGTCGCAGCGACGCCGACGCCTACACCCTGTCCCTGGATCAGGTCGGCGAGCGGGCGGCGCAGGCGTGGGCAGTGGGTGCCACCGAGGTGTGCATGCAGGGCGGCATCCACCCCGGCCTGCCGGGCACCGCCTACTTCGACCTCGCCGCCGAGGTCAAGCGTCGCTGCCCCGGCATGCACGTGCACGCGTTCTCCCCGATGGAGGTGGTCAACGGCACCGCGCGCACGGGTCTGTCGATCCGCGACTGGCTGACCGCGGCCCGCCGGGCGGGCGTCGACTCGCTGCCGGGAACCGCGGCGGAGATCCTCGACGACGACGTGCGGTGGGTGCTGACCAAAGGCAAGCTGCCCACCGACGCCTGGGTCGAGGTCATCAGCACCGCGCACCGGCTCGGCATCCCCACCACCGCGACGATGATGTACGGTCATGTGGACACCCCGGCCCACTGGGTCGCCCACATCCGGCTGATCCGCCGCATCCAGGCCGACACCGGCGGGTTCACGGAGTTCGTGCTGCTGCCGTTCGTGCACCAGGGCGCTCCCATCTACCTCGCTGGGCTCGCCCGCCCCGGTCCCACGATGCGGGAGAACCGTGCCGTGCACGCCCTCGCCCGGCTGCTGCTGCACGGCGAGATCCCGAACATTCAGTGCTCGTGGGTGAAGCTCGGCGACGACGGCTGCCGCCAGGTGCTCCAAGGCGGCGTCAACGACCTCGGCGGCACCCTGATGGAAGAGACCATCAGCCGGATGGCCGGCTCCCAGCACGGCTCGCGGCACACCATCCCCCAGCTGGAGGCGATCGCCGCCGGCGCCGGACGCCCGGCACGCCAACGCACCACCACCTACAGCCAGGTCCCCGACGAGCGCCGCGCCGCCGCACTCGCCACCGACGGCGTCTGCCCGCCGCTCCCCGCGCACAGCTCCGGCAGCGCCAATGAATGAAGGCTTTCCGCGGTTCCGATCGTGGGACCAGGTGTCCTGACATACGGCTCGTGTGTTGAGGTGTTTTCCCTTGTGATGTAGGGCTTTTCGGTGCGTGTCGGTTACCGTTTCCCACTCTCGGTTTGAGATAATGACTGCATGCTGGTTGTGGTGT
>JBOHCT010000159.1:0-10288 GCA_050699055.1 Streptosporangiaceae bacterium | reverse complement strand
GGACCGCACACCACCAAAGCGGTCAAGCGGTTCCAACGCCACCACGGCCTCGTCGCCGATGGCATCGCCGGGCCCAAGACCTGGCAGGCTCTCACCAACGCGGGATGAGGTATGCAGGCAGCACGTACCCCCGGCCACGTCCGCCACCGCGAACCAAGGCCGGCCCGGTCGACACCGAAAACCGGTGACCGGTCACCTGTCCACACCTTCGGCTGGCCACGACGTCACCCTACGGGGTCGCTCTCGGTGGTCAGTGGTCGCCAGGTGGGTGGACTACCGTCCGTCGAGCTTTCGGGCCCAGGATCGGGAACCGAACTGGTGGACACGCGACCTCGGTAACGATGTGACGGGAGCTTCCGGTGCGGGTCCCGGGCCGGAGGTGCCGGACGAGTCCCTTCGAGTCCGGTTCTGAAGTAGCGGGCACCTTAAGAGATGTGCCCGTACTCCCAGTGCCACGGCTCCGGCTTGCTGCCGTCGATCTCAGCCCAGGCTGGGTGGTACCAGCCGAAACGGGGCGCGTTAGCCTCCATCCATGCGTGCTGTGCGGAACTGGCGTACTGGACCCCGCCGCACAGGTCCACGGCGAGTCCCCAACCGTGGTTGCTGGTACCGGGGTAGGCCGCGAGCGTCGGCTTCTCCACGTACAGCGCGCGCTGTACGGCGAGGCTCCGGTAGGAATCGGTGACGCAGATGGACGAACCGAAATGCGCGGCGTACGCGGCGTTCATCCGGATGAAGGCGGCCGCGGCGTCGGCGCGCAGCATGTGACCGGCCTCCGGGAGAGAGCAGAGAGCCGATTCGGGGATCTGGCCGTTGGGGTAGCCGCTTACGGACCCACCGGAGCAGCTCCCTCCCGAGGAGGACGACGCTGACGAGCCGGTGGGCGGGCTCCCGGACCGGGCGGCCTGTCGGGCCTTGCGCTCGCGGGCGCGTCGGAGGGCCTGCTGGCGTGTCTGCTCCAGTGTGTTCGCCCGCGACCGCGCGTCGACGAGCTTCTGCTCGAGCTCGTGCTTACGGTCCTGGATACGCTGGACCTCCGCCTGCTGGTACGCGAAGGCCTCCTGAGCGGCCTTCTTCGCCGCGGCCACGCGTCGGGTCGCCGCCCGCTGCTTGGCGAACGCATGATGGGCCTGCTCGCGCATCACGCCCGCTACGATCCGGCTGGCGCGGACGTGGGCGAGAACGGCCGAGCGCTCGCGGCCCAGCATACGGAGCGTGTTCATCTGGTCAACGACACCCTTGGGTCCGTCGGCACCGAAGAGGGACGCCACGCCGGATACCGCTCCTCCGGTGCGGTACGCCTGTGCCGCCAGGTGGCCGACCCCCGCGCGAGCGTGGTCCACACCCAGCTCGGCACGCCGGACCCTCTCTCGGGCACTGCGGTAGGCCTCTTTGGCCTGCCGGAGATCGGCCTGTTCGTCCTGGTATTTCCGGACCAGGGACTCGACGGTGGCATTCAACTCCTGAAGGCGGGAGTCCGCGTGCGCCAGTTTTGCCTTCACCGAGCCCACCTGCTCGGCGCGCTCGTGAGCGTGCCGCTTCGCCTTCGCGACGTCGTGCGCGCTCGGTGTGTCGGGATCAGCCCCTGCGGGTGCGGCGAACGCCGCTCCCACGATCACCGCCGTGCCAGTAACGGCCAGCACACGACGCCAACTGTGGCCGCGCCACGCGAATGACCTCCACCCCGCTCGCCCCGTTAGTCGCACCGCGAGGCCCCCTCCCACCAGCGGCTTGACAGATGTGTGATCTTGCTTGACCGACGGTAGCGGACGTACGCCACTATGTGAACAAACGACACACCAGTCACACGCGTTTCAGGCGGCGTCCACCGGCCCGCGCAACCCTCATACTTGCCGGTATGACGCCGACCGGTACCCCTGAACCAGTGGGTGCCGCGCCAGGAGCCGGCATCCCCGCCATGCGCGAGCCCCTTGTCGCCGGGCGTGACACCGCACACGACGAGCGCCTCGTCCGCTGCGCGGTGGTGCTCGCGGCCGGCCGAGGACTGCGCATGCGCTCGGACCAGCCGAAGGTACTCCGCCGCGTCGGCGGCGTCAGCCTCCTCGAGCGTGCGGTCCACGTGCTCCGGTCCGCGGGTGTCGACCGAGTCGCCGTGGTCGTCGGCTACCGCGGGGAGAGCGTGGTGAAGGCCGTACGGGCCAAAGGCCTTCCCGTTGAGGTCGTGTACAACCCTGAGTGGGAGCGCGGTACCGCGACGTCGGTGGTGGCGGGGGTTCGCGCTGCGGTGGGGGAGCGGTGCCTGGTCGTCATGGGCGACCACGTCTTCGAAGCGGACGACGTCGAGCGGCTCCTGGCATCGCCCGGCCATACTGTCGTCGCCCTCGACCGGGACCCCGAGCGACAGTTCGGCGGGCTCGCCGGCGCACGCGCCACCAGGATGCGGGTAGGCCGGGACGGCCGGGTACTCACCCTCGGCGACCATCTCGACGACTACGACGGCGTCGACGCGGGGCTCGCCGTCGTCAACATCAAGGACCTGCTGGCCCTCGCCTCGACATCGGCGGAGGCCTCGTGGGACGACCTGCGCCGGAGCCTCATCGCCCGTGGATGTGAGATCAGGGCGTGCGAGGTAGGCGGTCTATGGGCGGACATCGACACGCCGGAGTCGATCCGCGCGCTCGAGCGGGCTCTTTGGCGCCGTTACGGCCCGAAGCCGACCGACGGGATCATCGCCCGGGTCGTGAACCGGAGGATCTCCGGCCCGCTCACCCGACTGCTGCTGCGCACAGGTATTACCCCGGACACCGCTACCTATCTCGCGTTCGCTCTCACCGCCGCGGCGGCCGGACTGGTGGCCACGGGGCAGCGCCCGCTTCTGATCGTCGGCGGACTCGCGATCCTCCTCGGCTCCGCCCTGGACGGCGTGGACGGCGAGCTCGCACGAGTGAGCGGCAGGGCGTCGCGGCGGGGAGCCGTGCTCGACACCCTGCTCGACAGGTACGCGGACCTGGGGGTGGTGGTCGGGCTCGTCCTCGCCGCGGGCGGGACGTCCTTCGCCTGGACGTGGGGCTTCGTCACCGGCGCCGGCTGCCTGCTCGTGTCGTACGTTCACGCCGTCGGCCGCGACACCGACGTGCGGCTGCTCCTGCGCCGGGAGTTCCGACTCCTCATCTTCGCCGTGGCCGCCGTGACCGGGCTACCGCTGTGGGGACTGATCGTCGTGGGCGTCGCAGCGAACCTCGACGTCGTCCGAGGCGTGGTCCTCCTGCTTCGAGCGACGCGGTCGTAGGGCCGGAGTCAATGGGATCGCAGCACGTAGTGCGGATTGTCGATAGTTGACCAGCCACCGGAGCCGTCGTCGACGACGAGGAGCCGCATGCCGGCGGACGCGCGCACGACGTCGTAGTCCTGGCCGGCGTCGGCGGGGTAGCAGAACACCGTGACGAACGGCTCGTCGCCCACGTTGACGCTGCGGTGGATTCGCTCGGGCGGCACGTAAGCGACCGATCCGGGGGTCATCTCGATCGCCTCCGCGGTGCCGTCCAGCGACTCCATGACGAGGACACCGCGACCGCTCACACAGTGGTACATCTCTGTGCGGTCGGCCACGCGGTGGATGTGTCCCCGGGTCATGTGGTACTCGCCGCCGACAGTGCCGGGCCGCAGGACGCTGGTGCCGAAGATGAGATCGCCTGGACGCTCCTCTGCCCGATGCTCGTACACCTCGTACACGAGTGCGTCGCCGTCGCGCGCGACGCGCTCCGCGAAGGCCGCGGCATCGCTGAAGACGCCGGCGAGATCACGGAGGCGCTTCGCGTAGCGCCCGGTCGCCTCGGACATGACCCCGCTCACCGGGTCGACATGGCAGGGGCGCGAGGGTCTGTCGCGACGGGGAAGGCCGCGGTCGTCCGGCATGGGGATCATGCTAGAGGGCAGCCGCGGGATCAGCGCATGGCGGTGCGGTAGCGGCGTACGGCCAGCGGCACGAACACGGCGAGCAGCAGCAGCGCCCAGCCCACAGTGGCCACGATCGGGTGCTGCAGCGGCCACACGTCGGGGACGGGTATCGCGGCCGCGTTGCCGAACAGGTCGCGGGAGGCCGCGACGATCGCGCTGACCGGGTTCCAGTTCGCGATCGTGCGCAGGGCCGCCGGCATGCCCCCGGTGGGCACGAACGTGTTGGCGAGGAACATGAGCGGGAGGAAGACCATCATCCCGATGCTGTTCGCCGACTCCGAGGAGCGGACGACCAGCCCGACGAACATGCCGACCCAGTTCATCGCGAACGCGAGCAGGAGCAGCAGGCCGAAGGCCGCCACCGTGTGCGCGAGGTCGCTACCCGGGCGCCAGCCCACGGCCAGTCCCATGCCGATCGTCACGATCAGGGCAAGGACGCTCTGGAGGAGGTTCGCGAACGAGCGGCCCACGAGGACGGCCGACCGCGCCATCGGCAGCGAGCGGAACCTGTCCATGATGCCCTTGCTCGCGTCGTCGGCCATGCCGACCGCGATGGCGGCGAACGACCCGAGCATGGTCATGACGTACAGCGCCGGCATGAGGTACTGGATGTAGTCGCCGCCACCGGGGATGTTGATCGCGCTGCCGAACACGAACCCGAACAGCAACACGAAGATCACCGGCTGGATCGTGACGTCGGCCAGGCTCTCCGGTACACGCACGATGTGTACGACGTTGCGTCGGGCGACGGCCACCGCGTCGGCGAGCGCATACCGCAGCCGCGCGGCCGGCGTCGTGGGCTCGGGCATGTCGAGTACGGCCATCAGGCAACCTCCGTTCCAGCCGGCTCGCGCTCGTCGCGGGCCGGGTCATCTGCCTGGTCCTTTGTGGTGTCCTCGGCCGCGTGGCCGGTGAGGCGCAGGAACACCTCGTCGAGGGTCGGCCGGCGCAGCCCGATGTCCTCGAGCGCCACGCCCGCCGCGTCCAGCTCCCGTACGGCCGGGGTGAGGGTCGCGGCACCGCTCGTGACGGGGACGGTCACCCGACGGGTGTCGGGTTCGGTCCGCGGCTCCGCGTTCGCGGCGCGGGTGATTGCCGCGGCGGCGTCAGACAGCCGGGCGGCGTCGCGTACCTGAACGTCGAGCCGCTCGCCGCCGATCTCCACCTTCAGCTGCTCGGGCGATCCGGTGCCGGCTACCCGGCCACGGTCGATGACGACGATGCGGTCGGCGAGGTGGTCGGCCTCGTCGAGGTACTGCGTCGTCAGCAGCACGGTCGTCCCGTCGGCGACCAGCTTCCTGATGGCGTCCCACATCTCGCCGCGGCTGTGCGGGTCGAGGCCGGTCGTCGGCTCGTCGAGGAACAGCACGGGCGGGGACGCGAGCAGGCTGGCGGCGAGGTCGAGACGGCGCCGCATCCCGCCGGAGTACGTCTTGACGAGCCGGTCGCCCGCGTCGGCCAGGTCGAACTGCTCGAGCAGCTCCTCGGCCCTGCGCCGCACGCCGTGCCGGGGCAGGTGGTAGAGGCGGCCGACCAGCTCCAGGTTGCCCTTGCCCGTCAGCAGCTCGTCGACAGCAGCGTACTGCCCGGCCAGGCCGATGCGCCGCCGCACCTTTCCCGCCTCGCGCACGACGTCGTACCCGGCGACGCGCGCGCGGCCGGCGTCGGGCAGCAGCAGCGTGGCGAGGATGCGAACGGCCGTGGTCTTGCCCGCGCCGTTCGGGCCGAGCAGCCCGCAGACGGTCCCCGGCTCGACCGTCAGGTCCACGCCGCGCAGCGCCTCGGTCTTCCCGAAGCGTCTCCGCAGCCCTCGTGCCTCCACGGCGAGATCATCGCCTCGCGGCATTCGCGACACTGCCTCCTCCATAGTCCCTCCTCTCGTACGTCGTACTAGTGGACCGTACGCTGTACTATCGGCAATACGGCGTACGATTGTTAAGTCGGTTCTCGAGAAGGTGATGACCATCGCGGGGGAGGAGCCCAGGGGCCCGGACTCGTGGCTCTGGCCGGACCTGTCGCCACGCACGCGGACCAGGCGAGCGCACATCGACGCGCGGCGGCGGCGGGTGGAGCGTCGCGGGCCGCGCGGCCGGGAGCGCCACGCGCTCTCGCTGTCCAGGGAGCAGATCGTGCGCGCCGCCATCGAGATCGCCGACGCCGAGGGGCCGCAGGCGCTCTCGATGCGTCGCATCGCCGCGGGCATGCGCGTCGGCACCATGTCGCTGTACTGGCACGTGGTCGACAAGGAGGAGCTACTCCTCCTGATGCTCGACACGATCCAGGGCGAGGTCGAGATGCCCGATCCGCAGTCCGGCGACTGGCGCGCCGACCTGCGGACGGCCGCGCACAACACCCGGCGCATGTTGCTGCGCCACCCCTGGGTCAAGGACCACGGCGGCATGGGCCCGCCTCTGGGTCCCAACGCAGTACGGCATGTGGAGGCGTCGCTCCAGCTTCTCGCCGGTCTGGGGCTCGACATGCGCGCGACCATGGACATCCTGATGGCCGTCGACACCTACGTCATGGGCGCGGTGCTCCGCCAGCTCAAGGAGGACGAGGGCAGACGACAGCAGAGCGTCGCATCCGACGAGGAGAGGCAGGCGTACGCGGATCGGGTCTTCGCGACGCTGCGCGAGACCGGTCGGTACCCGCAGGTCGTCCGTCTCTTCGACGCGGACGTCGACCCCGACTCCCCGTACACCATCGACGAGCGCTTCGAGTTCGGCCTGGAGTGTCTCCTCGGCGGCATCGCCGCCCGGATCGGGACCGCCGGTCGTGACCACGAGCCACAAGCGACGCGGCGGGAACGAAGCGCTCACCGTGCGTCTCAAGGGCGTGGAGCCCAGCGCCGAGGCTCTGCTTGAGGACGTCGCCGCCGGCACGCTCTGCGCGGCGTGTCGGACCCGTCGCCTAGCCTCGCGTTGTGACCATCCATAAGCTTTCTCGGATCGAGGCGCGTCGCACCGCGGTGCGCGCGCAGCCCGAAGCCGACCGAGCTGCTCGATGTGGTACGCCACCTGACGCTGCCGCAGATCGACCCGACCGCCGCCATCGCACCGAGTGCGGATCTGGTGGCCTGGAGTCGCCTTGGCTCGTCCGCAACGTCACGCAGTTGCTGGAGTTCATGGTACTGCGCGGCGAGGTCGCAATCGCTGGGCGACAGGGCCGCGACCGTCTGTGGGACCTGGCGACTCGGGTCTACCCCGATCACCCGATAGTGCCGATAGACGAGGCCCTGTTACGGCGACGCGGAAGGTAACGTGACGCGGGGCTGTCAACGGTAGCGGGGAGTGTCACGATGGCCGGGGAGGAGAGTGCCCCAGCTCCCCTCGCGCTGCGCGGGTTGACGAAACGCTTCGGGGAGAAGGTCGCGGTCGACGGCATCGACCTTGACGTGCCCGTGGGTTCGTTCTTCGGGCTGGTCGGGCCGAACGGAGCCGGCAAGACGACCACCCTGTCCATGGCGGTGGGACTTCTGCGGCCCGACGCGGGAGGCGCGTGGGTGGACGGCCACGACGTGTGGGCGGACCCCACCGAGGCCAAGCGGCGGGTCGGTGTGCTGCCCGAGGGGGTGCGCATGTTCGACCGGCCGACCGGGCACGAGCTGCTCACCTACATCGGCCTGCTGCGAGGCATGAGCCGAGGGGTGATTGAGCCGCGGGCTCGCGAGCTGCTCGAGGTACTCGGGCTCACCGACGCCGGTGGCACCCTCGTCGTCGACTACTCGGCCGGCATGCGCAAGAAGATCGGGCTCGCCGTGGCTCTGCTCCACGCGCCCCGGCTGCTCGTCCTCGACGAACCGTTCGAGGCCGTCGACCCCGTGTCCGCCGCGACGATTCGGGACATCCTCCGGCGCTTCGCTTCCTCTGGCGGCACTGTCGTCTTCTCCAGCCACGTCATGGAGCTGGTGGAGAGGCTGTGCGACCACGTCGCGGTCCTCGCCGAGGGGCGGGTACTCGCGGCGGGGTCACTCGATGACGTACGCGAGGACGCCAGCTTGGAGGAAGCGTTCGTCACGATGGTCGGCGGGCGCGTCGCGACGGGGGAGGAGCTGGCACGCTACGGGATGGACGCCAAGGCGCCGCTGCTGCGTCGCCACCCGTACGCGCCGGCTGGCCACGCTGCTGGCCGGAAGGCGGCGAGGTCATGGTCGACCTCGGCGACGTCCCTGTGGCCGCGCACCTTCGTACCGACTCGTCTCCCTGTACCGACACCGGCGACGGCCCGAACTGGTCGGCGCGTTCGACGCCGGCGGCGTGGAGATCATCGGTTACGACGAGGCGAGCGGCCGGAACACGGGCTCACCTCGCCGATGCGCGAGCGGGGGTCACGGGAGCTGCTGCGACCCGGTTGCGGTCAGGTGGAGCAGCTCGTCGAGCACGTCCGAGGTGATGTCGGACATGGACCGGGTCTCGCCGTCGCGGATCCACTGGGCGAACGCGATGCCGAACACGGTCGCGCCGGACTGCGCCGCAAGGGTGGCCGCCGGCTCACCGATGCCCCGTGCGCGCAGCGCCTCGGCGACCGTCGTGGCGAGGCCCGAGAGTTTGTGCAGTTCGCGTTCCCGGAGCGCGGGGTTCTGGTCGATCACCGACTGTCGGGTACGGGAGTAGGGCCGGCGCTCGTCGGAGAAGAACGATGCCGCCGAGTGCAGCGCGGAGGCGATCACCTCCAGCGGCGCTGCGTCCGGCGGTGCGGCCTCCACCCCGTCGACGAACACCTGAAGGAACTGCTCCTGCCCGTAGAAAAGCACCTCGCGCTTGTCGCTGAAGTGCCGGAAGAAGGTGCGCTCGGTCAGGCCGACGGATTGCGCGATCTCCGCCGCGGTCGTCTGCTCGAACCCGCGCGTGGCGAACAGCTCGAGTGCCGCCGCCTGCAGGCGCTCCCGCGCACCCGGCTCCCAACGCGCCATGCTTGCCAGCCTAGTGATGACAGTTGCTGCCGTAAAGGTGTACGGTGATGACGGTGACTGACGTCAGTAACTGACATCACGAAAGGATGCAGCGCCATGCGTGTTTTCGTCACGGGAGCCTCCGGATGGATCGGTTCCGCCACCGTCGATGAACTTCTCGCCGCCGGGCACGAGATCACCGGGCTCGCCAGGTCCGACGCCTCCGCCGCCGCCCTCCAGGCCGAGGGGGCCCGCGTCCGCCGCGGTGACCTCGACGATCTGGCGAGCATCCTGGCTGGCGCCGAGGCCGCCGAGGCGGTCGGCGTGCGCGCCGTGAGCCTGCGCTTCGCGCCGACCGTGCACGGGGCCGGCGACCACGGTTTCATCGCGACGATCGCCGCGGTGGCCCGCGACAAGGGCGTCTCCGGTTACCCGGGAGACGGGACCAACCGGTGGGCCGCCGTGCACCGCTCCGGTGCCGGGCGCCTGGTCGCGCTGGGACTCGCGAAGGCCCCGGCCGGCGCCCGCCTGCACGCCGTCGCGGAAGAGGGCGTATCCACCCGTGACATCGCGGAGGCCATCGGCCGCGCCTTCGGCCTGCCCGTCACCTCCATCGCCCCGGACGACGTCCAGTCCCACTTCGGGTGGATCGGCACCTTCTTCGGCATGGATCTCGCGGCGACGAGCACCGTGACACGGGAGCTTCTCGGCTGGGAGCCCACCGGCCCAACCCTTATCGAGGACCTCGACGCGGGTGCGTACTCGGCGGGCACGCCCAGGGCCGAGTAGGGGGCCGCGAGCATGGGTGCGTTGATCGTCTTCGGCTACGGTCCGGGGATATCGCATGCGACAGCGGGGCGATTCGGCCGCGAGGGCTACCGTCTGGCGCTGGTCGGCAGGACCGCCGAGCGGCTCGCCGAAGGGGCCCGCCGCCTGAAGGCCGACGGCTTCGATGCCCGCGCGTATCGGTGCGACGCCGCTGACCCGACGATGATCCGGCGGACCGTCGGCGAGAACACGGCACAGGCCGACGGATTCGCCAAGCTGCTGGGAATCGACGGCGTCGGCCTGGAGAACGCCGCGAAGTCCAAACTCGTCGGCATCCTCGCCGAGCGGCTCCGCGGGTTCGACGTCTACGTGGGCGAGGTGACAATCGCGGGGTCGGTCGCGGGGACGGCCACGGCAACCCCGACCGCCATCGACCCGTCGGCGGTCGCCGACACGTTCTGGTCGCTGCGCCAGCGCCGCGACAGGACCCGCGTGCGCCTGACCGAATAGCGCACCACGACGCGCGCGGAGATCGCGGGCACGCCGACGAGGCGGAGGCCCTGGAGAAGGTCGACGCTGCGGCGGTCGAGCACCTGCGGACCTGCGTGCGCCCGCAGATCGCCGCGTACGCGAGCGCGCTGGAGCGGGCCGGCTACCCGCCGAAGACCGTCTTCAGCAGGCGGTTCACCATCGACACCGGGCCCCCTCGGC
>JBOHCT010000158.1:0-10374 GCA_050699055.1 Streptosporangiaceae bacterium | reverse complement strand
TGTCGCAGACCGGGCAGTCGAGGGGGTGGTTCATGAGCAGCAGCTCCATGACCCCGTGCTGCGCCTTGTCGGCGACCTCGGAGGTGAGCTGGGTCTTGATCACCATTCCGTCGGCCACCGGCTGGGTGCACGACGCGGGCGGCTTCGGCATCGGCCGCCCGTTGCCGGCGTCGGTCACCTCGACCAGGCACTGCCGACACGCCCCCACCGGATCGAGGAGCGGGTGGTCGCAGAACCGCGGGATCTGGATGCCGAGCAGCTCGGCCGCGCGGATGATCAGCGTGCCCTTGGGCACGTTGGTCGTGAAGCCGTCGATGGTGACGGTCACCTCGTCCGGCCGCTTCTCTGCGGGCGGCCCGCCTCCTGCTGCGCCTGTCGTGATGGTCATCAGGTGGACACCCCAGCGAGTGCGCGATCTCTTGCGAACGGACAGCCGCCCTGCTCGTAATGGGCGACGTACTCGTCGCGGAAGTACTTGATGGACGACGTGACCGGGCTCACCGCGCCGTCGCCGAGCGCGCAGAACGCGCGGCCGAGGATGTTGTCCGACAGGTCGAGCAGCGTGGTGATGTCCTGCTCGTCGGCCTCGCCGCGCTCCAGCCGCTCGTAGATCTGGACGTACCAGTACGTGCCCTCGCGACACGGCGTGCACTTGCCGCAGGACTCGTGCGCGTAGAACTCGCTCCAGAGTCTCGCGGCACGGACCACGCAGTCGGTCTCGTCGAACACCATGACCGCGTTGGTGCCGTTCATCGACCCGACCTCGGTGATGGAGTCGAAGTCGAGGGGCACGTCGAGGTGCTCGGCGGTGAGCAGCGGCGTGGACGAGCCGCCCGGCGTCCAGAACTTCAGCTCGTGGCCATCGCGGATGCCTCCCGCCATGTCGAGCAGCTCGCGCAGCGTCGTCCCGAGCGGCGCCTCGTACTGACCGGGACGGCGGACCCGTCCGGACACGGAGTAGATGCTCGTGCCGGCGCACTTCTCCGGCCCCATGGTCTTCCACCAGTCGGCGCCGTAGCGCAGGATCCACGGCACGCTCGCGAGCGTGCCGACGTTGTTGACGGTCGTGGGCAGGCCGTAGAGCCCGGACTGGGCGGGGAACGGGGGCTTGAGCCGAGGCTGGGCGCGGTAACCCTCCAGGGAGTCGAGGAGCGCGGTCTCCTCGCCCGCCTCATAGGCCCCCCCGCCCGAGTGCACGACCAGCTCGAGGTCGAACCCGGAGCCGAGAATGTCCGTGCCGAGGTACCCGGCGGCGTAGGCCTCGCGAACGGCGTTGTCGAGGCGGCGCCGCGCGTGGACCAGCTCCCCGCGGATGTAGATGAAGGCCCGGTGGGCGCGCATGGCGTACGACCCGATGATGACGCCTTCGACGAGAGCGTGCGGGTCGGCCGTCATCACCGGGGCGTCGCGACAGGTACCCGGTTCGCCCTCGTCGGCGTTGACAACGAGATAGCTGGGCTTCGCGGCTGGCTCGTCGGCGTCCTTTGGCATGAAGCTCCACTTCACGCCGGTGGGGAACCCCGCGCCGCCTCGACCGCGGAGATTGGAGTCCTTGACGACCTGCACGACCTCGTCCGGCCCCATCGACAGGGCCCGACGCAGCCCCGCGTAACCGCCCAAGCGCTCGTAGGTCGCGAGCAGCCACGGGCGCTCCTCGGCCCAGCGCCACGTGAGCACCGGTGTGAGCGGCACCTCAGCCCTCCTTCGTCTCGTTCGCCGCAGGTGCGGCCTCCCCACGCTCGGCGGCCCGATGGACGCCGGCGAGCGTCGGCTCACCGCCAACGCCGCCCGCGTCCAAGGCGTCCTCGCGCTCGTCGGGGAAGCCCGCGAGCAGACGCTCGACCTGCTTGAACCCGCAGAGCGGCGCGCCCCGCGTCGGGGGCGGCGGCTCACCCGACCGCAGCCGGTTCACCACCTCGACCGCGGACTGCGGCGTCTGCTGGTCGAAGAACTCGTAGTTGACGGTGACCACCGGCGCGTAGTCGCACGCGGCGAGGCACTCGGCGTGCTCGAGCGTGATCGTGCCGTCGTCGGTCGTCTCGTTGTGGCCGACGCCAAGGTACTCCCTCAGCGTGTCGTAGATCTCCTCGCCCCCGAGCAGGTTGCACAGAGTGTTTGTGCAAACGCTCACAAGGTAGTCGCCAGCGAGGCGCCGCTTGAACATCGTGTAGAACGTCGCGACGGCCGTGACCTCGGCGTTCGTGAAACCGACGAGCTCGGCGCAGAACTCGATGCCGGCCGGGTTCACGTACCCCTCCTCGGACTGCACGAGATGCAACAGCGGCAGCAGCGCGGAGCCGGGCTCGGGGTAACGCGCGACGATCTCCAGCGCCTCCGCGCGGGTACGCTCGCCGAACGGCGACTCCACAGTTCCCTCCCCGGGTCCCTCCCCGGGTCCCTCCCCGGGTCCCTCCGCAGCGATGCTCATCGGTCCACCCCGCCGATCACCGGGTCGATGCTCGCGACGGACGCGATCACGTCGGCCACCAGGCCGCCCTCGCACATGGCCGGCACGGCCTGGAGGTTGACGAACGAAGGGTCGCGCAGGTGAACACGGTACGGTCTGGTGCCTCCGTCGCTCACGACATGGCAGCCGAGTTCCCCGCGCGGAGACTCGACGGCGGCGTATGCCTGGCCTGGTGGCACCCGGAACCCTTCGGTCACGAGCTTGAAGTGATGGATCAGCGCCTCCATCGAGGTGCCCATGATGTGCTTGATGTGGTCGAGGGAGTTGCCGAGGCCGTCGGCGCCGAGCGCCAGCTGAGCCGGCCAGGCGATCTTCTTGTCGGCGATCATCACCGGCCCCGGCTTCAGCTTGTCCAGGCACTGCTCGATGATCTTGATCGACTCGTACATCTCCCGAATCCGGATCTTGTACCGGGAGTAGGCGTCGCAGCCGGTTTCGGTCATGACGTCGAAGTCGTACTGCTCGTAGCCGCAGTACGGCTGCGACTTGCGCAGGTCCCACGGCAGCCCGGTGGCCCGCAGGATGGGTCCGGTCGCCCCGAGCGCGGTGCAGCCCGCCAGGTCGAGGTAGCCGATGCCCTTCGTGCGGGCGACCCAGATGTTGTTCTCGTCGAGAAGCTTCTCGAAGTCGGTGATGCGCCTGCGCAGCAACGGGGCCAGCTCGCGGATGCGATCGATCGCCCCGGGCGGGAGGTCCTGGGAGACGCCGCCGGGCCGGAAGTAGCCGTGGTTCATCCGCAGCCCGGTGATCATCTCGAGGATGTCGAGGACCAGCTCACGCTCGCGGAAGCCGAAGAACATGAGCGCGATCGCGCCCAGCTCCATTCCGGCCGTGCCGAGCCACACGAAGTGGGAGGCGAGGCGGTTCAGCTCCATGCACAGCACACGGACGACGTTCGCCCGGTCGGGCACCTGGTCGGTGACGCCGAGCAGCTTCTCCACCCCGAAGACGTACGCGGCCTCGTTGAACAGCGGGGAGAGGTAGTCGGCCCGGGTCACGAACGTGACACCCTGCGTCCAGGTGCGGTACTCGCAGTTCTTCTCGATCCCGGTGTGCAGGTACCCGATGACGACACGCGCCTCTGTCACCGACTCGCCGTCGAGGGTCAGGATGAGCCGCAGCACCCCATGGGTCGACGGATGCTGCGGGCCCATGTTGACGACGATCCGCTCCTCGCTGGAGTCGCCGTCGGCCCCGCCAACACCCGCGACGACGTCGTCCCAGTCCTGGCCTGCGACGGTGAAGACGCGCCCCTCTGTCGCCTCGGTCCCCGCGTACGGGTCGTGGACGTTGTACGTCTGCTCGTGGGTGTGCTCGTGCCTCTGCTCATGCGCTGTCTGTTGGCTCATGCGTACGACCTCCGCTCCTCGGGCGGTGGGACCTCCGCGCCGCGGTACTCGACGGGCACGCCCCCGAGCGGATAGTCCTTGCGCTGCGGATGGCCCGGCCAGTCGTCGGGCATCTCGATACGGGTCAGGGCGGGGTGACCGTCGAAGACGACGCCGTAGAAGTCCCAGGTCTCGCGTTCGTGCCAGTCGGCCGTCGGATAGACCCCGACCACGGAGGGGAGGTGCGGGTCCTCGTCCGAGCAGGCCACCTCGAGGCGCAGCCGGCGGTTGTGGGTGATGGAAAGGAGCTCGTAGTCCGCGTGCAACTCGCCGCCGACATCGCGTGGGTAGTGGACGCCCGACACGTTGACGCACATCTCGAAGCGCAGTGCCGGCTCGTCGCGGAGCTTGGTCGCCACCTCCACCAGACGGTCGCGCTTGACGTGCAGGGTGAGCTCGCCACGGTGGACGACCACCCGCTCGATCGCGTCGCCGAAGTCAGGGACCACCCGCTCGAGCTCGTCGACGACCTCGTCGAAGTACCCGCGCCCTCCATCGGGACCCCGATCAGAAGCACTGCCGGGGCCACCGTACGGCCGGGGCGAGGACCTCCTCGGCGGCTCGCGGCGGACCAGGCGGCCGTACCCCGAGGTGTCCCCGCTGCCCGTGACGCCGAACATGCCGCGCCGCGGCTCCGGCAGGTCCGAGCCCCTGTCCGAGCCCCTGTCCGGGGCGTTGTCAGAGCCCCTGTCAGAGGCGTTGCCAGTCATGTCGCCGCACTCACCTTCGTGTCGCTCATCTCGCCAGCTCTGGCTCCGCTTCGCTCATGGCGGCCGTATCGCTCACGACGGCAGGCCGCGCAGCGGCGAGGTCGCGACGGCACGCATGCGCTCGCGCTCCTGCTCCTCGACCTCCGCCTGACGGTGCAGGCCGAGCTTCTCGTTCTGGATCTTGTCGTGCAGCTTCAGGATCGCGTCGAGCAGCATCTCCGGGCGCGGCGGACAGCCAGGCAGGTAGATGTCGACGGGTACGACGTGGTCGACCCCCTGCACGATCGCGTAGTTGTTGAACATCCCCCCGCTCGACGCGCACACACCCATCGAGATCACCCACTTGGGCCCGGGCATCTGGTCGTAGACCTGACGCAGCACCGGCGCCATCTTCTGACTCACCCGGCCGGCGACGATCATGAGGTCGGCCTGCCGCGGGGTCGCCGAGAACCGTTCCATGCCGAACCGCGCCATGTCGTAGCGTCCGGCGCCCGCGGCCATCATCTCGATCGCGCAGCAGGCGAGGCCGAACGTCGCCGGCCACACCGAGCTCTTGCGGACCCAACCGACGGCCTTCTCCACCGTGGTCAGCAGGAAGCCACTCGGCAGCTGTTCTTCGACACCCATATCTCTCGTCTCTTCATGTCGGACACGTGCGGGGTATATCTACGGGACACGACCTAGTCCCACTCGAGCCCACCCCTCCGCCAGACGTAGACGTAGGCGGTGAGGACTGTGACGATGAACAACACCATCTCGACGAGACCGAAAAGCCCCATCTGGTCGAAGGCGACGGCCCAGGGGTACAAGAAGATGATCTCGATATCGAAGACGATGAAGAGCATCGCCGTCAGGTAGTACTTCACGGGAAACCGCCCGCCGCCCACGGGCTGCGGTGTCGGCTCGATGCCGCATTCGTACGAGTCGATCCTGGCGCGGTTGTAGCGCTTCGGCCCGGCGACCGAGCCGGCGAGCAGCGAGAAGAGCCCGAAAGCGAGCGCGATGAGCCCGAGTATGACAATGGGCAGATAAAGCTGTGTCATCCCTCGCCTCGCCCCCTCTCGATGTCGGTCGCCCGACGCCTGATCTGGCCGGCGCCAGCTCCGCCTCCGTGTCGCCTAGTCGGGGACCCCAGTCTAGGTAGGACGGACATTGTGACTCGCCTCGGGTTCCTCATGCCGCTGGGACGATCTTGGTGATGGCGTTGATCACACGGTCCATCGCGTCGCCGCCGCGCGGGTCCGTCAGGTTGGCGAGCAGCTTCAGCGTGAACCGCATCAGGGTCGGGTGCGGCAGCCCGTGCCGGGTCGCGAGCCTCATCATCTGCGGATGGCCGATGATGTCGACGAAGACGCGGCCCATCGTGTAGTAGCCGCCGTACGCCTCCTTCAAATGCTTCGGGTAGGCGGAGAGCACACGCTCGCGGGCCGCCGAGGTCGGCCGAGAGAGCGCCTGGACGATCATGTCGGCGGCGAGCTCGCCGGACTCCATGGCGTACGCGATGCCCTCGCCGTTGAACGGGTTGATCATGCCGCCGGCGTCGCCGACCAGCAGCAACCCGCGGGTGTACTGGGGGGTGCGGTTGAAACCCATGGGCAGCGCGGCTCCCCGCGCCCGGCCGGTGGCGTTCTCCTCGATGAGACCCGACTGCTCGGGCATGCCGGCGAGCCATCGGGTGAGCAGCTCACGGTAGTCGACGTTGCCGAACGCCGGGGAGGCGTTGAGGACGCCGAGGCCGACGTTGCTCGTCCCGTCGCCGACCCCGAACACCCAGCCGTATCCGGGCAGCAGCCGGTCGCCGTCCCACAGTTCGAGCCAGGACTCCAGCCACTCGTCGTCGTGGCGCGGACTGCGGTAGTAACGGCGAACCGCCACCCCCATCGGCCGGTCGTCGCGCTTGCGCAGGCCCATCGCGACAGACAGGCGGGTGGAGTTGCCGTCCGCCGCCACGACGAGGGGCGCGCGGAAGACGGCCTCCCCGCCTTCGGGGGCACGCGCCGCCACGCCGGCGATGCGGCCGGTGCGCTCGTCGAGCACGGGACCGGTCACGGGCGTGCGTTCGTGCAGGCGTGCGCCTGCCCGCTGGGCGTAGCCCGCGAGGATCTCGTCGAAGTCCAGGCGCGGGCGTACGACCCCGTAGTCGGGGTAGGTCGCGAGGTCCGGCCAGGGCATGTGCAGCCGCATGCCGCCGCCGAAGATCCGCAAGCCCTTGTTGCGGATCCAGCCGTCGGACGGATCCGTGCGTACGCCCATGCGGGTCAGGCACCGCACCCCACGGGGGGTCAGGCCGTCGCCGCAGACCTTCTCCCGCGGAAACGAAGTCTTCTCCAGCAGGAGGACATCGAGTCCGCACCGGGCGAGGTAGTACGCGGTCGTCGAGCCGGCGGGTCCGGCGCCCACGACGATGACGTCGGCCTCGCCTCCCGGCTCGCGGCCGCCGGGCCCCGGTGCGGGGCCCCGCGTCGCCGCCTCGCTGTCGCCTGGCACGTACGATCGTCCTCGTCCGCTTGTGAATGTCTTCACGAACGTCTCTACAGGGCAGTCTAGGACCTTCGGCGGGGCGATGCGCCAGCGTCTCGCCGCGCCGTATCTACAGCGGTCGGTGGGCCACGTGCAGCGCGACGACCCCGCCCGACAGGTCGCGCCAACTCACCCGCTCCCACCCGGCGGCGTGCATGAGCGCCGCGAGACCCCCCTGATCGGGCCACGCCTGGATCGAGTCGGTGAGGTACCGGTACGCGTCGGGATCACTCGCCACGAGCCGAGCGACCCGCGGGAGGCCATGGGTGAGGTACACGTCGTAGACCGTGCGGAAGAGCCACCTGGACGGCCTGCTGAACTCGCAGACGACGAGGCGCCCGCCGGGACGTACGACCCTCCGCATCTCGGCGAGGGCCCGCGAGACGTCCGCGACGTTGCGCAGGCCGAAGGAGATCGTCACGGCGTCGAAAGCCCCGGCGCGGAACGGCAGGCGCATGGCGTCGCCGGCCACGAACCCGCGTCGCCCGCCCCGTCCCCGCCGCCGAGCGCCCACACGCAGCATGCCGAGGGAGAAGTCACACGCGACGCAGGTAACGCTCGGACGCGCGAGCGCCGTCGTCGAGGTCCCGGTGCCGGCGGCGACATCGAGGATCCTGTCGCCCGCCCGAGGGGCGACGGCGCGTCCGACGGCCCGGCGCCACAGCCGGTCCTGGCCGAGCGAGAGGACGTCGTTCGTGACGTCGTACCGGGTGGCCACCCGGTCGAACATCGCCGCGACCTCTCGCGGCCGCTTCTCCAACGTCGCGCGGCTCATGCCACCGGCTCCAGCTCCGGCTCCGCCTTCCTGTCGCTCATGCCACCGGCTCCAGCTCCGGCTCCGCCTTCCTGTCGCTCATCAGCCAAGCGTTCCACGACCGGCCCGTGCCAACACCGAGCGGGTCCCCCGCGCGGAAGGTCACACGCCGAGTGCGGCCCGCGAGGTACAAACGAGGCATGGCCACGATCGACGTCAGCGCTCGAGGCGACCATCGCTACACCGTGACCGTCGACGAGGACGGACGCGCGACGCGGTACCAGGTCCGCGTACCCGACCGGCTGCGGGAGGAACTCGGCGACCCGGACGAGGAGCGCCTGGTCCGTGAGTCGTTCGGGTTTCTCCTCGAGCGAGAGCCCGCCACCGCCATCCTGCGGGAGTTCGACCTCGACGTGATCTCGAGGTACTTCCCCGAGTACGTCTCCGAGATACGCACCAGGCTCGGCACCTAGTGTCGCGTGGGTGCTCACCGGGTCCGGCCGGGTACGGGTCACGAAGCCGGGATGGTCTGATGTTCCCGGCGATCTCCCCACGTTCCGCCGCGGTGCCCTCCCCCGATGAACGTCTCCTGCCCTTGGGTCACTCACCGCGCGCGTGTTCGGGGGGCCCGCTCGCCGCGGGCCTTCTCCTCCGCGGTGATCCGATCGGCGGCGGCGTCCTCGGCCGCGGCGCCCGCGTCGACGCGTTCCTTGAATCGGCCGACCCGTCGGCTGATCGCCCGCGACATGTCGTCGCGCCGCCGAGACAGGAGGGGGTAGCTCACCAGCGCGCTCACCACAAGAGCGAGCAGCAGGAGCAGAATGCCACGCGCACCGAGGGCGTACAGCACGGCGCCAGCCGCGACGAACAGCGCTGCCCGCGCGGCGGTGTAACGCAGTACCGCTCCCACGTCTTCGCAGCCTACATTCGCTCGGCACGCTTCCGCCCACGTGGCCCCCAGGGCGACACGGCTCCAGATAGTGGCTCTGTGCCTCGAGCGACCGCGTCGGCGAGCTGACCCGGTTGGTCGCAAACCGCCGTGCCGGCGCGGGGTGGTGATCTACGGTCTAGTCCCAAGTAGGTTAATCGTCTCAGTACGGGGACCTCCCGGACTCGTCCAGTCAGTCATCCCCGCCGGCAGGAGGCCAATGACCATGGAAGCGGATACCCACAGAGGCGGCAGGCACGGAGCCCGCACCCTCGC
Source organism: Streptosporangiaceae bacterium (assembly GCA_050699055.1). Classification (GTDB taxonomy): domain Bacteria; phylum Actinomycetota; class Actinomycetes; order Streptosporangiales; family JBOHCT01; genus JBOHCT01. Next base: position 1,331 of record JBOHCT010000158.1, on the reverse strand, counting down.
CGCCGTATTCGCCGCCGCGCTGGCATGCGTGCTCGTCACCGTCGGGCTCGTCGGCGGCAGCCCCGCACGCGCGGGCACGGCCGTGTCGCCGGACGCGGTCGTGTCGCCGGACTGCAGCACGAAGTCGCCGGAGTCGGTCACCACGACCAAGGGCGACGTGGGGCTGCAGGCCACGTTCAACAACCCGCGCACCCACGACGGCAAAGACACGGCGCAGCTGAGAGAGCTGATCCGGCTCATCGACTGCACGCCGTCCGGCCAGCGCATCCGGATGGGCATCCACCACATCACCGCGAACATCGTGTTCCGCGCGATCAAGGCCGCGGACAACCGCGGCGTAACCATCAAGGTGGTGCACACGGGATCGCAGCGGGACGCCAAGGACTCGACCCCCCGCGACCTGCACGAGCTGCTGGGGAAGAACCACCACTGGTGCGACCACGGGAGCGACGGGTCCAAGGGGTGGGCGTGCGTCTCCACCGATGACAGCGGCATCATGCACTCCAAGTACATGCTTTTCAGCAAGACCATGGACCTCCACGGCGACCTCAGGTCACACGTGGTGTGGTTCGGCTCGCCGAACGAGACGTACGCCTCCGGAGCCGAGCAGTTCAACAACGCGGTCACCGTGTACGGCGACGCCACGCTGTACCGCAAGTTCGGCGACAAGATCTGGACGCCGATGTGGCGGGAGAACAGCTACGCGGGCAACGACTTCTACGTTGCCTCCAAGCACCGGGGGTACTTCGGCTCCAGCGCGTCCGACATCACCGTCTACGCCTCACCCGAGCAGAACACCGACCTCGTCGTCCACCGGCTCAACTACATCCACCCCGGAAACGACTGCCACCTGCACGTGATGGAAGCCATGATCCACGACTCGCGTTCGGCCGTGGTGGACAAGCTCGTCTCGCTACACAGCAAGGGATGCAGCGTCAAGGTAGTCGCGCATCAGGTCACCGACGGTGCGCTGCGCAAGCTGGTCAACCACGGCGTCTCGGTACGGCAGGCGCCGGTGCACGACAAGCTCATCCTGTTCCACGGCCGCTACGCCAAGGTCACGCACAGCCGGTACACGATCTTCACCGGGTCGCACAACCTCACCTACAGCGCGCTGCGCCGCAACGACGAGCTCCTGGTGAAGTTGCAGAACAACAGCAGGGCGTTCTTCGACGCGTTCTACGCCCACTTCCACGACGCCTACGACCACGGCACCGTCTGCACCGCCACCCAGTGCTGACCGCGACCGCCCGCTTCCCGTCGGGGCCGACGGGAAGCGGGCGTGGGTCACCCTCAGCGGCGCGGCTGTGCGGGTTCGGCGAGCACAGCAG
>JBOHCT010000157.1:0-10437 GCA_050699055.1 Streptosporangiaceae bacterium | reverse complement strand
ACAAGACCCGTTCCAGCGCGGCAAGCCGCTCCCGCAGCTCTTCAACCTCGCCAGCCCCAGACACACCACCAGCATCACCAACGCCACGCCGAGATCAAGCAGCCACGCCGGCAACCTGACCAGTTACGCTGGCTGGTCGGGCGGATCTTGCTGCGTAGCGTCACGGACTCGTACAACCGGGGCCGAGGCAACGTCGGGCTCCCGCCACTCGCGGGCGGCAGGACGGTGTTCGACGCCCTCGTCTCGCCGTACCTGCACCTGCGGGCGATCGCTCCCGTCGAGGCGGCTGTGCTTCTGGAACGCCTCGCGCGGTCGCGAGCCCCAGTGACCCGCGGTGAGACCGCGCATGGTGCGGCGCCCTTCGGCTGAGCGCCGAACACTCCGGCCCGACCCGGCGGCGCGCCTGCGTCGTTCCGTCACGCGGCGGGCGGTGGTCTGGGGTGGTCGTCGGGTCTGTGCCGTGTCTGGTCGGGTGGGATGAATTCGTGGTGGCCGTCGGGTGTGGTTTTGATCTGCCAGCCGGCTTCGTGGACGTAGCGGTGATGGAAGCGACACATCAAGATCAAGTTACCCAGTGATGTCGGGCCGCCGTCCGGCCAGTGCACGATGTGGTGGGCGTCGCACCAGCCACAGGCCAGCGCGTCGACCGCGGCGGCGAGGTGAGCCAACCCCGACTCATGCGAACACATGTTCGAATCATATGGCCCCCGACCGACACAACCACCCCACGAGAAGCATCTGTGGACGGCGCGACCCTCTGTCCACAGGACGGCAACATCTCGCGGCCCACGTCCGTCGGTCGAGTACGTACGCTCTGGGGTATGGCGCGGCGCAACGGCGAGGTCGCCGACCTCTTCCAGGAGTATGCTGACCTCATCACGATCACCGGGGGCAGCGCCCACCGTGCTCGGGCGTACGAGCGGGCCGCCCGCTCCATCGCCGGTCATCACGACGACGTCGGCACGCTCGGCCTCAAGGGGCTCCAGCAGGTCCCGAACGTCGGCAGGTCCATCGCCGAGAAGATCCAGGAGTACCTGGGCGGCGGCCGGGTCGAGGCCGTCGAGGAGCTGCGGGCCCAGATCCCCGCCGGCGTACGGCAGCTCACCGCTATCCCGACGCTCGGCCCAAAGAAGGCGATGGCCCTTTACGAGGAGCTCGGGGTCGCGTCCGTCGACGAGCTGGTGGACGCGATCAAGGCCGGGCGCCTCGGCGACCTCAAGGGCTTCGGCGAGAAGACGGCGGACAACATCCTGCACGGCGTCTCGCTGATGCGGCAGGCCGCCGAGCGGGTGCACCTCGATGTCGCCACCGGGGTCGCCGACGAGATCGTGGCCGCGCTGCGTGACGTCGAAGGCTGCGAGCGCTGCACGTACGCCGGTTCGCTCCGCCGCATGCGCGAGACGATCGGCGACGTCGACGTGCTCGCCGTCGCCACGAAGACGCGGCCGCTCATGGACGCCTTCGCCGCCCTGCCGCAGGTCCGCGAGGTCATCGCCAAGGGGGAGACCAAGAGTTCCGTCCGTACGAACGCCGGCCTGCAGGTCGACCTCCGTGTCGTGCCGCCGGAGGCGTGGGGCGCCGCGCTGCAGTACTTCACCGGCTCCAAGGCCCACAACATCCGTACCCGCGAGATCGCCGTACGGGCCGGGCGGAAGCTCTCCGAGTACGGCCTGTTCGACGCCGAGACCGACGAGCCGCTCGTCTCGAAGACCGAGAAGGAGCTGTACGAGCGGCTCGGCCTGCCGTGGATCCCGCCGACCCTGCGCGAGGACCGCGGCGAGATCGAGGCCGCGCTGCGCGGCGACCTGCCGACGCTCGTCACCGAGGACGACATCCGCGGCGACCTGCACACCCATACCAACCTCACCGACGGCGTGTCGAGTCTCGAGCCGATGCTCGAGGCGGCGGCCGCCCGCGGGTACGAGTACTACGCGGTCACCGACCACGCGCCGAACCTCGTCATGCAGCGCATGACCGACGACAAGATGCTCGCCCAGCGGGAGAAGGTGCGGGCCCTCGACGGACGCTACAACGGCATGCGCCTGCTGCACGGCTCCGAGCTCAACATCGACCCGGACGGCGAGGTGGACTGGTCCGCGGACTTCCTCGACGGCTTCGACCTCTGCGTCGCGTCTGTTCACTCGCACTTCACCCAGCCGCGCGAGGAGATGACCCGACGGCTCGTACGGGCCTGCGAGAACCCCCACGTCGACGTCATCGGCCATCCCACCGCCCGCATCCTCGGCAGGCGGGCCGGCATCGACGCCGACCTCGACGCGGTGTTCGAGGCGTGCGCGCGTACGGGCACGGCGCTGGAGATCGACGCCTACCCGGACCGGCTCGACCTCTCCGATGACCACGTCCTGCGGGCGAGGCGGTACGGCGTGAAGTTCGCGATCGACAGCGACGCCCACTCGACCATGCACCTGCCGTTCATGCGGTACGGCGTGGGCACGGCCCAGCGCGGCTGGCTGACGCCTGACGACGTCATCAACACCTGGCCGCTCGACCGGCTGCGCGCCTTCCTGCGGAAGCGGCGCTGACGTCGCGGACAGCTGCGCGGGTCGTGGTTCGCGGGACCGTGACCGCCTTGGCTACGGCCGCAGCGGGTACTCGAACCACACGACCTTGCCCGTGGGGGTGCGGCTGCTTCCCCACGCTTTGGCGAGCCGGCTGACCAGATGAAGACCCCATCCGTACTCCGCCTCGCCGCTCACCTCGCGAAGCGCGGGCAGGCTCGTCGTGGCGTCGCTGACCTCACACAGGAGCGTGTCGGCCCGCAGCAGCCGCATCTGGGTCGGCCCGTCCGCGTGCCGCACCGCGTTGGTGACGAGCTCGCTCACCAGCAGCTCGACGGCGTCGCCGAGCGTATCAAGCCCCCAGGACGCGAGGGCGTCCCTGGCGAAGGCTCGCGCGTCACGTACCACGTCGGGCCCGGCGCCCGGCGACCACCACGCGACATCCTCGAGGGGGATGCCGTAGAAGCGGGCCATCAGCAGCGCCACGTCGTCCTGCCGGTCCTCGGTGTGCAGCGCGTTGATGATCGAGTCGCAGGCCTCGTCCAGCGGGCGCGCGGGGCCGGCGAGGCTCGCACAGAGCCTGGTGAGCCCGATGCCGATGTCCCTGCCGCGCACCTCGATGAGGCCGTCAGTGCACAGCACGAGCTCGCTGCCGTCGGGGATCTCGAAACGTACGGCTTCGAAGGCGACGCCGCCCACGCCGATCGGCGCGCCTGGCGGCAGCTCGAGCAGGTCTGACCGCCCGTCGGGCCCGACGAGTACGGGTGGGATGTGGCCGGCGTTGGCGGCCTCGCAGCGCCGCGCCACCGGGTCGTAGACCGCGTAGAGGCAGGTGGCGAGGTAGTTTTCGCCGAGCCGTTGGGCGAGGTCGTCGAGGTGGCGAAGGACCTGCTCGGGCGGGAGGTCGAGCGCGGCCAGGGTGCGTACGCAAGTACGGAACTGCCCCATGACGGACGCCGACTTGAGCCCGTGACCCATGACGTCGCCGACCACGAAGGCCACCCGGCTTCCCGGCAGCCTGATGACGTCGAACCAGTCGCCGCCCACCTGGGCGTCCTTGCTGCCCGGAAGGTAGCGGTACGAGACCTCGACGCCCGCCATGCTCGGCGGCGCCTCGGGCCGCATGCTGCGCTGCAGGGTGTCGGCCGCCTCGGCCTCACGGCGGTAGATGCACGCGTTGTCCATGGACAGAGCCGCACGCCTGGCCAGCTCCTCCGCGGTGCCGATGTCCATGTCGTCGAAGGCCGTGCGGTCGGGTTTCCGCGACAGCACGAAGTTGCCGATGACACTGCCGCCCCTCGCGGTCAGCGGGACGATCAGCAGCGAGCGTTCCCGAAGGAGCGGCCGCAGGTCGCGGTCGTCGAACGACGCCGATATGGCGTCACCCGTCTCGGCGTCGACATGGGGGACACAGACGGGCTTGCCGGTCACCATGCAGCGTACGAACGGCGTGTCCGGCGGCAGCCGCAGGACCTCGTCCAGCGGGATGACATCGTCCCACCGGCCAGGCTCGTCGTTGTGGACCGCGCTGACCCTGCGCAGCAGCGCGGATGCGGTGGCGGAGCGGGACGGCATCTCGCCCTTCGCCACGATCTGGTCGAGCAGCTGGACCCCGGCGAAGTCGGCGAAATAGGGAACGAGAACCCTCGACAGCTCGTCGATCGTCTTGGCCAGATCGAGCGTCGTACCGATCCGGGTGCTGGCCTCGTTGAGGAACGCGAGGCGCTCCCGCGCCGCTGCCATCTCGAGCATGCTCTCCCGCGGCGGCCCCTGCTCCAGCCGCGCACCGTCGGTGCCGGCGGGCAGCGGCGATCCGGTGGCCTGCCCCGCCTCGCTCCAGTACGGCGCGAACCAGAGCCGGGTGGTTGCGGTGACGTCGAGGGCAGGGTAACCGCGGTCGAGAACCTGCCGGACGATGCGCTCGCTCCTGTCCGGGCCGGTGAGAGGGAGAATCTCGACGAGGTTGCGCCGGAACGTTTCTCTGTCCCCGCGGGGCACGGCCGCGATCGCCGGCTCCACTCGCAGGATGCGTACGCCGGGGTCCCGTTCGCCTTCCGGCGGGACCAACGGCACGTGGTCGCCGACCGCGAGGCCCGGACCGAGCTCGGTCAGCCGCCTGGCGTCCGCCACGAGGACGAGGCGGCGGGCGGAGCCCACGCCATCCAGCGGGAAGACCCACCATGCCGCTGTCGTGACCGTACGACCGTGCGTGACGTCGCAGACCCCGCTCCAGGGGGCCCCGGCGTCACTTCGCGAAGGTTCGAAGACGTGTCGACGTGCCGGCGGACGGCCGAGAATGTCGGCGAGGCGGCGGCCGACCACCGCCCGCGGGGCACGCCCGAAGAGGTGACTGGCCGCCCGACTGCAGTGCGTCACACGATCCTGGTCGTCGATGACCAGTACGCCCATGCGCAGTAGGCCCAGGAGCTGCGGATGCAGCGTCGTGAGCCGGTCGAGGCTCGCGGTGGTCTGCCCACCGGGGTTGCCGGTCACTCGGGGTCCTCCCGGCGATTCCGGATATGGGCCTTCTGTAAAGGGGACGCTACAACCCGTGAGACCGATAGGGGACCTCCTTGGCCGTGCTTGTTGTGTTCCATCGGCTCGCCTTCCCGCCGCGGGCGGGCTCTGGCCGCCCGCGTGAGGGTGGAAAGCGCAGCAGACTACTTCGTCTTCCACCCACTCGCACGGATCTTGGCTTCAAACGCCGTCTGGGCGGGCGCCGCAGCCGCACCCGCGCACAATCGATCTCGCCGGTACGTGTCGATGTAGCCGTTTCATGATGAAATGGGCCGATCGTGCCGGCGGGTCGCTCCGATCGACTCACCGAGGCCGGCAAGAGGGGCCGACGGGAGGGGTAGCCGTGGCGGGTGCAGGGCACGCTCGGCTGACCGAGGCCGACGTCCACGCCGCGGTACGCGACCGCAGCGTCGGACTCACGACGGGCGTGTTGGACCGATCGGACCTGCTGGCCCAGCATTCACCGATCATGTCGCCGCTGGTCTGGGATCTCGCGCATGTCGGCACCTACGAGGAGCTGTGGCTGCTCCGCGGCGCCGCGGGTATCGAGCCGCTCCGGCCGGAGATCGACGACATCTACAACGCCTTCGAATATCCGCGGTGGCAGCGGCCCAGCCTGCCGCTGCTGCCGCCCGACGAAGCCGGCGCGTACATCTCCCTCGTGCGCCGCAAGGCGATGGACGCCCTCGAGCGGTCCCGTCTCGTGCCGGACGCCCCGCTGCTCGACCGCGGCTTCGTCTACGGCATGGTGGTCCAGCACGAGCACCAGCACGACGAGACGATGCTGCAGACCCACCAGCTCCGCCGCGGCGAGCCCGCGCTGCCCGACCTGCCGCCGCCCAGGCCCGAGGCCGCGGTCCTTCCGGTCGAGGCGCGGGTCGAGGCGGGCGCGTTCACGATGGGGACGTCCGTGAACCCGTGGGCGTACGATAACGAGCGTCCCGCGCACGTCGCCTGGGTGCCCGCGTACGCCATCGACACCAGCCCTGTCGCGAACCGGGCGTACCTCGCCTTCATGGAAGCGGGCGGATACGACGACCCGCGGCTGTGGACGGACGAGGGCTGGCGATGGTCCCGCGAGGCCGGCGTCCGCGCCCCGGGGTCGTGGTTCCGTGACGGCGGAGGGTGGCTGCGGCGCCGCTTCGGCCGTGTCGAGCCGGTGCCGGTGGACGAGCCCGTGCAGCACGTCGCCTGGTACGAGGCGGACGCCTACGCCCGCTGGGCGGGCAAGCGGCTGCCCACGGAAGCCGAGTGGGAGATGGCCGCCGCGTGGGATCCCGCCGCGCGCAGGGCCCGCAGGTACCCCTGGGGGGACGAGGAGCCCGACCCCACGCGCGCCAACCTCGGTCAGCGACATCTCCAGCCCGCCGCGTCGGGCGCGTACCCGTCAGGCGCATCCGCGTACGGCGTGCGGCAGCTGCTCGGCGACGTCTGGGAGTGGACCGCCACGGACTTTCGCGGGTACCCCGGCTTTCAGGCGTTCCCCTACCGGGAGTACTCCGAGGTGTTCTTCGGCGGCGACTACAAGGTCCTGCGCGGTGGTTCGTGGGCGACTCACCCGTCCGCCTGCCGCACCACGTTCCGCAACTGGGACCACCCGGTCCGCCGCCAGCTGTTCGCCGGCTTCCGCTGTGCCCGCGACATCGAATCCGCCTGAGGAGACGACCAGTGCCGCTTGTCGCCATCGACCGCCATCTCACCGCCGCCGACCTTGCCCGAACGCTCCGGGCCGAGGTACGCGACGGGCTCACCGGTACGCCGAAGGCGTTGTCCCCGAAGTGGCTCTACGACTCCCGCGGCAGCGCGCTGTTCGAGGGGATCACCCGCCTCCAGGAGTACTACCTGACCGACGCCGAGCGGGCGATCCTCACCACATGGGCCGGCGCGATCGCCGCGGCGAGTGGCGCCGACACGCTGCTGGAGCTGGGCTCGGGCTCGTCGGACAAGACCAGGCTGCTGCTCGACGCGGTGAAAGGGGCCGGCATCCTGCGGCGCTACATCCCAGTCGACGTGAGCGCGTCGGCGTTGCGGGAGGCGGCGGCGCGGATCGCCGACGACTATCCGGGTGTCGACGTGCATGGCGTCGTCGCCGACTTCGAGCGCCACATCGACCGGCTGCCGTCCGGCGGACGCCGGATGATCGCTCTCCTCGGCAGCACGATCGGGAACTTCACTCCCGCACCACGGGCGGAGTTCCTCGCCAGAGTGCGCGCCTCAATGGGGCCCGGGGACAGCCTCTTGCTCGGCACCGATCTTGTGAAGGACCGCGGACGGCTGGTGGCGGCCTACGACGACGCGAGTGGCGTGACGGCGGCGTTCAACCGCAACGTGCTGTACGTCATGAACCGTGAGCTCGGGGCCGACTTCGACCCGGACGCCTTCGCGCACGTGGCGGCCTGGGACCCGGACAACGAGTGGATCGAGATGCGGTTGCGTTCCGTACGCGACCAGACCGTACGAATCCCCCCGCTCGAGCTCCGCGTGGAGTTCGCAGCCGGTGAGGAGATGCGGACGGAGACCTCGGCGAAGTTCCGGCGCGAACGAGTCGAGGCGGAACTCGCGTCGGCGGGGTTCACGCCACGCGGCTGGTGGACCGACCCCGCGGGCGACTTCGCCCTTAGCCTCGGCGAGCGGGTGTAAGGCTCCGCACATCACCAAGATCCACTCTTGTGGTCGACAGGCGCAGAATACTGCGTCTCTGGACCGTGGAACCGGATCTTGCGGCTTGCTTGTCGGCTCTCGGCTCAGAGGTCCACGGGGACGTCGTGTAGGTCCTGCCAGAGCTGGCGGAGGGCGGCGAACCGGCGATCAGGAAGTCGCTCCAACACCGCGACGAGCTCGGGGCGTGCGCCGCTGTCGCTCGCGGCCTCCAGCAGCTGGTCGCGGCTGGAGGGGCCGTGCTCGAACGTGGCGCTCACATGGTCGGCGATCTCCATGCGGGTGACCGGCGTGGTGGCGGTCGTCACGTAGACTTCTCCGTTCCAGATGAGATGATCTGAACCCTCGGCCGAGCGTGTCTCACTGGAGGCGTGTCGTCGGAGTGTGGCGGGGACAGCGACGGGTGGTCGGTCACCCCCACCACCTCTCGACCGACCCTGCCCGGTAAGTCGGCCAACTGAAAGCTTAGCCCTTCTCCTCGCTCGAGGTGGGCAGACTCGCGGATTTGTCAACCACGGCGTGCGGTTTGTCAAGGGGGCGTGCGGAGGTTCCCGAGGGCATCCTCGACGGCGCGGTGGAACGCGGGAAACGCGTAGATCATCCCGCGCAGGTGTTCCGTTGGCACGCGCTCGTGGACGGCGAGGATGAGCATGCTGAGCACCTCGCCACCCATCGGCCCCGCGGACGTCGCTCCCACGAGGACCCCGCGGTCGGCGTCCTCGACGAGCTTGATGACGCCGTCGCCGCCCGCCTTGTGGATCCAGCCGCGCGCCGAGCTGCCCACCTGGCTCGTTCCGGTGCGTACGCGCAGGCCCTGGTCGCGAGCCTGTTGTTCGGTGAGACCGACACCGCCGACCTCTGGGTCGGTGAATGTCACGCGCGGCACGGCGCGGTAGTCCGCCTCGGGCCCGGCTTGACCGAGCACGTCGCGCGCGGCGATGCGGGCCTGATAGACCGCGACGTGCGTGAAGGCGCCCTTGCCCGTGACGTCGCCGATCGCCCAGACGCCGGGCGCGGCGCGCAGGCGTGCGTCCACCGGAACAGCGCCCGCTTCCTCGTCCAGGCCCACGGCGCCGACGCCGAGCGCGGCGAGATGCGCGTGCCGGCCCGTGGCCACCAGCAGGCGTTCGCCGCTGACCTGTGCACCGTCGTCCAGGGTGACGGTGAACGACCCGTCGTACGCGACGTTCGTCGCCTGGGCGCCGGCGCGTACGGCGATGCCGTCCCCGGCCAGCGCCCGGGCCAGCACCTCGCTCGCCTCAGGCTCCTCGCCGGGCAGCACATGATCGGCCATCTCGACGAGTGTCACCTCCGCCCCGAAGCGGGCGAAGACCTGCGCCAACTCGACGCCGACCGCGCCGGCCCCGAGAACGATGAGCGACGCGGGAACGGCCTCGGTCTCGATGGCCTCATGGTTGGTCCAGTACGGCGTGTCGGCCAGCCCGCGGAGGGGTGGGACGGCCGGCGTGGTGCCGTTCGCGATGATGACGCCGCGTCCCGCCTCGAACACCAGCTCGCCCACCGTGACCTCACCGGGGGCCGTGATCCGGGCACGGCCGCGGACGAACCGGCCGCCCTGTCCCTCGAACCTGTCGACCGCCGCCCGGTCGTTCCAGTTGTCCGTGGCCTCGTCGCGGATCCGACGGGCCACCGGCTTCCATTCGGGTGTGACCGCCGAGTCCCCGGCCATGCCGGGGATGCGCCGGCCCTCGGCGAGCAGCTCGGCCGCGCGCAGCATCATCTTGCTCGGGATGCACGCCCAGTACGGGCACTCGCCGCCGAGGAGGTTCGCCTCCACACCGACCACGGAAAGGCCCGCCTCAGCCAGACTGCCGGCCGCCTCCTCGCCGCCGACACCCATGCCGATCACGACCACGTCGACGTGCTCAGCCATCCCCGGCCCCTCTCCGATGTGCCGCGCATGCGAGGGAAGCGCGCTACGGCGTGCGGCACCGCCACTGGACCCTCGTGACGGCCGCACCTACGACTCCGCCCCCGGGCTACCTGTTGGCGTACCCGCCGCCGTCGGCCGACACGCGAGCGATGCGACCGTCGGTCAAGCGCTGTCTACGCGACGGACGACAGCCACACCACTAGGGCGACGCCGAGGGCGAGCAGGACCGCGGCCCCGATCAGGCCCGGCCAGCCACCACTGCTGGCGACCGCGATCGCGAGGACACCCCAGGCGGCGAAGCCGATAGGGACGGCCGGCGACGGCAGCCTCCCCAAGACGACGGCGCGACGCGACGCGCGCTGATCGACGGGCTTGTTCTCCCTGAGCTCTTCGTCGGGCACCGGGCTCCCTTCGACGATTCTGTGCTTCCTGGCCCTTTCCGGGCTTGGTCGCGCTCGTCTGCTCACTTGCGACGATAGCCAACCTGAACGGGTCACGCTGGCCCGCGAGGGTAGGGCTTCTTCTCCAGTACCAGAAGAGGCGGTGGGATGCTGGCGTCATGTCCCAGGCAGCGCTCGCGCCCCGCGAGCCGTACCGGCGTGTCGGGGTGCGCTTCACCGGCTCGCTGTCACTGGGGATGCTCGGGCTGTGGGCGGGGTTCTTCGCTCCACTGCAGGTGCTGCTGCCGGAGCAGATCGCCTCGGTCACCCCGGCCAGCAAGGTCACCCACCTGGCGCTTGTCACCACAGCGGGTGCGGCGGTCGCGCTCGTCGCCAACCCGCTCGGCGGCGCGTTGTCCGACCGTACGACGTCGCGGTTCGGGCGGCGCAGACCGTGGGTGGTCGGCGC
>JBOHCT010000156.1:0-10536 GCA_050699055.1 Streptosporangiaceae bacterium | reverse complement strand
GCAGAGCACATCAGGCCCGCCGGCTCCTGGCCGAGCTGCAGCACGACGGATACGACGTCGCCGGGCTCCTACCCGAACACGCGGCCTGAGGCGTCAACACGGAGCCTGGATTTAGGGAACAGACCCTAGGTGCCAGGATGGGTGTATGAGCCTGCCGCGTGACCTCCTCGGCGATGACGAGGAGGTCGTCTTGGACCTGCATCCGCACTGGAAGGCGCTGGTCGTCCCCGCGGCAGTGTTCGTGCTCACCTGCGGTGTGGCCTCGTTCCTCGTCGCCCTCGTGCCGGGCTCGGCCGAGCCGACCGTGCGGTGGGTCATCGCGGGTCTCGCTGTCGCCGTCGTCATCGTCTGGAGCGTCGTGCCCCTCCTCCGCTGGCGGGCGACATCGTTCGTGCTGACCACGCACCGGCTGGTCACCCGCGAGGGCCTCGTGACGCGCCACGGGCACGACATCCCGCTGTCGCGGGTCAACGACGTCTCCTTCTCCTACACGCTGCCCGAGCGGGTGCTGGGCTGCGGCACGCTGGTCGTCGAGTCGGCGGGGGAGCGCGGCGAGCTGGTCCTTCCCGGCGTGCCGTACGTCGAGGTGGTCCAGCGCGAGCTGTATCGCCTGATCGAGGAGGGCGAGTCCCGACCCGACGGCTCCCATCATGGCGGGGCGTCGCGTCGGTAGTCTCGACGGGCGCGGACACGTCGCGAGCGGGAACCACAGCGGACGCGCACGGGAAGGTGCCATGTCGGAAGAGGACACGGTCCGGCGCCCAACGCCCGAGGAGATCGACGAGGCCCTCCTCGGGGGTGCGCGCCGGTACACCCGCCAGGAGGTCGCACAGCTCGCGGGCGTGCGCTTCGAGTACGCGCGTCGACTGTGGCAGGCGATGGGGTTCGCGGAGCTCCCCGACGACGTCGTCGCGTTCACCGACGGCGACCTTGCCGCGCTCCGCAAGGGCGCCGAGCTGCTCGAGTCCGAGATCATCGACGAGGAGCTCGGCATCCGCCTGACCCGCGCGCTCGGCCAGACCATGGCCCGGCTCGCGGAATGGCAGGTCGACATGCTGGTCGACGCCCTCCTCCCGTCGGACAGGGCTTCCTCGGGCGGGAGCTCGCCCGACGACGCGGCGCGGGAGGCTGTCGAGGTGGCCGAGTGGCTTGTCCCCGAGCTGGAGCCGCTGCTCGCGTACGTGTGGCGGCGCCAGCTCGCGGCGTCGGGTACTCGGGCGTTGGCGGCCGCCGGCGCGGAACTCGGCCCGACACGCACGCGGCTGGCCGTGGGGTTCGCGGACCTCGTCTCGTTCACTCGGCTGAGTCGCGAGCTCGACGCGGACGGGTTGGCCGCGGTCGTGGAAGGGTACGAGAGCGCGGCGGCCGACATCGTCGCGGAGCAGGGCGGCCGGCTCGTCAAGACGGTGGGCGATGAGGTCCTCTTCGTCGCCGAGCGTCCCGAGGCCGCGGCCGAGGTGGGGCTGCGGCTCGCGGAGACCGTGCGGGACACTGAGCCGCCGGTGCGCGGCGGCGCGCACGCTGAGCCGCCGGTGCGCGGCGGCGCGCACGCCATGCCCCCCGTGCGCGTGGGGGTCGCCTACGGCCAGGTGGTGCTGCGCATGGGCGACGTCTACGGCACGACCGTGAACCTCGCCAGCCGGCTCACGTCGTTCGCCAAGCCCGGCACTGTTCTCGTGGACCATGGCGCGGCGGAGGAGCTGCGCGAGACGTACCGCCTCACCCGGATCCGGCGCCGCCAGGCGCGGGGGCTCGGCAGCGTGCAGCCGTACGTCCTGCGCCGCGTCTCCGGGTGAGCTCGGGTTTCGGTGCCGGGCGATAGCCTGCGGGCGAGCGAACTTGGGAGGCCCGGTCGGAGGGCACTGTGGACGGAGTGAGCGTCAAGCGTCACGATCACGTGGCCGAGATCGTGCTGGATCGTCCGGACGCGCTCAACGCACTCTCCACGTCGATGGCCGAACGGCTGGCGCGGGTCTGCGAGGAGGTCGCACGCGAGAGCCGGGTACGTGCCGTCGTGCTGAGCGGGGCCGGCGAACGCGCGTTCTGCGTGGGTGCGGACCTGAAGGAGCGGGGCGGGTTCTCCGACGCCGACATGCTGCGGCAGCGCGGGGTGTTTCGCGCGGCGTTCGGCGGGGTCCTGAACCTCCCACAGCCCACGATCGCCGCCGTCCACGGCTACGCGTTGGGCGGCGGGTGCGAGTTCGCGTTGTCCTGTGACCTGATCGTGGCCGACGAGACGGCCGTCTTCGGCCTGCCGGAGACGAGCGTCGGCCTCGTGCCGGGCGGCGGCGGCACCCAGCTCGCGCTGCGGCGCCTCGGCCCGTCCGCCGCGGCCGACCTCATCTTCACCGCCCGGCGGCTGCGGATCGACGAGGCCGAGGGCCTCGGGTTGGTGAACCGCCGGGTGGCGGCCGGGAGGGCCGCGGAGGAGACGTGTGCTCTCGCCGAGTCGGTTGCGGCCAACTCGCCGACAGGAGTACGCGCGGCCAAGCGCGCCCTGCGCCAGGGCGCGGGCGTGGCCCTTGCGGTCGGGCTCGAGGTCGAGGACTCCGCCTGGCGGACGGCGGCTTTCTCCGCCGACCGGCGTGAGGGGATCGCGGCGTTCAACGAGAAGCGCCCGCCCGCGTGGCCCGGGGACTGACAGCGCGGCGGCCGTTGTTGACAACAAGCGAGAGTTCCTTGACGGTCTCTTGGGGAGGAGCCGATGAGTGACCTGCCGAAGCGGCTGTCGCTCCGCGAGGTCGGGCCGCGCGACGGGCTACAGAACGAGGCGCCCGTCCCGACCGACGCCAAGGTCGCGCTGGTGGATGCCTTGTCGCGTACGGGCGTGGGGCGCATCGAGGCGGTCTCGTTCGTCCACCCGAAGGCGATCCCGCAGATGGCCGATGCCGATGAAGTGTGGGAGCGGGTCCGCCGCGAGGAGGACGTACGCTACTCCGCGCTCATCCCCAACCTGCGGGGCGCCCGGCGGGCGCTCGAGGCGGGCTTCCGTGAGCTGGAGGCGGTCGTGTCGGCCTCTGACACCCACAACAGGAAGAACGTCCGCCGCTCGACAGATGAGTCGCTCGGCGACATCGCGCGGATCATTCGGTTCGCCCACGATGCGGGCGCCACGTGCGAGGTCATCATCTCGACGGCCTGGGGCTGCCCGTACGAAGGCGACGTGCCGGTTGAGCGCGTCGTCCGCGTGGCGGGGCGGGCCGTCCAAGACGGTGCGGACACGATCGCGTTCGGCGACACGACGGGCGTGGCGACGCCGCCGCGGGTGACGCGGCTCGTCGGGGAGTTCCGCTCCGCGTTTCCTGACGTACCGCTCGGCCTACACTTTCACAACACGCGGGGTACGGGGCTCGCGAACGTCCTCGCCGCACTGCAGCTGGGCGTCACCGATTTCGACGCCTCGGTCGGCGGGCTCGGCGGCTGTCCGTACGCGCCCGGAGCCACCGGGAACATCGCCAGCGAGGAGCTCGTGCACATGGTCGAGGACATGGGCATAGAGACCGGGGTCGACCTCGACATCCTGATCGAGGCGGCCGGGGAGGCCGAGACGATGGTGGGTCACACGCTGCCGTCCCAGGTGTTGCGGGCGGGCCCCCGCACTCGCACGATCCCCGCCTGAGCGGTGAGGTACCGGCCCGGCGGAAACCCGGGTTTCCGCCGGGTGCCAGCGCTGGTGGGAACCCGGCACGCCGAGCGTGCCCAGGCTGAGCGCGGCCCCACGCCCGGCCCGCCACGTCCCCGCGGCGCTTACCCGGCTGGCGCGTGTCGGTCCGCGAACGCCGGCACGATCTGCCATCGGCCCTCGAGGATCCGCTGATGCAGCTCCGACTCCGTGATCGCCCGGATGATCAGCTCCTGCCGCCGCGCGTCCTCCTCGCTGGTCACCTGGCATGGCCACATTCCGGCGACGGTCCCGCAGAAGTGCGGATGGGTGAAGCCGGGAGTGAAGAGGACCATCACCTGGATGGCTGGCACCTTACCGCCATCCCGCGACGTAGCCTCCCGCTGCGCCGGCCAGGACAGCGCCCACGTGGCGCGCCAGCCGCCGTCCTCCTCTTGGCCGACGTTCCCGGAGATCTCGCCTGTCCCCTCGAGGAACACAGCGTCGGTCTCGTCGAGCACCTCCCGGATAACCGGATCCAGCAGATCGGCCGCCTTGCGGAAGAGCTCCACCCGGGCCTCCCGTGGCTCGGCCCCTTCGTAGGTGTGGGTGCGCAGGTCCTCCAGGTGACGGGAGACGTCCTCGCGGCGCGGGGGACGAGCCCGGTCGTGCGTGGTCATGGCGACCCTCCCTGCCCGGCGTCGGGACGTGCCCAGACGCCGCGTTTGTGCATGAGCTCGATCTGCGGCTCGGTGACCTCGCGACGGTACTCGTCGTGGGTGTAGGGCTTCCTGTCGAGGTACAGGTTCTTAGGGTAGACGGGCTGGTCGTAGATGACCTGGTACTGCTCTGTCGTGAGGTCCTTGAGCCAGTTGTCCCACTGCGCGCTCGCCCGGAAGCGCCGCAGCGCCTCGATGTCGATGGTCCCCGCCACCCATGAGGCGCCGCCTCCGTGGTCGAGCCGGCCCACGATCTGGCCCCTGTAGTCGACGATCATCGAGTTGCCGCCGAAGGTGTCGATGGGGATGTCGGTCTCCGCGTCGAGGTAGTACGTGCCCTGGTTCATCGCGATGACATAGACGTTGTTGTCGAGTGCCCGTGCGCGGTTTTGGATCTCGAAGAAGCCGTTGGGCGTGTGCGGGGCCGGATAGGGGCCTCGGTAGAGCACTTCCGCGCCGTTCATCGCCAGGCCACGGGCGTTCTCCGGATACGATGCCTCGTTGGCCATCAAGACCCCGAGGCGGCCGATCGCGGTGTCGGCGACGGGGTAGAAGGCGTCGAGGGTCCGCCCGTACAGCTCCACCCAGCGGTCCCACACATTGTGTGGCGTGACGGAGTGCTCGACCGGCTGCAGCGGCGCGACCTTGTAGTGCTCGAGGACCACCTCGCCCTCGGGGTCGATCACGAATCCCACGTTGAAGAACCTGCCGGGGAACTCGGGATGGCGGGCCTTGGCCTGCGCCATGACGAACACGCTCCACTGGCGGGCGAGCCCACCGAGATAGTCGGCCTCCGGGCCGGGGATGTCGATCGCGCACTCCCTGGCGTACTCCTCGTGGTCGGCGTCGAAGATCTCGTCGGTGAACCCCTGCAGCCCGCCCTCTGGGATCGCCACCAGTCGGACGGGCAGGTCGAGACCGGTGAGCCACGACGCCGCCTTGAACAGATGGGAGATCTGCTCCAGGTTCCACCTGATCTCGTCGCGCCTGCGCACGCCGCGCATCGCCTGGACCAATCCGACGACTTGGTACGGCTCGACCATCGACGACCTCCCTACCCGAACGGCTTGCCTACCCGAACGGCTTGCGGTGTCTCCAGGGTGCCGCCGCCCGCCGCCGGGCGAAAGGCCTGCCCCGAAGTCGTGGAAAAGCGTCGTCTTGTGGACAGGTGGGGAGACCTCGGCGTGAAACCTGGCGGCACGAGCGGGCCTGTGCCGCGAGCCTCGTGCGTACGGCGCTGATTAGCGGATCATGAGGGTGTGGACCGCGACGACCCTCAGCCGCCCGACGAGGACCGGGACGAACTCCGGTTCGGCTCGTCGCGCCCGCGGAGCCGATGGCCTCGGTGGCTATGGGTCGTGGGAGCGGCCGTCGTCGCGGTCCTGATCGTGGCCGAGATCCAGCATGGGGGCGAGCCGTCCGCGTCGTCGACGTCCACGCCGACACCGACACGGTCCGTCTCCTCGCCGGACGGCCAGTCGGCCACCCCTTCGGCCACGTCGTCGCCGGTGACGGTCACCAAGGTGGGTCACCGGCTGCTGGGGGTGACGGCCGGGTGGGAGCTGTTCGGTCGAGGACCCGACGAGGTCGTCCGTATCCAGCTCGCGCGGGGACGGATCACGCGTACCAAGGTCCCCTACCTGGATAGCGGCGGCCCGGTGTCGTTCCTCGTCGGTCCGGACCGCGCGGTCATTCGTCCGTGGGACTCGGTGCCCGGCTACGCCGTGCCGGACGGCGAGCGCGCGCACAAGCTGCGGGGCGCGCTGGGCCATGGAGGCCCGGTGATCCCCGGCCCGAAGCCAGGTCAGGTGTGGGTGTGGGCGCAGCGGGAGACACGCCAGAAGATGTCGCTGGTCGGCCTGCACGGAAGCAAGACGGGGGTATCCATAGCACTTCCGGCGGGCGCCGGCTGGGCGGTCTCAGACGGTGGCGGCTACCCGCTGGTCACCGCCACGGGTGGTGTGTACGACATGCGGTCCGATGGACCCCACCGTGTCACTACAGGAAGAGTGACTGCCGTCGGGCCGACCGGCTGGCTAGCCATCGAGTGCGACGACCGGCACCGTTGCACGCGCGTCGTCATCGAGCGAGCCAGCGGCGCCAGACACGAGCTTCCCGGCCACGTAGCGGACAGGAGATCGCGCCTCGGGTCGATCTCGCCCGACGGTTCCACCGCCGCGGTCTTTCGCGTCCGCGGCGCCGGAGAGATCACCCTCCACCTGGTCGACCTCGCCTCCGGCGCCGACCACCGGCTCGCCGTGTCGCTCGAACAAGGGCAAGGAGCACCGTTCCCTGCGGGTTCGCTGGCCTGGTCCCCGGACAGCCGCTGGCTCTTCGTCGCGAATGGGAAGAACCTGTTCGCCGTCTACGCGCGTACCGGGCACGTTCGCGGCGTGCGGGTCAAGCTGCCGCAGATCGACCAGGTCGCTGTCAGGAGTGCCCCGCGCTAGGCGGGCTGCGTACCGGCTTCCCCGCGATAAGCCCCCGGGGGCGGTGTGCACATCGGCGACGAGGGCCGGGAGTTGCCGCACGCCGCTACAGGAGTCAACCCAGCAGGATCACGAGCCCGACCACGCTCCCCAACGCACCGAACCCGATAGCCGCGGCCGAAACGAGCCCGCCGCGCGCACCAGGCCGATCGATGATCGCCGATGACGGGTCGCGGGGATCGTACAGCACCGGGACGATCTGGCCGACCCGGGCGATCGGCGGCATGTGCGACATCCAGCTGACTGCGTGGGCCTCCTGACCCGCGTGAGTGCGGAACGCCAGCACCGGTGCATAGGTCGTGCCGGTCCTGTGCTCCGCGGGTCGCGAGGGCCCGCGTACCACACGCAGCTCGGTCACCGTCCCTCGCGTCCGCAGCGCTGCCCGCTGGAAGGAGCGGCCGGACAGCCACGCGTACACACCCCCGACCACGAAGCAGAGCCCGAGACTGGCGAAGGCGGCCCCGATCCAGAAAATCTCGTCCATATCGCCACCAGATCGTCTCACCACGGGAAGGCTCACGCGGCTCGGAGGGGACGGTTACCGCACCGGGACGTTGGTCAGGGTGGCCAGACGGTCCGTTCCTGGTGTCAACGTCTTTCAGTGGGGCCGCGTAGGTAGTCGGGTGCGGGCGGGCGACGGCCGAACATGCCGCGGAACTTCATCCGCAGCACCGGCTCGCCGTCGCGGAGCAACTCGCTCTGGATCAACACGGTCCCACGATCGGGTCGCTTGGACGACCGCCAGCTGTCGAGGATCGTGAGTCGACCGTGGAGCACGTCGCCGGCGCGGACGGGGGCGAGCCAGCGCAGCTCATCCCCACCCGGGGAGCCGTGGCTGACGGTGCGGGAGACAACGGTGTCGACGTACATCCGCATGAACAGCGCGCAGGTGTACCAGCCGCTCGCGATCAGGCCGCCGAAAGGCGTGTCTTTCGCCGCTTCGGGGTCCACGTGGAACGGCTGCGGGTCGAAGCGGCGGGCGAAGTCGACCATCTCCTGCTCGTCGACCGCCACCTCTCCCAGGTCGTAGGTGCGGCCGGGCTCGAGGTCCTCGAAGTACAGCGTCGTCACGCCCAAGACTCTGCCATGGCCGTTCTGTGCGCCGCGGCCCAGGTGTCTGAGGTCGCGGGTCAGGAGTGGCGCGATTCCTCAGACGTCGGGTCGAGTCCCGCGGGGGCGTCTGAGTGTACGGGCCGGGGGTGGCGCAATCGGTCAGACGCCCACTGGCGCGAAGGGTGGCGTCCGAGGGATCGGGCCGTGGGTGGCGCGGTTTGTCAGACGTCGGGGTCGGCGGCCCGGGCGGCGCGGTTGGTCAGGCGCCCGCCGGGGGCGGGAGTCGCGCGTGCCGGATGGGTAGGCTCGCCCTCGTGACCGCCGACGACACCACGGGCCCCGCCTCAGACGCTCCCGGCCACCCTCGCCTCGCCGAGCTGCGGCGGCGTGTCGAGCAGGGTGGGGCGCGGAAGTACCACGATGCCAATGCCGGAAAAGGCAAGCTGTTCGCCCGCGAGCGCATCCGCCTCCTCGTCGACGAGGGGTCGTTCGTCGAGGACGGTCTGTACGCCAGCGTATCGGCCGGCGATCTGCCGACCGACGCCGTCGTCACCGGCATGGCGACCGTGGGCGGCCGGCGGGTCGCGATCATGGCGAACGACTCGACGGTCAAGGCGGGCTCCTGGGGCGCGCCCACGGTCGAGAAGATCATCCGCGTCATCGAGACGGCGTACCGCCACCGCGTCCCGATGGTCTATCTCGTCGACTCCGCAGGGGCCCGCATCACCGACCAGGTCGCGATGTTCCCCGGCCGTCGCGGCGCCGGCAGGATCTTCCACACGCAAGTACGCGCGTCCGGCGCGATTCCCCAGGTGTGCGCGCTCTTCGGGCCGTCGGCGGCCGGCGGGGCGTACATCCCGGCGTTCTGCGACTACGTCGCGATGGTCGAAGGCAACGCCTCCATGTACCTCGGCAGCCCGCGCATGGTCGAGATGGTGGTCAAGGAGAAGACCACGCTCGAGGACATGGGCGGGGCCCGGATGCATTGCTCGGTCTCCGGGTGCGGCCACTATCTCGCCAAGGACGAGCCGGAGGCCCTCGCGGCCGTGTGCGACTTCCTCTCCTACCTTCCGTCGAACTGGCGGGAGGAGCCGCCGCGCGGCCAGCCCCGCGATCCGAAGCCGACTGATCTTCGCGAGCTCGTTCCCCCGAATGAGCGGCAGGCGTTCGACATGCGCAGGCTCGTGCGCGGCGTGCTGGACGAGGGGTCGTTCTTTGAGGTCCACGCGCTGTGGGCCAAGGAGGTCGTGACCGGCTTCTGCCGGCTCGACGGCCGTACGGTCGGCGTCGTCGCCAACAACCCGATGTTCAAAGGTGGGGTCCTCTTCGTCGACTCGGCCGACAAGGCCACGCGGTTCATCAACCTCTGCGACGCGTTCAACGTCCCGCTGCTGTTCCTCGCCGACGTACCAGGGTTCATGGTCGGTACCGCCGTCGAGCGCGAAGGCATCATCCGCCACGGCGCCAAGCTGATCACCGCCGTGTCCGAGGCGACTGTGCCCAAGATCTCGGTGATCGTACGCAAGGCGTACGGCGCGGGGCTGTACGCCATGGCCGGCCCGGGGTTCGAGCCCGACGCGACGCTCGCGCTGCCGACCGCGAAGATCGCGGTCATGGGGGCCGAGGCGGCCGTCAACGCGGTCTACTACAACAAGATCCAGACGA
The DNA here is from genome assembly GCA_050699055.1 of Streptosporangiaceae bacterium. Classification (GTDB taxonomy): domain Bacteria; phylum Actinomycetota; class Actinomycetes; order Streptosporangiales; family JBOHCT01; genus JBOHCT01. Next base: position 1,009 of record JBOHCT010000156.1, on the reverse strand, counting down.
TAGAGGACGAAGCCGAGCGCGAAGCGTACGTCGCGAAGCTGCGCGACGAGTACGAAGCCGACATCGACATCGTCCGGCTCGCCAGCGAGCTCGTGGTCGACGCGATCGTCGAGCCGGAGGACCTGCGCGCCCAGCTCGCGCGCCGCTACGCCGCGTACGCGGACAAGGACCGCGTGTTCTCACTGCGCCGCCACGGCGTCAGCCCGGTGTGACCGCTACCGGGCCTCGCGTCGACGGCCGTCGGGGGGCGGCTCGCGGGTGCCGTGCGGTGCCTCGGGCAGGCCCGTGTGCGGGTCGACCGGTGGGTCCTCCGGCGGCAGGAACACCCACTTCTTGTACGACCAGTAGCGGAACAGCGTGCCGAGGCCGAGCCCGAAGACGTTGGCGGAGAGGTTGTAGGCGAGCGGACCGTGGATCTTCAGTATGTACTCCGTGAAGCCGACGCAGAGCAGCGCGATCAGCAGCCCGACGCCGTTGAGGACGAAGTAGAGGAAGTACTCGCGGGCGAGGTTGGTGCGCTGGCGGTGCCGGAACGTCCAGTACCGGTTCCCGGCGTAGGCGAACGTCGCTGCCGCGGTGAGCGAGATCGTCTTCGAGGTGAGGGGTCCCGCGCCGAGGCCGAAGTGCAGCAGGTTGTTGCCGCCGATGTCGATGACCGCGCCGGTCGCCCCCACCAGGCCGAACTTCGTCACCTCGTGGATGAGCTGGCGAAACGTGAGGTAGACCGCGGTGAGCAACCCCAGCGGACCCCTCCGCCTGGCGGCGAGGTGTTCGTTCAGTGAGACGATCGTGCCCATGGACGACTGATTCTGCCCGGTCGTCCCGGGCCCGCGGGCGGATTTCTGTCGGTCCGGCATCGGTGCTGGCATTGTTTCCTGTACGTCGCTTGGGGAGTGTCGAGGTGTTGGACTATCGGCTCGACGACGAGCACGAGGCCCTCCGCGAGACGGTCGAGCGCTTCGCGAGGGAGGTCGTCGCCCCGCTGGCCGCGGAGTACGACGAGTCCGAG
>JBOHCT010000155.1:0-10625 GCA_050699055.1 Streptosporangiaceae bacterium | reverse complement strand
GCCAGCGGGCGCGTACGCGGGTCGCCGCCGCGGAGGTGCCCTCCCGTGTCGTCCCGATCCTGCCGGCGGCCCGGTCGCTGGCGACGCTGCCGCCACCCGACGCCTGGCCGGGCTGGCAGCGGCCGGGCGACTCGCTGATCGCCTGGAGCCTCGCCGCGAAGCTCGCGCTCGAGCTGGCAGCGGCCGGCCACGTCGTCCCGACGCTGCGGCCGGCCGGGCCGGGGGCGGGGGTCGCGGAATGGCATCTCGCCCCGGCTGGGGACGGGCGCCTGCGCAGGCTGGCCGATACCTTCCCACCTGCGGCGCACGCGCTGCTGCTCGACGGGGACGAGGAGCGGGCATGGTCGGCCGGCGAGCTGCTCGCGGCGTTCTGCGACGCGGTGGCCGACGCCTGCGCCCGTACGGGAGGGACCCGAGGCGGGATCGCGGCACCAGCATGGCCGCGGCAGTGGGCGAGTGCCCTCACCGGGAACGACCCGCGTGTCGAGCTGCCCGACGGCGAGCAGGCGCTGCTCGACGATCTCGCGCGGTGGGCCGCGCCGCTGGCGGGCCGCGACGACCAGGCCGCCGCCCGCCTCTCCCTGCGGCTGGACACGCCGGAGGCGGCGGACCCGGACGCGCCGTGGCCGCTCGCGTACCTCCTGCAGGCCGCCGACGACCCGAGCCTCGTCGTGCCGGCGGAGGAGGTGTGGGACGTCGGCTCGGCGACCATGAAGGTGCTTGGCCGGCAGGTCGGCGACCCGCAGGAGACGCTCGTACGCGGCCTCGCGGAGGCGGCGCGGCTGTTCCCTCCGATCGACGCGAGCCTGTCGGAGGCGCGTCCGTCGCGGCTGGAGCTCGACCCGGGCCAGGCCGCGGACTTCCTGACCGAGGGCTCGCGTGGCCTTGCGGCGGCGGGGCTCGGGGTCATGCTGCCCGCCGAGCTGACCGCGCACGGCGCCCGGAAGCTGCGCGCCAGGCTGCGGGTCGGCACGCCCGTCACCGACCCCGGCCAGGGCATCACCAGCGCGGGCCTGACGGAGGAGAAGCTCGCGACGTTCCGCTGGGAGGTCGCCCTCGGCGACGAGACGCTGACGCCCGAGGAGTTCGCGGAGATCGCGGCGCTGAAGCAGCCGCTGGTGCGCTGGAAGGGCCAGTGGGTACGGGTCGACCCCGACGAGGCCGTCAAGCTCGCCGACCTGTCCGGCGGCGACGGGACGCTATCCGGCGTCGAGGCGCTGTCGGCCGCGCTGACGGGTGAGCGGGAGGATCCAGAGCTCGGTACGGTCGAGGTCGTCGCCGAGGACGCTCTGGCTGCGCTCGTCGATCGGCTGCGTACCGCCGAGGGCGCCAGGGATCCGCGGCTCGACGGCGTCGAGGCGACGCTGCGCGACTACCAGTCACGTGGGGTCGCGTGGTTGCAGACCATGGCGGAGCTGGGGCTCGGGTCGCTGCTCGCCGACGACATGGGGCTCGGCAAGACCCTGCAGACCATCGGGCTGCTCACCGACCGCGCCGGCGACCGCCCCCACCTCGTCGTCTGCCCGACCTCGGTGGTCGGCAACTGGGAGCGTGAGCTGGCGCGCTTCGCCCCCAAGCTGCCAGTCCAACGCCACCACGGGAGCGATCGCGCGGACACCCCAGGGGCGTTCGCCCCTGGCGCCGTGACGATCACGAGCTACCCACTGCTGCGCCGCGACGTCGACCTGCTCACCGACGTGCCCTGGGACGTGGTCGTGCTCGACGAGGCGCAGCAGGTCAAGAACCAGGCATCGCAGGGGGCGCGGGCCGCGCGCCGGCTGCCCGGGCAGGCGCGCCTCGCCCTCACCGGTACGCCGGTGGAGAACCGGCTGTCCGAGCTGTGGTCGATCATGGAATTCCTGAACCCCGGCCTGCTTGGGCGGTTCGAGCGGTTCAAGGAGCGTTACGCCGTCCCGGTCGAGCGCTGGCGCGACCCCGACGCCGCCGCGAGCCTGCGGCGGCTGGTCGCGCCGTTCATGGTCCGCCGGGTGAAGACCGACCCCGCCGTCGCCGCCGACCTGCCGCCCAAGCAGGAGGCCAACGTCGCCTGCACCCTCACCCGCGAGCAGGCGACCCTGTACCAGGCCGCGGTCGCCACGATCCTCGACGACGAGGGTCTCGGCGGGGGCATCGAGCGCCGGGGACGGGTCCTCAAGCTGCTCACTGTCCTGAAGCAGATCTGCAACCACCCCGCGCAGTACCTCGGCGAGCCCGGCCCGCTGCGCGGCCGCTCCGGCAAGCTCGTCCGCGCGACCGAGATGCTCGCCGAGGTCGTCGAGGGCGACGAGCGCGCACTGGTGTTCACGCAGTACCGGCAGATGGGCGAGCTGCTCGCCCACCACCTGCGGGCGACGCTCGGGCTGCCGGAGGTGCCGTTCCTGCATGGCGGGGTGCGCCGGGCCAAGCGCGACGCTATGGTCGAGGCGTTCCAGACCGACGACGACGCCCCGCCGGTGTTGATCGTGTCGCTGAAGGCCGGCGGCACCGGCCTCAACCTGACCCGGGCCACCCACGTCGTGCACTACGACCGCTGGTGGAACCCGGCCGTCGAGGACCAGGCGACGGACCGTACGTACCGGATCGGGCAGACGCGCGGCGTCAACGTGCACAAGCTCGTTACCGCGGGCACGCTCGAGGAGCGCGTCGCCGACCTGCTGGAGGACAAGCGCGGCCTGGCCGACGCGGTCGTCGGCGCCGGCGAGACGTGGCTCACCGAGCTGTCCGACACCGAGCTGCGCGACCTCGTCTCGCTGTCGACCGCCGACGTCGCCGACGTCGAGGAGGCGGCCTGATGGCCGTGTCCCCCGGCGGCCTCCTCCGCTTCGCTGCTGCACCCCACGAAAACGCTCCGCGTTTCCGCGGGGACCCCGCTCCTCGCTGTGCTGCGATGCTCACTTTGGAGGCCGCCTCATGGTGACTCGCACCCGCTTCGGGCTCACCTGGTGGGGTCAGCGCTGGATCGCGGCGCTCGAGGCGCTCGGCGCGGTGTATCGTAACCGGCTGCCCCGCGGCCGTACGTACGCCCGCCGCGGCACCGTCCACGACCTCGTCGTACGGCCCGGCCTGGTGACGGCGCGGGTGCAGGGCAGGCGGGCCAGCCCGTACCGGGTGACGCTGCGGCTGCCGGTCTTCGACGACGAGGAGTGGGCGGACATCGTCGGCGCGCTGGCCGGGCAGCTGCGGCACGCGGCCGCGCTGCTCGACGGGCGGATGCCCGACGACGTCGACGACGTGCTCGCCGACTGTGGGCTCTCGCTGTTCCCGCACGCCGGCGAGCTGCGGACCAGGTGCTCCTGCCCGGACGTCGCCAACCCGTGCAAGCACGTCGCCGCCGTCCACTACGTGCTGGCGCAGACGTTCGACGCCGACCCGTTCCTGCTCCCGGCCCTGCGCGGCCGCGAGCGCGGCGCGCTGCTCGCGCAACTGCGGGCGGCCCGCTCCGGCGGCGAGGCGGCGGCCCTCGACGGCGGCTCGGAGGAGCAGGGCGTCGCGATCTCGTCGCTGTCGGCGTCGGCCCTGTACGAGGCGCGGGGCGATCTCGGCGCTGTACGGGTCCACCCGCACGAGCCCGAGGAGCCCGTCGCCGTGCTGCGCCGGCTGGGGCCGGTCCCGGGCTTCGCCGAGGCTGGTGCGGCCGGGGACCTGCTGGAGGAACCCGTACGGGCCGCCGCCGACCTCGCGTGGCGGCTGGCGTCCGAGCCCGACGAGGCGGGCGACGACCCGCTACTGGCCGCGTTGCGCGAGCGCGGGTCCGCGACCAGCCAGGAGCTGGCCGACGCGCTCGGCCGGCCGGCGTCCGAGGTCCGCGCCGGCCTGCGGCCGCTCATGGACGCCGGCCTTGTCCGCCGTACCGGTCACGCCCGCGGCACCCGCTACCACGCCTGACGGCCTGGCTGGCCGCCGCGAAGATCGCCGACCCGTCGGCCGAAGCTCGCGTCCGCTGACGGATCGGTGAACGGACGCCGTAGCCGCTGACTCACCCGGTGGCTTCGGCGAGCGCCACGCTGAACCCGGGAGTTGCGGACGAGTCTCGTCAGGCTGTCATTCCGCCGTCGACCGCGAGGATGGCGCCGGTGACATAGGAGGCGCGGTCGCTGAGTAGCCAGGCCGCGGCTTCCGCGATCTCGCGGGGGCGGGCGCCGCGTCCGAGTGGTGTCATGGCGTCGAGCCGCTGGGTGATGTCGGGCTCGCGCTGTTTCCAGGCGGTGATCATGGCGGTGTCGGTGGTGCCGGGCGCGATCGCGCTAATACGCAGTCGGTCTGCTCCATAGTCGTGGGCTGCACTGCGGGTCAAGCCGATCACGGCGTGTTTGGTGGCTGAATAGGTGCTCAGACGGGCACCGCCGCCGAGGCCGCCGACGCTGCTGGTGTTGACGATCGCACCAGGAGTATCGGCGGCGAGCATGGCGCATCCTGTGGGGCCGAGACGACGCCTGGCTGCCGAGCGAGTACGCCGACCTCTTGCGTGCACGCATCCCGCAGGCCTCGTTCTCCTGGATCGAGAACGCCGGCCACATGGTGCAAGAGGACGCCCGGGCCGCGCTCACTGCCCATCTACTCGGCCAGCGCCTCTAACTCACTGTCACAGGTACACCGCCCGCAGGCCGGCGGAGAGGCGGCGGGCCGTGGTCCTCGGCCCTCGGACGTTCGGGTCGGGAGCCCGGGCGGTCCGCAAACAGGTTCTCAGCGGCATCGGCTAACCACCCGGCGAGCCCGGGTCGTCGGGACAGCTTCCTGAGCTACGTGCTCATCCGCAGGGACCCGTCTACCAGGGGGCAGCGTTTGACGCGGCCGCGCAGGGAGATGAGCGCCAGGCCGAGCAGCAGCGGGCCGATCAGGCGCAGCGCCAGCTCCGTCCACTCCCCGGCCGCCGTGAGCGGTTGGTCCTCGTTGTCGTCGTGCAGCAGCGAGACCGACGCACGCAGGCTGAACCGCAGCGCCGCGCCGAACCCGTGTGGCTCCGTCGCTGGGAACCCGCTCAGCGTGAAGGCGGCCGTGGCGAGGAGGACGGCCACCGCGAACGCGCTCAGCGCACGCCACGCGCGCAGCCCGTACCCGGAGAAGAACCAGTACAGCCACAGCAGCACGTACTCGCCGGCCGCGCCCGACGGGTTCCCGGCCCTGTATGGCGGCAGGTACCAGGCCCGACGCCGGTGCCGCGCGTACAGCGAACGCCAGTGATGCTCCTCGGCGATCGTCCGACGGGTCGCCCACCGCCATCCGGCCGGGGCGTACCCGAAGACCGTGTCACCCTCGACCCGCAGCCCGTCCAGGTTGTGCGAGCCGAGGAACCGACAAGAGCGCAGGTCCAGGCCGGCAACCGTGACGGCGGCCAGGTCGGTGCCGCCGACCGACCGCAGCCGCGGCCTGGCCGGGTCGTTTCCCTCGGCCTCGACCGCGCGCCGCTCCCGCCAATCGACGCCCACCTCGGCGTCGTCGATCTCCTGAAACGGGCGGGCGCACCGCGCGTCCCGGAAGCGGGGTCACCGGGATGGCGCGGGTTCCTTCTTGCGGGCCGTGAGGATCTCGTCGATGAGGCCGTACTCCTTGGCCTGGTCGGGCGTCAGGATCATGTCGCGGTCGATGTCGCGCCGCACCTGTTCCTCGGGCATGCCGGTGTGGGTAGCGATGATTGTTTCCAGGAGCCGACGGTTACGCAGGATCTCGCCCGCCTGAATCTCGAGGTCGCTGAACTGGCCGTATCCGGCGTCGAGGGACGGCTGGTGGAGGAGAATCCGGGAGTTTGTCAGCGCCGCCCGCTTGCCTGGTGTGCCGGCGGCGAGCAGGACCGCAGCGGCGGAGCCGGCCTGCCCGATACAGGTCGTTTCAATCTGAGGACGTACGTATCGCAGAGTGTCGTAGACGGCCAGGAGCGCGGTGAGCGAGCCGCCGGGGGAGTTGATGTAGACGCTGATGTCACGGTCGGGGTCGAGCGCCTCGAGCGTGATCAGCTGGGCCATGACGTCGTTGGCCGACGCGTCGTCGATCTGTACGCCGAGGAAGATGATGCGGTCCTCGAACAGCCGGCTGTAGGGGTTTAGCTCCTTGACGCCGAAGGACGTCCGCTCGGTGAACGACGGCATGACGTATCGGCTGGCGGGGCCGTCCAGGGCGTTCCACGTTCTCGTGTGGCCGCCGCCGACCCTCGCCGCGGTTTGGTGCTGGTCCGTCTCTCCCATGCTTCCTCCGCTGGTCCAGGCTAGAACGTACGTTACGTAAAAAACGTACAGAACGTTAGGATTGCAGCATGGCACGAGAGATCCCGGTGACGCAAGCCAGAGCCGACCTGGCGGAGCTCGTGAACCGCGTCGGCTACAGCGGGGAGCGGGTCGTGCTCACCCGGCACGGCAGACCGTTGGTCGCGCTCGTTCCGGCGGCCGACCTCGAGTACTTGGAGCAGCAGGCTGGGGAGAGGGTCGTCCTTTCGAGTTTCAGCGATACAACTCCCCGCCGGCCTGGACTTCCATCCAGACGCCTCGACATCGCCGCTGAGCATCGTCCCGGCGGATCCCCTGGTACGGGTCCACCGGGCGATCGGGGATGAGGCCCTTCGCGGCACGCGGCTACCGGGAATCGCGCGCCCGCGGCCGAGGGACGTGCGTCACCTGTCGAGAAGCTCCACGTCGAGCTGGCCGAGTCGTGTCGGGTCCGCCAGCAGATCGATCTCGACGATCTTCCCGCCCGCGACCGTGAAGTCGAATACGACACGGGGCTGGCGGCTACCCCGGGGGCGGTCCCCTCGATCGGTTCGCCGCAGGCTTGAGAGGATCGCGGCGTGGACGAAGCGGAGATACGACAGCGAGCCGCGCGAGCCCGAGTGGCTCGGGTGGGCACGATCGACGAGCACGGTCGGGCGCACCTCGTGCCGATCGTGTTCGCCCTCGACGGGGACACGCTGTACTCGGCGACCGACGCCGGGTCGCGTCCGGTTAAGCGGCTGCGTAACCTTGCCCGCGACCCCAGGGTCACCGTGCTTTTCGACGACTACGACGAGGACTGGGCCGCCATCTGGTGGGTGCGGCTGCGCGGCACCGGTCGCTCCGTCGACGAGGGTCCGGAGCGCGAGCGCGCCAGGCAGCTGCTCGGCGCCAAGTATCCTCAGTTCGGCGGCGACCCGGGCGGCGGGCCGGTCATGGCGGTCGACGTCGAGGAATGGGCGGGTTGGGTCTATGCCCAATAATGGCTGTCAGGTGGGGAGCGAGGGCCCCGCGGTGCTGGGACCGGTCGTACGGGAGTGGCCCGTCTCGTGTCGCCGAGCGGGCTGGCAAGCGCCCGTGTCCACCGCGCACGAGCCGTCGCTCAGTCGATCATGCGCAGGCGGCAGGGCGAGGGGTCGACGGAGACGAGCAGCGGGCGGGTCATGTGCGTGAACGACACCACCGCCTGGCCGGGCGCCAGCGCCGGGAGCCGCCGCCACAGCCCCTCGTCGATACCTGGGATCGTGCCCCGCAGCCCGCGGATCACGCCCTCGTCGGTGATCTTGTGCAGGACATGGTTGTTGACGAGCCCGAGCACCTCGCGGGGCAGGTGCTGCGGCAGCTGGGTGACGAACACAAGCCCGAGCCACCGCTTGCGCCCGCGCTTCGCGATCCGGCTCACCTGCTCGAACAGCACGGGCATCTTGGTGATCCGCCCAGCCGACAGGAACTCGTGTGCCTCCTCGATGATGAGCATGACGCGTACCGGCTCGACGCCCCGGCTGCCCCGCTCCCACTTTTGGTACGCCTCGTCCTGTGTCCGCTGGATGCCCCGCAGCATGTCGGCGATGACGATGTTGTTGAGCTGCGGCGAATCGGTGTCGGACAGGTCGATGATCGAGACCTTGCCCCGGCCGAGGAGCTCGGCGTAGGTGAGCGGCGGGTTCTTGGGCTGGTCGAAGATCCGCAGCCGGTGCAGCCGCCAGAGCCGACCGAGGAGGGAACGCCAGCTCACCGGCGTGTGCGACTGCGCGTTCGCGACCCGGCGGAGGATCGCCTCCCTCGCGCGCGGCTCTCGGAACTCCGGGTTGAACGGCTGGAAGGTGTCCGGAGCCTTCTCCACGTGCGCGAGGAACGCCCTGACGATGTCCATGAGCCGCGACAGCGTGAGGTCCGGGTACCCCTCCTCGAACTCGTTCAGCTCCAGGATCCGCCGCTCGTCCTCGTCTGTACGCGGGAAGATCTTGAGGTCCCGCAGCACCTGCTTGCCGACGTCGACGGCCTTCATGAACCGCTCCTGCTGCGGGTCGCTCATGTCGACGATCTCCGCGACCGCGTACGGCGACAGCTGCTCGAAGGACAGTCCGAACGTCGTACGCGCCGGATGCCCAGGGTTCGCGGTCTCGGTCCCGACCAGGTGGTAGAGGCGGGTGTTCGGTACGCCCGCCGGCGCCATCCCCTGCCCGGAAAGCGCCTCGATCATCGCGGCGGCGTCGGTCGGCTCGCCGAGGTGGACGTACTCGCCCTCCGTGTCGAGCAGCACCACCGCCATGTCCGCCCGCCCCGCCTGGGAGACGAGCGTCCCGATCGTGGTCGACTTGCCGCCGCCCGTCGTGCCGAGCACGGCGAGGTGGCGCGGCAGCACCGCCTTGCTGGTGGACGGGATGCCGACCTGGACGTCATCGTCGCCGAGCACCGTACCGATCCGCAGGTCGCCGTACGCCTGCAGCGCCCGCGCCCTGTCCTCGACCTCGAGAATGCGCACGGGGCTGTTCGGCAGCGGCCGGAACCGCGGCGGGACGAGCCGCCCGCCCTTCTCCTCGCCGAGGATCTCGACCCGCACCCGCCCGTGGTAGCGGGGCATGAAGATGCCGCCGCGCACTGAGGTCGTGACGATGACGTTCGCGTCCGCCCGCAGCCCGTCCGGCTCGGCGAACGGCCCCGACACCACGATGCCGAGGTACGCGCGCCCGTCCTCGCGCGAGGCGATCCGTACCAGCGACTGCAGCGGTACCTTCCTGATCTCCTCCTTCGGCAGCAGGACCGTCACCGAGCCGTCCTCGGCGCCCGGCGCGTCGAACATCGTCCGCCCGACCGCGTCCGGGTCCGGCAGGTCGAGGCGCGAGTCGTCGGTGATCGGCTCCAGGTACGCCTGGGGCACGGGGGCGACGCCCCCCTCGTAGTCGTCGCGGTCGCCGAGCGGCACCGGGCTCTCGGACATGTCGCGGCCCCCGATCACATCTCTGACAGGTAGGCGATGGCGTGGTCGTGCGCGGCGTACGCGGCCTGGATCGGTCCCTCGAACTCCGCGCGGCCGAAGGCCGTGCCGCAGAAGTGGCGAGCCATGTCCAGCAGCAGCGGGTACCCGCGGTGCTCTTGCAGCACGGCGTCTGCGAGCGCGATCGTGGCGGCCTGCGCGCACAGCTCGCGCTCGGCGGGCGCGTAGAACACCCGTGGCGGCGCGGTACGCGACGCCCGGAACACGCCGATCGCCACGTGCGAGCCGGCGTCCTCGACGAAGGCCCTCGCGACCTCCCGCTGCCGGCCGCGCAGGTGGCCCTGCTCGACGACGTCCTCGATCTCCGAGCGCAGCAGGTGCACCACCGCGAACTCCAGCGGCCGCAGGGCGTTGCCGATGGTCAGCAGCCCCCGCTGGCGCTGCGCGTACGGGACGAACACGAACTGGCGGTGTCCGAGCAGCAGCTCGCGGAGCACCTCGACCGCGGGCTCGACGAGCCGCATCGCCCCCGACCCGGTGAGCAGCTCGTACGGCGCGGGGCTGCCCTTGCCCATCCGCCAGCGGGCGGTCGAGCGCCGCGCGAGGACCGCGCGCTGGGCGAACGTCGCGAGCCCCCGGCGACCGAGCTCCACCACCTCGCCGTGGCTGTCGCCCGCGCCCCGGTCGCGCTCGGCCAGCAGCTTCATGGCCTCCTCGTAGGCGTCGGGCGGGCCGCCGGACAGGTCGCGGCGGAACAGCCGCGACGACCACGTCCCTTCGTTCCCGCGGTAGCCGATGAGGCCGACGCCGAACTGGAGCACGGTGAGCGCGAGCGAGTCGTGCACCTGAACGACCCCGTCGCAGGCCTCGACGTCGCCGGTGAAGAGCGCGCCTTTGTGGACCCTTTCGATATCGTCGATGCCCACGGCCCAGCGGCCGGCGAGCGGCGGCTTCCGGCGTCGCGCGCCGGTCTTCAGCTCGTGGAAGAAGTGTTCCCGCAACGTCGCGGCGACCGTGTCCTCCTCGCGCACGGCCTCGTCGACGCTCGTTTCGAGGTCGCGCTGCAGCCTCGCGTACACATCGGTGAGGTCGGCGCCGGAATGCCAGGTGTCGAGGTCGAGAAACCTCTCCAGCGGTTCATCGAACGTCCGCTGGAACGCCGAGCCGTTCGCGGCGTCGTCGCGCGCGGCCGCGCCATTACCCCGAGGACCCGGGCCGCTGTCGGCCGCCATCTCCGCGTCCTTCCCCGCGCCGTAAGCCGCCGTTACCCCGAGGTTCCCCCAAAATCCTACAAAGTCGAAGGGTCTATCGTCGCCTTTCTCGAACGGGCACACTGGCAAGGTCGAGTTGGAGGGGGAGCCAGCGCACGGCGGTGCGCAAAGTTGTGAGGCGTAGCCGCTAGGGCTGCCGGGTTTGGCGGGCGGTGGCGGTGATCACGATCTGGTAGGGGCTGCGTGTCGTGGCCGGGAAGTGCAACGGAGCCCCTGTAG
>JBOHCT010000154.1:0-10694 GCA_050699055.1 Streptosporangiaceae bacterium | reverse complement strand
CGCCCCGCGCTGACCGGGACGGGCCTGGACGCGGCGACGATCAAGCGGCTGGCCGTCGACCACCCGAACGTGCGGTGCGTCAAGGTCGAGTCGGAGCCGCCGGGGCGGTTGATCGGCGAGCTCGCCGCCGAGCCGGTGTCGCTGCCGAGCTTCGTGGGGTACGTCGGCGTCCAGCTCCCTGACGCCCTGGCGCGCGGCGCGGTGGGCGTACAGCCCGGGTTGTTCCTTCGTCGGGATCTACCAGCGGATCTGGGAGCTCTGGGAGCGCGGCGACGAGGAGGGGGCGCGGGCGTCGCATGGCCGCCTGCTTCCGTACGTCTCGTACTGGATGCAGCACGTGGAGCTGATCGTGGCCGCGGAGAAGGCGATCTCGGTCGCGCGCGGATGGTTCGGCTCGGACCGGTGCCGTGACCCGGCGTGGACCCTGGACGCGCCAGAGCGGCGGATGATCGAGCGCTTTCTCGCCGAGTTCGGCGACACGCTCGACCCACCGAGCGCCGGTCGTGAGTGATCACGGGAAGATCGCGTCTGCGACACGCGGATGTCTCGGCACATATCGGCCAGTTTCCGTGTCGCGGTGGTGGGGTGGGTGATCACTTCGTTACCGTGCGGGTTCTGTTAGCCGGGATCGGGCCGTCACCTGACCGGCGACGTGCCGTGAGCACGTCCCGCCCAGGTCGCCGCGCTCCTGCCCGGGACCTGCGAGGCCTGGAGTGGCGTGCGACGCAGTCCGGGGGCCATTCTCCTGTACGCCGTGGTCACGGCCGTCTTGGTCGGAGCCACGACCGCGTTCGTCACGATGAACAAGACGGTCACGCTGACCGTCGACGGCAAGAGCAAGCGGATCCACACCTTCGCCTCGTCGGTCCACGAGGTCCTCGCCAACTCCGGCGTCGAGGTCGGGCGGCGTGACATCGTCGCGCCCGATCCTGGAGCGGTTCTCGACCAGGGCGACCGTGTCGTCGTCCGGCACGCCCGCAAGCTGCGGCTCACGGTCGACGGCAAGACGCGCACATACTGGGTGACGGCCACGACCGTGCAGGAAGCGCTCCAGCAGCTCCACATGGACGCCGAGCACGCGGTCCTCTCCGTCTCGCGCTCGAGGCGGCTCCCGCTGTCCGGATTCTCCCTCAAGGTGCGTTACCCGCACCGGGTCAGCCTCGTCCTCGGCGGCACCCGGCTGCGGACGACCACGACGGCGCCGACGATCCGCGGGGTGCTCGACCAGGCGGGCATCAAGCTGGGGCCACACGACCGGGTCAGCGCCGACCTCGACTCCAAACCCCACGACGGCCAGGTCATCAAGATCCGCCTGCTCGCGGGCGAGCCGCAGGTCAAGGTGGAAAATATCCCCTACGACACAGTCAAGCACAAGAGCGGAGATCTGTTCACCGGCAAGACCAAGGTGGCTCAGGAGGGGCGTCCGGGGCTGAAGAAGATCGTCACTGGGGTTGTGATCGAGGATGGCCGCAAGCACCGTGAGGTGATCGCCCACATGGTCGCCCGCAAACCGCGTCCGAAGATCGTCGAGGTCGGCACGAAGGCGCGTGAGGTCCCTGACGCCGCCGACCTGAACTGGTCGGCGCTCGCCGAGTGCGAGTCGGGCGGCGACCCCGACGCGGTCAACCCCGCGGGGCCCTACTACGGGCTCTACCAGTTCTCGGTCTCCACCTGGCAGTCCGTCGGCGGGGAGGGTGAGCCGACGGACTGGGGAGCGGACGAGCAGACCTACCGTGCGCAGCTGCTGTACGAGCGCAGCGGGGCAGGTCAGTGGCCGGTCTGTGGCTCGCACCTCTTCGACTGACGGAGTACGCCGAGCCGGGGCCCGACCCGATCGAGGCCGCGCTGACGGGATGCCGCGCCAGCCACCCCACCAAGATCCGCTTACGTGGTCCAGATACGCGGTGAGCTCACCATCCCGACCGCGGAAGCGGATCACGCTTCGGCGACGCTCCGCGTCTCACATTGCGTGCCACACTTGCCGTCATGACCGCCCCGCCCGGGCCGGCGCTGCTCGGCCCGGTCGACGCCCGTACGCTCGCCGACCGGCTCGGCCTGCGGCCGCGTAAGACGCTCGGACAGCACTTCGTCGTCGACCCCGGCACGATCCGGCGGCTCGTACGGGTCGCGGACGTCCGCCCCGACGACGTCGTGGTCGAGGTCGGTCCCGGCCTCGGCGCGCTTACTCTCGCCCTGCTGCCCGCCTCTCGGCGGCTCGTCGCGATCGAGGTCGACGCCGCGCTCGCCCGCGCCCTGCCGGCCACGGTCCGGGAACGCGCGCCGGCGTACGCCGACCGTCTCGACGTGCTGCACGCCGACGCCACGCGCCTCGACGCCGTGCCGGGGCCCTCCCCGACCGCGCTGGTCGCGAACCTTCCCTACAACATCGCCGTCCCCGTCCTGCTGCACCTGCTCGAGCTGCTGCCGTCGCTTCGCGGCGGACTCGTGATGGTGCAGTCCGAGGTCGCCGACCGGCTGGCCGCGGGCCCCGGCAGCCGGACGTACGGCGTGCCTTCTGTCAAGGTGGGGTGGTACGCCGCCGCGCGCCGGGCCGGTACGGTGAGCCGCAACGTCTTCTGGCCCACGCCGAACGTCGACTCCGCCCTGGTCGCGCTGACCCGCCGCCCGCCGCCGTCGAAGGTCGACCGCACCCAGGTGTTCGCGCTCGTCGACGCGGCGTTCGCGCAGCGCCGCAAGTCGCTGCGCGGCGCTCTCGCGCGGTTCGCCGGATCCGCCGCGCTCGCCGAGGAGGCCCTGCGCGCGTCCGGCATCCAGCCCGCCGCCCGGGGCGAGACCCTCACGGTGGCGGACTTCGCCCGCCTCGCCGAGCGGCTCCCCCGCGCCGCGTACCATCGTGGGCCGTGACAGGGTCAAGCGGCGTCTCCGTGCGGCAGGTGACCGTACGCGTCCCCGCGAAGATCAACCTCCAGCTGCGGGTGGGTCCGCGCCGCGCCGACGGCTACCACGAGCTCGTCAACGTCTTTCACGCCGTCTCCGTCTGCGACGAGGTGAGCGCGCGTTCCGCCGACCGCGTCCGGGTGGTCGTCCAGGGCGCCCAGACGAGCGGCGTACCGACCGGCGACGACAACCTCGCCGCCCGCGCGGCGTCCCTGCTGGCCCGTGAGGTCGGCCGCTCCCCCGGGGTGGAGCTGGGGATCCGTAAGACGATCCCGGTAGCGGGCGGCATGGCAGGCGGGAGCGCCGACGCGGCCGCCGCACTCGTGGCCTGCGACGCGCTGTGGGGTACGGGTCTCGGCCCGGACCGGCTGCACGCGCTGGCCGCCGCGCTGGGCAGCGACGTGCCGTTCGCGCTGCTCGGCGGCACCGCCGTCGGCCTCGGGCGGGGCGAGCGGCTCACCGCGCTGCCGGTCGGTGGGACGTTTCACTGGGTGCTCGCCGTGTTCGACGACGGGTTGTCGACGGCACGGGTGTACGCCGAGTGTGACCGGCTGCGGGCCGAACGAGACGAACAGGCCGAGCCCCCCGAGGCGTGCGAGGCGCTCCTCGCGGTCCTGCGCGCCGGCGATGCGTCCGCCCTCGGGCCGATGCTCGCCAACGATCTGCAGGAGGCCGCGCTCGCCCTGCGGCCGGGGCTGCGGCGGGTACTCGACACCGGCCGCGCGGCGGGCGCTCCCGGTGCCCTCGTGTCCGGGTCGGGTCCGACGTGCGCTTTCCTGGTCCGCTCGGAGTCGCGGGCCCGTAGCGTCGCCGACGCGATCGCCGAGGCGGGGGTCGCGCGTGCCGTCCTGCGAGCGTACGGGCCGGTGGCGGGGGCCCGGGTGACCGAGGCACGATGACCGGCGGCGACGGCGGCCCGGTCCGCGGATGAGAGGACAGCGCCCACGCCCCGTATCCTCTGCTCCGGTGAATCTCATCAACTTCGAGAACGTCAGGAAGTCGTACGGCACGACCGTGCTGCTCGACGGCGTGTCGCTCGGCGTCGCGGCGCGGGAGCGGATCGGCGTGGTCGGCCGCAACGGCGGCGGCAAGACGACGCTCGCCACCGTGCTCGCCGGGACTTCCCCTCCGGACGCCGGGCGGGTCACGCACGCCCGCGGCCTGCGCGTCGGCTACCTGCCGCAGCGCGAGGAGGTGGGGGACGGCCGTACGGTACGCGAGGTCGTGCTCGGTGATGTCGCGGAGCACCGCTGGGCGGGCGACCCGCGGGTACGCGAGGTTGTCGAGGGCCTGTTCGGGGGGCTCGACGCGCCGTTGCTCGCGGGCGGGCTCGACGCGAGCGTCGGGCGCCTGTCGGGTGGGGAACGCCGTCGGGTCGCGCTCGCGCGGGTGCTCGTACCCGAACACGACCTGATCGTTCTCGACGAGCCGACCAACCACCTCGACATCGAGGCGGTCGACTGGCTGGCCGGCCACCTGCGCGGCCGCTCGTGCGCGTTGGTCATCGTCACCCACGACCGCTGGTTGCTGGACACCGTCTGCGACCAGACGTGGGAGGTCGAGGGTGGCCGGGCGCACCAGTACGAAGGCGGGTATTCCGCGTACGTTCTCGCCCGTGCCGAGCGCGCCCGGCTCGCCCACCAGGCCGAGGAACGCCGCCGCAACCTGTTGCGCAAGGAGCTGGCCTGGCTGCGCCGCGGTCCGCAGGCACGGACGTCCAAGCCGAAGTTCCGCATCGAGGCGGCCAATGCGCTGATCGAGGGCGAGCCGGCCCCGCGGGACACCGTCGAGCTGACGCGCTTCGCGACGTCCCGGCTCGGCAAGCGCGTGTACGACCTGCGCGACGTGACTCTGCGCGCGGGGGACCGCACGATACTCGAACGCTTCACCTGGCAGCTCGGGCCGGGGGAGCGGGTCGGGGTGATCGGCGTCAACGGCACGGGAAAGACCTCGCTGCTCCGCCTGCTCGCCGGGGAGGTGGCGGCCGACGCCGGGCGGGTGGTCACGGGGGCGACGGTCCGCACCGCGCACCTGTCCCAGGACGCCGCCGAGCTCGACCCGGGCATGCGGGTCCTGGAGGCCCTGGAGCGGGTGCGCCGGGTCGTCCGGATGGGCAAGCGGGAGCTCACCGCGAGCCAGCTGGCCGAGCGGCTCGGCTTCGCCGGCAATCGGCAGTGGACGCTCGTGCGCGACCTGTCTGGTGGCGAGCGGCGCCGGCTGCAGCTCGCCCGGCTGCTCATGGACGAGCCCAATGTGCTGCTCCTCGACGAGCCCACGAACGACCTCGACATCGATACGCTGACCAACCTCGAGGACCTGCTCGACGGGTGGCCGGGCTCGCTCGTGGTGGTGAGCCACGACCGCTACTTCCTCGAGCGGGTCACCGATCACGTCGCGGCGCTCCTCGGGGACCGGAAGCTGTCGTACCTGCCAGGCGGGGTCGACGATTACCTGCGACGGATCCGTGCGCATCGCGCCGCGCCGCCGGTCCGCCCTGGCGCCGGGGAGGGGCGCAAGCCCGCGGGTGCGGAGCGGGCGCACAAGAAGGAGCTGGCGCGCCTGGAGCGACGCCTCGACAAGATCACTCGGCGGGAGTCCGAGCTGCACGAACGGCTCGCCGCGCACGCCGCCGACTACGAGAAGCTGCTGGAGCTCGACGCCGAGGCGCGGGAGCTGGGAGACGAGAAGAAGCGCGTCGAGGACGCCTGGCTGGCCCTCGCCGAGCAGGTCGAGTAGCTCCGCCCGTACGAGCCGCCGCCGAAGCCGCCCGCGGCCTCCCCCGCGGCCTGCCCGCCGGCAGCTTGCCTGCCACGTGCCGCTACCGTCGACCCTTGCCGAGGTCGGCGTCTGCGGTCCATGGCGGAAGCACCCTTCGCTTCGCGACCATTGACGCGGATCATGCGGCGCAGGACCGAAGCGCCCTTCGCTTTCCGACCGCTGACGCGGATCATGGGTGCATGACTGCGTGGCTCGTGCGGTTCGAAGCCCCGGGTGAGGGACCGCGGCTCGCGGTGAAGGACGCGTTCGACGTCGTTGGCGAACCGACGAGCGTCGCCTGCCCAGCGGTTGCCGACGAGGCGGTCCCCGCCGAGTACGACGCGCCGGTCGTGGCGACGGCTCGTGCCGCCGGGGCGCGGATCGTCGGCAAGACTAACCTCACCGAGCTCTGCCGGACCGCCGACGGCGTCAACCCGTGGACCGGTGGACGGCTGGCTGGAGGCACTCGATGCCACCGACCGCATCATGCTGGCCGAGGGGTACGTCACGCACAAGCACCTGCTGCCGGCCAGCGACCGGATGAGCGACCGCATCCGGCGGCGCATCGAGCGCGGCGCCCACGTCACCGCGGATGAGGTCGCGACGGCGCGGGGGCGCGGGCGGGCGTTCCGCGCGCGGCTCGACGGGCTGCTG
The DNA here is from genome assembly GCA_050699055.1 of Streptosporangiaceae bacterium. Classification (GTDB taxonomy): domain Bacteria; phylum Actinomycetota; class Actinomycetes; order Streptosporangiales; family JBOHCT01; genus JBOHCT01. Next base: position 4,385 of record JBOHCT010000154.1, on the reverse strand, counting down.
CGGCGCTACGCCGCGCTCGCGCTGCCCACGATGGTCGGCATCCCGCCACGGCTGGACGAACGGGCCGGTTCTCTCGCCGTCCTGACCGAGCCGGTGAACCTCGCCGGCCTCCCGGCGCTCGCCCTCCCCGTGCCGCGGCCTGGGGCGCTGCCGGCGTCGCTCGCGGGGCAGACTGAACGGGTGAGTACGGAGCTGATGACGTTCGGTCATGGCACGGCCGGGCCGGATGACATCGTCGAGCTGCTGCGCGGGGCGGCGGTCGAGGCGGTCGTCGACATTCGCACGGCACCGGGCAGCCGCCGCAACCCGCACGTGGCCCGTAAGGAGCTGGAGGCGTGGCTGCCCGAGCGTGGACCGTCCTACCGGTGGGAGAAGCGGCTCGGCGGCTTCCGCAAGCTCGACCCGGACTCGCCTGACGTCATCTGGCGCAACGACGCGTTCCGCGCGTACGCCGGCTACACCCGCGAGCCGGCCTTCGTCGAGGCGATCGACGAGCTGCTCAGGCGGGCGGCGGAGCGACTGACCGCGGTCATGTGCAGCGAGAGCGTCTGGTGGCGCTGCCACCGCCGCATCGTCGCCGACTTCGTGCGGCTGGCCCGCGACACCCCCGTACGCCATCTCATGCACGATGGCCGTCTCGTTCCTCACCCGGTGACCGAAGGGGCGCGGCTGCGCGACGACGGGTTGCTGGTGTACGACGGCGGGCAGCGGGCGCTCGGCGGAGGATAGGTGTGCGGGGCTGGTGCTCAGCTCCGCGGTGGAGCGCCGGCCGTGGCCGTGGCCGCGGCGGCGGCCGCGGTGAGGGTGCGGAGCGCCAGCAGCGCGTAGGCCACGGGGTAGCCGCCGAGCAGCTCGGCGAGCAGGGAGCCGCCGCCGGGTGCGAGCGCGATGACGGCGGTGATGGGCGCCGTGAAGACGCCGTTGATGCGGCCGAATGCGCGGGTACCCCATCGGTCGGCGACCGCGGTGGCCTGCAGAAGGGTGTGGATGCCGCGCAGCGCGCCGGCCGCGATCGCGACGGCGATGAGCGCTGCCACGGGTCCGGACAGCGCACCGAGGACGAAGACGCTCGCGGCGCCGCCCGCGAGGATCCCCACCGTTCGGACGCGAGGGTGGTATGGCTACTCAGCGGCGCGTAGCCGAGTCGTCCTAGCACCTGGCCAGCCCCGCACAGGCCGAGGGCGAGGGCGGCGAGATGGGTGCTCATCCCGCGGGCGGTGAACAGCGGTACCAGGTTGATGGTGGCGGCGTACATCCCGAACGCGGCGGTCGCCATCGCGGCGGTCAGGACGAGGAATCTACGGCTGCGCAGCACCGTCCTCGCATGCGCGTCGGACGCTCCCCGCGGGTGGCTCCCGCGCGGCGCTCGTTCGGAGCGTGGCCACGGCGGGGTCAGGCACAGCGCGTGCAGCGGGATGGTCACCCTCGTGCTCGCTCTGGGCTCGCGACATAGATGTCCCCTCCTGTCCTGGCGGTCATGATCAGGAGCGGGTCGCGGCGATGTGGCGCGGCCGATGGGCGGCGCTCCTCAGACGCCGCGAAGGGGAGCGCCAACAGACCAAGCTCGGGGCTGCGCGGGACATCGGGGATCTGTCCGCTCGTGACCTACTCATGGCGGGGGCGCTGCACCACGGTTGCCTGCAGGTCAGGGTCCTCAAGAGCGCAGAGCTGTACCGGCGCATCGAAGGATGGGCCTTCGGGGCGATGCTGGGACGGTATCGTGGGCAGGGTCAAGGAGCAGGGCAGGATGTCTGGTCTGGATGGTTTCGTTACGTAATGCGGTCCGCTGTGGGGTAATTGGCAGCCCGCTAGGTTTTGGTCCTAGTTGTACTGGTTCGAGTCCAGTCAGCGGAGCTGTCCGGTTTGGGTCGTCATTGGTTGGGTGGTTGCCCGGGGTGGCGATCGGACGGTGCGACGCTATCCTGCGGGTGTCGGGGTGTGACAGCGTCGTGACGCATGCCGTGTCGGTCGTCGGGGGCCGTGCGCCGCGATCCGTCGGGCCCTTTCCGTGCCGTCAGCGCCTCGAGGAGGCTCCTGAGTGAGCGTCAGCCGGCCGGCCGCGGTCATCGTCCTCGCCGCCGGTGAGGGCACCCGCATGAAGTCCCGTACCCCGAAGGTCCTGCACGACCTGTGCGGGCGGTCCATGCTGGGCCATGTCCTCGCTGCGGTTCAGGGTCTCGACCCTGAGCAGGTCATCGTGGTCGTCGGCCATGGCCGCGAGGCCGTCGCCGCCCACCTCGCGGAGGTGGACCCTTCGGTCATCCCCGTGGTACAGGACCCGCGGAACGGCACCGGGCACGCCGTTCGCACCGCGATCGAGACGGTCGGCGCCCCCGAAGGCACCACCCTCGTCACGTACGCCGACACACCGCTGCTGCGCACCGAGACCATGGCCGCGCTCCTCGAGGGCCACGAGGCGGACGGCAACGCCATGACCGCCCTGACCGCCGAGGTGCCCGACCCCACCGGCTACGGCAGGATCGTCAGGGACGACGGCGGGGCCGTCCACGAGGTCGTCGAGGAGAAGGACGCGACGCCCGGCCAGCGCGCGATCAGCGAGATCAACTCCGGCGTGTACGTTTTCGACGGTTCGCTGCTCGCCGAGGCGGTCAAGCGGTTGTCCACGGCCAACGCACAGGGCGAGGAGTACCTCACCGAGGTGTTCGCCCTCCTGCGCGGCGACGAGCATCGCGTGGGCGCCACCCAGGTCGCCGACCACACCGAGATCCTCGGGATCAACGACCGTGTCCAGCTCGCCGAGACCCGGCGGCTGCTCAACGAGCGGATCCTCGTCGACCTGATGCGTGCCGGTGTCACGGTCATCGACCCGCGTACGACCTGGGTCGACGTCCATGTCACCTGCGAGCCCGACGCGGTCATCCAGCCGGATACGCAGCTCATGGGCTTTACCCATCTCGCGTCCGGTGCCGCGGTCGGGCCGGGCTGTTCGCTGCGCGACACCACCGTGGGGGAGTACGCGACAGTCATCAACGCCGTGTGCGTACGCGCGGAGGTCGGCCCGGACGCCAGCGTCGGTCCGTACGTCTACCTCCGTCCCGGCACGCTTCTCGGCGAGGGCGCCAAGGTGGGCAGCTTCGTCGAGGTCAAGGCCGCGAACGTCGGCGACCGCTCGAAGGTCCCGCATCTCTCGTATGTCGGCGACGCGGAGATCGGCGAGGACTCCAACATCGGCGCCGCGACGGTATTCGTCAACTATGACGGTCAGGACAAGCACCGCACCAACGTGGGCGACCACGTCCGCATCGGTAGCGACACGATGCTGGTCGCCCCGCTCGACATCGGCGACGGCGCGTACACCGCCGCCGGGTCTGTGATCACCGAGGACGTCCCCCCGGGCACGTTGGCGGTGGCCAGGGGACGCCAGCGCAACGTCGAGGGGTGGGTCGAGCGCAAGCGGCCGACCACCCGTTCCGCCGAGGCCGCCCGGCGAGCGCGCCGGGCGAGCCAGCCGCCCGAGGACACCAGCGCGTAGGGGGTTATCGCACGTGACCGGCATCAAGGTGAGGGACGAGAAGAAGCTGATGCTCTTCTCCGGCCGCGCGTACCCGGACCTCGCGCGGGAGGTGGGCGAGCACCTCGGCATCGAGCCGACCCCGACCGACATCTACGACTTCGCGAACGGCGAGATCTTCGTACGGTACGAGGAGTCGGTGCGGGGCAGCGACGCCTTCGTGATCCAGTGCCACGCCCGCCCGATCAACAAGTGGATCATGGAGCAGCTGGTCATGGTCGACGCGCTGAAGCGGGCGTCGGCCAGGCGTATCACCGTGGTGACGCCGTTCTTCGGGTACGCGCGCCAGGACAAGAAGCACCGCGGCCGCGAGCCGGTGTCCGCCCGGCTCATGGCGGACCTGTTCGAGCGCGCGGGCGCCGACCGGATCATGGCCGTCGACCTGCACACCGGCCAGATCCAGGGCTTCTTCGACGGACCAGTCGACCACCTGTACGCCCTGCCGCTGCTCGCCGACTACGTGTCGAACAACCTCGACCCGTCGGAGGTCACGGTCGTGTCCCCCGACGCCGGCCGGGTACGGGTCGCCGAACGGTGGACCGACCGCCTCGGCTGTCCGCTGGCGATCATCCACAAGCGGCGCGACTCCACGGTGGCCAACGAGGTCAAGGTGCACGAGGTCGTCGGCAGGGTCGAGGGCCGCACGTGCGTCATCGTGGACGACATCATCGACACGGCGGGTACGGTCGTGAAGGCCGCCGAGGCCCTGGTCGACAACGGCGCGTCTGACGTCGTGGTGGCCGCCACCCACGGTGTGTTCTCCGGCCCGGCGGTCGACCAGCTCAAGAACAGCCGCATCTCCGACGTGGTCGTCACGAACACGCTGCCGATCCCCCAGGAGAAGCGGTTCGAC
>JBOHCT010000153.1:0-10776 GCA_050699055.1 Streptosporangiaceae bacterium | reverse complement strand
CGCCCCGTCGGTGCCCGGGGCGGCCGGCAGCCAGTCGTCGGCGAACTTCGTGTGGTCGGAGTAGTCCGGGGACACCACGACGACCTTTTGCCCGTGGTAGCGCGCCTCCACCATGAAGTGGGCGTCCGGGGTGCGGGTGATCGGTAGGTTGGTGCCCCAGATCATCAGGTACGAGGAGTTCCACCAGTCGCCGGACTCCGGTACGTCGGTCTGGTCGCCGAACACCTGCGGCGAGGCGATCGGCATGTCGGCGTACCAGTCGTAGAACGACAGGATCGTGCCGCCGATCATCGATAGGAACCGGGTGCCCGCCGCGTACGACACCTGCGACATCGCGGGGATGGGGGAGAACCCGACGACCCGGTCCGGGCCGTGCTCCTTGACAGTGTGCACGTGGGCGGCGGCGATGAGCTCGGTGACCTCCGGCCACGTCGACCGGACGAAGCCGCCCTTGCCGCGGGCCTCCCGCCACATCTCCAGCAGTGGGCCCCGCACGTACGGGTAACGCACCCGCGACGGCGAGTAGGTGTACCAGGAGAACGACGCCCCCCGCGGGCAGCCCCGCGGCTCATACTCCGGCGAGTCCGGGCCCACCGACGGGTAGTCGGTCTGCTGGGTCTCCCAGGTGATGATGCCGTCCTTGACGTACACCTTCCACGAGCACGACCCCGTGCAGTTCACCCCGTGGGTGGAGCGGACCACCTTGTCATGGCGCCACCGCTCACGGTAGAACTCCTCGGCCTGCCTGCCGCCCTCGCGGTGCACCTCCCGGTAGTCGTCGGAAGGCGCTCCGGGGACGAAGAACTGCGCCCCGCGCAGCAGCGGCTCCAGCGGCTCCCCCTCGGGGAGCAGCGGTGCCAGCAGCTGCGCGGGGCGCTCGGTCGATGGCCCGCGGCCCGGCGCGCCACCGCCGGCCGGTCGAATCGGTCATGTGCGCCGCCCCCCCGGTTCACGGGCAATCACCGCCTGCCGCTCCGACCCTAGCCGCTTCGTCGAACACTCAACAGGGGCCGCGGGGGCCATCTTGTGCTCTCCTCACGACATAACACCGCTCGGATTGTTTCAACCGACCGAGACATGCGAAAATATTGGTCGTGGATGTTCATGAGCTGACGCGACCCGACCGTGGAGTCGCCACCGCCTTCGGCGAGAGCCGCTCACGTGTGCTCGAGGTGCTGCAGGACGCCGCGGGCCCCTTGGGCGTCCGCGATGTGGCGGGGCGTGTGCGGCTGCACCCGAACACCACGCGGTTCCATCTCGACGCCCTGGTCGAGGCTGGGGTCGCCGAGCGGACGGTGGAGGACCGCGAGCGACCGGGCCGGCCGCGCACCCTCTACATGGCCCGCCCGGACAGTCCCCGCTCCGGGCGGCGCAGCTACCGGCTGCTCGCGGAGATCCTGACCAGCTACATCGACGGGGAGACGCCGCAGCCGGGCAAGGCCGCCCAGCGCGCCGGGCAGGCCTGGGGGCGTTACCTCGCGGATCGCCCGCCGCCGTTTCAGCGGGTCGATGGGCCGACGGCGACCAGGCAGCTGGTCCGCACCCTCGGCGATATCGGGTTCGATCCCGAGTCCGTCACCGACGGGGGCGAGCAGCGGATCCTGCTGCACCACTGCCCCTTCCGGGAGACCGCCGAGGAGCACCGTAAGGTCGTGTGCTCCATCCACCTCGGGCTCATGCAGGGTCTGCTCGCCGAGCTGGACGCCCCGGTCGAGGCCGACCGCCTCGACCCGTTCGTCGAGCCCGACCTCTGCGTTGCCCACCTCGCCGCCAAGGACGGCGTGGAGCCGACCGAGCCGCGCCGTCGCTCAGATGCCGATGGCCACCTCGGTCTCAGGTCGTGAGCAGGAGGGTCGGAGAGGATGACGTACGAGGCCCCGGCCAGCACATGCTTCTTCAGGTCTCTGCACGATCACGACTGCTCCTCCCGATGCAGCACCTCGAGCGGTTTTCGCTCGGTCGATGTCGTACGCCATCGTGGTGGACCGACTGTCGCGACTGCACCGCGGAGAACATGTAGAACCGCGCTCCAGCAACGATCCGTACCCGGTGTGGCGCCGGATGGACAGTTTCCATCCCGGCGGCTACGGGTTCGTCTACCTGCACGACGGACCCGACCGATGGGTGGTGCGCGGTGTCGCGCGGCTTCCCCGGCCAGCCGGGCTACGCGCCGCCGGCGGACGGCCGTGAGCCGACGCTGATCGACCTCCCCTCGACCGCAGTGGTCGAGGCCCGCGCGCTCGGCGCGACCTGCGGGCCGCTGCGCGTGTGGTCGCTGTACGTGCCGAACGGCCGCGCCACTGCGCCGGCAGCACCTGCCCGTCGAGCGCGGCGACCGCGAGCAGGTACGGCAGCGAGTGATCGGCCTCTTCCTTGGTCCGGATGCTGGTCTTGTCGCCTTCCTCACCGCCGCCGATGCTGTTGTACGCGACGTCGAAGACCTCGAGGTCGACCCGCTCGACGTCGCCGCCGGTGAAGCCTTCGCGTTCGCGCAGGTCGAGCATTGCCTCGATGGCCGACTGGGAGTGGATCTCGGCGTTGTAGCGCTTGAGGATGGTGTGCCGGACTCGTTCCAGGCCGCCGGCGGCCCAGTCGATGGCGAACCGGCCGGCGACCGCGTCCATGAATCCCTTGTTGCCCTCGAACACCTCGCCCGGGCCGGTGAGCCCGCGCATCGCGAGGAACGCCGCCTGGGTCGCGGCCGACGCGGCCTGCGGGGCGGCCAGGCCCTTCCAATGCGACAGCGACCCGGTGCGGGTCACGCGCAGCGCGTTGAACGCGGTGCCGGCGATGGCGATCGCGTTCGTGGTCCGCGCGGCGTCGAGACCCAGCGCCTTGGCCGCGCCCGCGGCGGCCGAGTAGGCGAGGTGGGTGACGTGGTCGAAGCCGCGGGCGCGCACGGGCGCGGCCTCAGACAGCCGGCACTGGATCTCGTAGGCGACGGCGAGCGCGGTGAGTAGGTCGGCTCCGTCGCCGTCGCCGTACTCCCAGCCGGCCAGCACGGCGGCGAGGTTGTCGCTCGGGTGACAGGTCTCGCCGGGCGCCAGGTAGCTGTCGTTGAAGTCCAGGTAGCGGACGAGGAACCCGTTGTACAGCGCGGCCCGGTCCGGCGCGGAGCGACCCCGGCCCAGCAGCGTGCATCGCGGGTTGCCGCCGAAGTCGCCGACGTGGTCTCCCAGCAGGCGGACCGGTGTCGCGTCGACCGCGCCCAGCGCGCAGCCGAGGGCGTCCAGCAGCCGCATCTCCAGCTGCTCGCGGGCCTCCCGGCTGATGTCGGCGGCAGACGCACCGACCGTGAAGCCGGCGAGCTGATCAACGATGGCCATCGACCGTCTCCGTTCCTGGTTCCGACGCCGCTCGACCCCACATCGGTCGGTCACCGCACGACGACGACCGGGCAGTGCGCGCGGCGGGCGCAGTGGGCGCTGACCGATCCCAGCAGCGTCCCCACGACGGCGCCGCGTCCGCGCGAGCCGACCACGAGCAGGTCGGCGCCGCGGCTGCCGCGAACCAGTACGTCGCCCGCGGGACCTTGCTCGACACGGGTACCTACCCGCTCCCGTGGCAGCGTCAGCCTCGCCGCGGCCTTCTCCGCGGTGACCTTCGCGTCGTCGTCGGGCCGCCACTCCTCCGGCGGCAAGACCTCGCCGTACAACGTCGGGAACTGCCAGGCGGCCACGATCTCCACGGTCGCGTCCGCCATCTCCGCGTAATGTTCCGCCCATCGCAGGGCCGCGTCGACGCCCACGAGCACCCTGGCCACGGCGTTCTTCATGCCCCTCACCCCCTCGAGGCCGGCGGCAGGACCATCCCTTCGCCTGCGGGCACGGCCGGGACCGTGTCGACCGCTGACGAACGCATGCCCCGGCGCGACCTGGACTGGTGGCCTGTCCCGCACATACCCAATGAGACGACAGTCTAGCTTGTTTTTACAAGATGAAATCGTGCATAATAGTGTCGTGCTGGCCAGCAGACAGCGCCGTGGGCATGACCGGGCCCGGGCGAGGGTCCCTGTGGAGTCGTCGCCTGGGTCGGCCCCGCGGACGAGCCGTGTCCGCGTGCTGGACGCTCTGCGCGCGCACGGTACCTCGCTCACGGTCGCCGAGGGCCCGAGCCAGGCCCAGCTCGCGCGGGATTCACGCTGCGGGCCTGCCCCTTCCGAGAGGTCGCCGAGTCCCATCCCGAGGTGGCCTGCGGCGTGCATCTGGGGCTGGTGCGCGGCGCCCTGGCCGAGCTCGGGGTGCCGCCGATGACCGCGGAGCTCGAGCCGTTCGCCACCCCGGAGACCTGTCGGGCGTACCTCGGTCCAGCCCCCGTCCGCCCGACGCCCCCCGGCGGGGCGCATCCGTGTCGATCGCGCATCCTGAAACGGCGGTGTGACCATGGACAGTGACAGGAGGCGGCCTGGCGGCTCGCCGGTCCGACGTGATCTGATCCCGCGCGAGGATTGGCGAGAGTACGCCGCGTGCCGGGCGGAGGATCCGGAGCTGTTCTTCCCCATCGGCTCGACGGGCCCGGCTGCCCTGGAGCAGACAGCGCAGGCCAAGGCGGTGTGCGCGAGGTGTCCGGTCCGGGCGGCGTGCCTCGCGTACGCGCTGCGGACCGGACAGGACTTCGGGATCTGGGGCGGGCTTACCTCGGACGGACGGCGGGCACTCCGGGCCCGTCAGAGCATGGATGCCTCCCTTCATGGGTAGCGGAACGCGTAGGACGCGTATGCTCCGCAGGGCGTTCGAGGCCGGCGCTGACCCCCCGCCAGAACTCCCAGCACGGCGATATTGAGGACCGCGAGCCGTCGCCCGACGCGGCGAAGTGTCGCGACCAGATCACGATCGCGTTGGTCACCGCGCCAAGCAGAAACACGTGCACCGGGAGCCACCGCGGCGCGATTCCGGCCGCGTGCATGGGTACGGCGACGATGGCCGTCGCCACGTAGGGTGACCAAGACCGCGCCCGCCCTCGCGTGCGAGACTGCACGGGGACTCGGCACGGGGACTCGGCACGGGGACTCGGCACGGGGACTCGGCACGGGGACTCGGCACTGTGTCAGGTCGTCGGCGTGCCGTCCATCGCGTGCAGGGCGAGGGTGGAGTGCGCGTACGCGCCGCCCGCGCGCATCTCGGCGGCGACCCAGATCGCCTCCATGATTTCCTCTGGGCTGGCGCCCTTGCGGCGCGCCAGCTTGGTGTGCCCGTCAATGCAGTACGGGCACTGGGTGACGTGTGCGACAGCCACCGCGATCAGCTGTTTGGTCTTCTCCGGCAGGGCCCCCTCGGCGAACACCGCGCGGCTGAAGTTGTCGAACGCGTCATGGATGCCGGGTGCGAGCTCTTTGCGGCGGGCGGATACCTGTGGTGTCGCGGGATGGTAGACGGGCTCGGGCATGGTGATCTCCTCTCCTGTTCCCCGCAGGCGTCCTTCTCATTCCCTCGAACGCCGGAGGGAATGTGTGGGGGCGGCGGTCGACGTGCAGGGTGAACACCGCCCGGATGGCCTCCGCGGTCGCGAACGCGTCGTGCGCGGTCCGGGCGCCTCCGAGGGCGTGGACCTGGTCGGTGAGGGCGCGGTGCTCGACCGTCATCGCGTCGACGAGCAGGCGGGTGGCGGTGTCGCGTGCCGCCGTCGCGTACAGCGCCTGCTCTTCGGCCGCGGCGTGCGGCAGAACGCTCTCGGCGAGGAAGGTCGCCAGCGCGGCCGCGTCCCGGTCGTGCGGGGCGGAGGTGTCGACCGCCGTCCGCAGCGCGGCGACGCGTTCGTCGAGGTCGCGCCGCAGGCTCGCGTGGTGGTCGAGGATCGCGTGGAAGGCCCGCTCGTCGGCGGGGCCGGTGTTCGCCGAGGTGCTCATCGTGACTCCGATCAACGACACAGGCTACCATCCTTTCGTGGCTTGACCTTGTTTTTACTATGTCTACGAGGCAAACTCTCAGTCGTGGCGGCGGTCGTGTGGGACTGCCCGCCGTGGGTTCGCGACAGGAGGTGTCAAGGAGTGGCCGAGCAGGTGGCGGGCGGTCTAGGGCGTGCCGAGGGCGGGGGTGCGTCGGGCGGCCCGCTGGCGGTGGCGTCGTGGCTGGCCGGGGAGGCGGACCCGCGCGTGGTCGTGGACATGCTGTACGAGGTCATCGACCCCGAGCTGGGTGTCAACATCGTGGACCTGGGCCTGGTCTACGACGTGCGGGTGACGGGCGGGGTGGCGCGGGTGCGGATGACGATGACGACGCCTGGGTGCCCGTTGGGCGCGTACTTCGACGACGCGATCCCCGGCGTCCTGTGGGGTGTGCCCGGCGTGGACGACGTCGACCTGGGGATCGTGTGGGATCCGCCGTGGAGTCCGGGGATGATGAGCGACGCGGCCAAGCGCGCCCTTGGGTGGCGGCGGTGACCCGCCCGACAGCGGTAGGGCCCGCGGTCACGCTCACGGCTCCGCGGCGGCGCCGAGCTCGGTGGGTTCCGCCGTTGATGGCGTCGGCGGTGGTGGTGTTGTTCGCGGCGCTGTGGTCCGGTCTGGTGCACCTGGGCCTGCCGCTGCCGGCCGGCGGGTCGGGCCTGCATGAGGGGCATGGGCCGATGATGGTCCTCGGTTTCCTGGGTACGTTCATCGCCCTCGAACGTGCCGTCGCCCTGGGCGAGGCGTGGGCGTACCTGGCACCGGCCGCGGCTGGCGCGGGCGGCCTGGCGGTGCTGGCCGGCGCACCCTACGGGCTCGCCCCGGCGCTGGCGACCCTGGGCGGGCTGGTGCTGGTCGCCGTGTTCGTGGCGGTGCACCGGATCCAGCCGTCGCTGCACAACGCGGTGCTCGCCGCCGGCGCCGTGTGCTGGGTGGTGGCCGGTGGGCTGTGGCTGGCTGGCTGGGGTGTCCCGCGGTTCGTGCCGTGGCTGGCCGGCTTTCTGGTGTTGACGATCGCGGGGGAGCGCCTGGAGCTGTCCCGGCTGGGTGGCGCGACACGGGGTGCCCGGGGCCTGTTCGTCGCCGTCGCGGGCGTTTTCGCCGCGGGGCTGGTGGTGTCGCTGTTCGCCGAGCCGGTCGGGGTACGGCTCGCGGGTGTTGGGCTGGTCGGCTTGGCGGCCTGGCTGGGCGGCTATGACGTGGCGCGGCGCACCATCCGGATGCGTGGGGTGACTCGGTACATGGCGGCGGCGCTGCTGACCGGCTACGGCTGGCTCGCCGTCGGCGGCGGGCTGTGGGTCGCCGTCGGCCGGATGGGCGGCGGGCCGGCGTACGACGCCATGTTGCACGCGGTCTTCCTCGGCTTCGTCATCTCCATGATCTTCGCCCACGCCCCGGTCATCGTGCCCGCGGTGCTCGGCCGGCCGCTGCCGTACCGGCCGGTGCTGTACGTCCCGCTCGCGCTGCTGCACGCGTCTTTGGTGTTGCGGCTGGTGGGCGGGGACGCTGCCGGGGATCTCGCGGCCTGGCAGTGGGGCGGCGTCCTGAACGAGGTCGCGCTGCTGCTGTTCATCGCCCTGGCCGCGGGGGCGGTGATCCGTGGCGGGTCCAAAGCCCGTCCGGTGGTGCCGCCCGGAAGGTCCGCCGTCCCGAGGAGCACCACGAGGCATGGGCAGGACGGAGTCCGCCCGTGACCACCACGTCGAGCACGACCTCCACCGCTGCGCAGCAGTCGACGATTCCGTCGTATCCGAAGGGGTCGAAGCTGTCGTCGTGGGCGTCGTCGACGGACCACAAGACGATCGGGTACATGTACCTGATCACCTCGTTCGGTTTCTTCCTCGCCGCCAGGATGATGGCGCTGACGATGCGCTCGGAGCTGGCCCGCCCGAACCTGCAGTTCCTCGGCCCCGACCAGTACAACCAGCTCTTCACGATGCACGGCGCGATCATGCTGCTGCTGTTCGCGACCCCGACGTTCCTCGGGTTCACCAACGTGATCATGCCGCTGCAGATCGGCGCCCCGGACCTGGCGTTCCCCCGGATGACAAGATCCACTTCTGGACGTTGTTCTTCGGCTTCCACATGACCTTCCTGGTCCAACACTGGCTGGGGGTGCAGGGCATGCCGCGGCGGATCGCGGACTACTCGTTCGCCGACGGGTTCGCCACGCTGAACACCATCTCCACACTGGGGGCGTACCTGCTCGGCCTGTCGATGCTCCCGTTCTTCCTCAACGTCTGGCAGACGCACCGGCGCCCGCAGGTGGCCCGGCGAGCCGCATATCGTGTGGCGCCGCGTCGGCACAGATGACGGCTGGACCGCCCGCAGCGATCGTTACCGGCCGCACCGGCCGTCGGAGGGGGTCGGCTCGTCGAGGAGTCTCGTCAGGTCACGGCCGATGGTCCACGTACGCAGCCGCCTCCAGCGGCGCATGCTGCGGGCGAAGCTGTCCGGCGGGACCGCGAGTACCGGGCAGCTTGCGTGGGGCCAGGCAGTAGTTGGCCACGGAGCGGCCGAGGAGGCGGCGCAGCGGTCCGCGTTCGCCGGAGCCCACGACGATGAGGTCGTCGTCGCGCCAGGCCAGGCTCACCAGCGACCTACCCGGATGGCCCGCGGACATCCGGCGGTGGACGGTGACGTCCGCGGGTGTGCCGCCGAGCCCCTCTCGGAAGCACGCGGCGATGACCCCGTCGGCCTGCTGGTCCAGCCGCTCCTCGAGGAGCTGTGTCTCCGCGGCGGCGCCGAGGACGCCGGCCCGGTAGTTGCGGGGCCGGGCGTGCTGCCGGACGTGCACGGCGTGCAGTTCCGCGCTGCCATGCCGTGCCTCTGTCACACCACGGCGCAGGGCGCGCAGGCTCGCCAGCGACCCGTCCAGCCCCACGAAGACGCGACCGCGGTCGTCGACGGCCTTCGTCCCCCACCTCCCGGGCCCTCTCGTCGGGGTCGGTGCGCCGCCGGGCCGGCAGCGACGCTCGACCGCAGGCCGGCTACGCGCCGGGCACCGGATCCCGGGCAGGGCGGGAGGCGACCAGCTCGGTGTCGACGCCGAGTGGGCCGACCTTCTCCGCCCCACCGGGCGATCCGAGCGGCTCGTCGCGTCCGGGCAGCGGGGTGTCGAAGAACCGCGTGTTGTCGTCCTTGTACGGTTCGAGGTCGGCGGGCAGGTCGTCCTCGTAGTAGATCGCCTCGACCGGGCACACCGGCTCGCATGCGCCGCAGTCGACGCACTCGTCGGGGTGGATGTACAGCGAGCGGCTCCCCTCGTAGATGCAGTCGACGGGGCACTCGTCCACACACGCCCGGTCCAGCACGTCGACGCACGGCTCGCCGATGACGTAGGTCACGGTGGTTTCCCCTCCGCTCGAACGTTGCCAGCGTTCCTTAGTTTGAACTATACTATTTGTGTAAACAATGTGGTAGGGAGGGTGGGCGATGGTCTCGACCGAGCGGGGAGGGGCCCTTGGTCGCGCGTCCCGCGCACCTCGCCGAGGCGGCCGCCCTCAGGATGAGTCGGCGGTGACCGCCCTCACCCGTGTCCTGGCCCGCGCCCTGCGCCTCCTCGGCGAGGCCGGCCGCCCCGATGAGGCCAGCCGCCTGGCCGCCGACGCCTGGGCGCTGCTGCGTCGCGACTATCCGGGCGCGGACGAGCGGCTGACCGGCCTCCTCCACTATCTGGCTCGGCTGCCCACTCCCCTCCCTCCAACTGGGCAGCCGGGCCCACAGACAAACGAGGAGGAGACCCAAATGCCGACCGACCAGGTGCTCGACGTCCGTGCCGAGCCGCCCGCCCGCCGCCACCAGCTGATCTTCGACACCTACGCCGGGCTCGGCGCCGGTGACGGTTTCGTGCTCGTCAACGACCACGACCCGAAGCCGCTGTACTACCAGTTCGCCGCCGAGCAGGCTGGCCGGTTCACCTGGGACTACCTGGAGGGGCCGGAGACGTGGCGGGTGCGGATCGGCCGCGCCGCGGATCGTGCTGGCGAGACCTGAGGCGCGGCCAGCAAGAAGGGGGAACCATGAGCCTGGTCGTCTACGGGGACTTCACCGATCCCTACAGCTACCTCGCCAGCCGGCGAGTCGACGCCCTCGTCGCGGCCGGCGTCGAGGTCGACTGGCGGGCCGTCGAAGGCGACCGGCGGGTGCCGGTGTCGGGCAGGCTGCTCGACGCGGAGCAGAGCGCCGCGGTGAAGGAAGAACTGGCCGCTGTGACCGAGTGGCTGCTGTCCGGCGAGGACCTGCCGCACGCGCCGCCCAGCATGGTGCCGCGGACGGAGGCTGCCGTCTCCGGGTACGCCGAGGCGTACGGCGCGGGGGTCGCCGACGATGTACGTCGCCTGTTGTTCGACGCGTACTGGGTGCGGGGAGTGGACGTCGGCAGCCCGGGTGAGCTGCGCACTCTGCTGGCGGGGCCGATCCTCCGCGGTCAGGCGACAGCCCATCCGCTGCGCGAGTTCGGGTACGCGGTCACGGTGAACCGCGAGCCGATCACCACAGGCGCCTACCGGCGGATCCGCGCCTGGCGGGCGGACTGGATAGACCTGCGCGCCGGCACGCTCCCGACACTGGTCGAGGACGGTCGGGTCGTCGCTGGCCCGGCCGCGGTGGAGCGGCTCGCCCAGGAGATCACCCGGCTGGGGATCGCCGCGTACCCCGCCGGCCTGCCCGACCCCGCGAGGTACCCCGAGGTGGGTGTGCGCCCGCACGTGGCGTGGGTGTCGCAGGTGGGGCGGCCGTGGGTCTACGGGCTGCGGGCGCGTGCGCCCAGGTAGGCCGCGGGCGACCGGTCCGCGGGGGTCCCCGTAGGCTCGAAGCCGTGCTTGCCGAGCGATGGATGACCGCGCTGCCGTTCGTGATCGTCGGGAGCGGGTGCGTCGTCGCCGGAGGAC
>JBOHCT010000152.1:0-10803 GCA_050699055.1 Streptosporangiaceae bacterium | reverse complement strand
ATGTCGATCAACGACACGCCAGACTAAACAGCTCACAGCATCAAACCGGCCGGCCCCGCCACCCCCCGACCCAACCCAAGATCACGCTAAGGGGGAAAGTACCGCTAGCTGGGGCGGCTGCTCGTCAGCCCGACGCGTGATGGTCAAGAGGGCTGAGAGGACCGACGGCCCCGACGCCCTGGCTATGTCCGCAGGTACTGACGCGCCATGCGCTGGGCGATCGCCGGGCTTCCCGCGGCGTCCGGCATGAGCAGCCAGCCGAGGGCGTAGACGAAGAAGCCCGCTCCACCGAAGACGCACGAGATGGCGAGGACGAGCCGGACGATGTTCGGGTCGATGGAAGCGTACTCGGCGACCCCGCCGCACACCCCAGCGATGATGCGCTCGTCGCGGCTGCGCGTGAGCCGGCGTACCCCCTGGATGTCGCTCATGCCCCTACGATCGCCTGTCGCCGCCGGGCTGCGCCATCCGGAAAGCCCCCGATTCAACCCTGAAGCTACCCCGAAGGGCTCGAGGTGCCCCGGCCGCCGTGGCCGCGGAGACGCTGACAGTGACGCGGCGCCGTAGAGTGTCGAGGTATCAGCCGACGAGGAGCAGAGGCATGAAGGTCGCTTGTGTCCAGTACGCCGCCGGCACCGACAAGGACGCCAACCTCAAGGTGCTCGGCGAGCTCGTCGCGTCAGCCGCGGGGCAAGGGGCGCGACTCGTGGTCGCGCCCGAGTACGCGATGGTCAAC
The DNA here is from genome assembly GCA_050699055.1 of Streptosporangiaceae bacterium. Taxonomy (GTDB): domain Bacteria; phylum Actinomycetota; class Actinomycetes; order Streptosporangiales; family JBOHCT01; genus JBOHCT01. Next base: position 10,067 of record JBOHCT010000152.1, on the reverse strand, counting down.
TCCGCCCACCCGGACCAGGACATGCTCGACGCGGCCGAGGCGCTGGACGGGCCGTTCGGCGCCGAGGTGGCGAGGCTCGCCCGGGAGTACCGGGTGACGGTGGTCGCGGGGGTGAGTGAGCGCATCCCCGGCGAGCGGCGCGTCTTCAACACGGTGGTCGCCCGCGGGGCCGACGGACGGCTGCTCGGTACGTACCGCAAGCTGCACATGTTCGACGCGTTCGGGTGGCGGGAGTCGGACTGGGTACACCCCGGCGACAGCGGTGACCTGCTCACGTTCGCAGCCGGCGGTCTCGAGTTCGGCGTGCTGACCTGCTACGACCTGCGTTTCCCCGAGCTGGCCCGGGCGCTGGTGGATGCCGGCGCGCAGGCGCTCCTCGCCCCCGCGGCGTGGGTCGCCGGTCCCAGCAAGGAGGACCACTGGACGACCCTGGCCCGGGCGCGGGCCATCGAGAACACCGCGTACGTGGTCGCGGCCGGCCAAGCCCCGCCCATGTGCGCGGGACGCAGCATGATCATCGACCCCATGGGCGTCGTCGCGGCCGGGCTCGGTGAGACCAGCGGGGTCGCCGTCGCCGACCTCTCGGTCGAGCGGCTCGACGCGGTCCGGCGCAGTAACCCATGCCTCACCCACCGACGCTTCCACGTCGTCCCGGCATGAGCCAAGGTCCCGACCGGTGGTCCCAGAGCGGAGAAGGCAGCGTGTCCGGACCACAGATGAGGATCTTGGATGGGTCGGGATCAGACTCTCACTCCGCCGGCTCGGGAGGCGCTCCGGCGGGGAGCCGCAGCCAGCGGGTGACCACCAGCCGCTCGACCACGAACGTGAGCACCGGGATTGTGCCCGCGAGCAGCAGCAGGATGGTTTGCGGCAGCGGCCAGCGGCAACGCCGCGAGAGGTCGAACCCGGCGGCGAGGTACAAGATGTACAGGAAGCCGTGGATCGGGCCGACGATCGACACCAGGGTCGGGTCGCCCGCGCCGTACTTCAACGGAACCGCGACGAACACGAGGACCAGCAGCAGGGTGCCCGTGATATACGCCATGACGCGGTAGCGGGCGACGGCTCCGCTCACGTTCGCACCTCCGGATGTTCACCGGTGCCGCCGGTTGACCGGGCGTTCAGCTCGGCGAGGTACCGGTTGTACGCCGCCAGCTCCTCATCGTCCTGCTCGTCGGCGCGGATCCGCTCGGCCCGCACCGCGGCCATCGTCCTCGCCGGCATGATCACGTGTGGCGGCAGCCGGTCCCGTTTCGCCCGACCAGCGGTCGCCGACCCGGCGCGCGACGTACCTGCCTGCTCTCCCTCTGTCTGCTCGCCCGCGGAAGCCTCGAGCTCATCGCGGATCTCCCGGATCCACATGTAGATGACGAAGCCCGCGAACATCGGCCAGAGGAACGCGTACGCCCAACTGCGCAGATTGCCCTCGAGTGCCCGTTGCCACTGCCACCAGTCGAACCCGGCGAAGCCCGCGACAAGCACAACCATCGCGGTGTGCATGCCGAGCCATCGGCGGGTGAAGAACCGGCGCACATCACAAGCGTAATCGTCGGTCCGCGATGCCTTTCGCGCGGGCTCGCGGCGCGGGCCGTCGGGGACGCGATTCCGGTTGCCCCCGCTCGGGCATGAGTACTCGACAGGCAGCGTCGACCAAGGGGGCCGTGATGGCCGAACGTACCTACCGCGTCATCGAGGTCGTGGGCACCGCTCCGGACAGCGTGCAGCAGGCGATAAGAAATGGGATCAGCCGCGCGTCGCAGACCATGCGCAACCTGGACTGGTTCGAGGTCACCGAGATCCGCGGCTACATCGCAGACGGTGACGTCGAACATTTCCAGGTGGGGCTGAAGCTCGGCTTCCGACTGGAGGAGCCCGAGCCGTAGCCTGCCAGGTACGCGCCTCCGCGGTGCGGCGGCCGGAGTGTCGGTGGTCGCCGTCAGCGTCATGCTCGCCGGCCGCTGAGATACCGACGCGTGTCGCCGCGTAAGGCACCGAAAGTGTCTGTCGCTTCCCGTACGGTGGCGTAGCGATGCCGTAGAAGGAGGCGTCATGGACGAGACCGGGCCTGACGTGCAGCCGGCAGGCGAGTCGTTTCGCCGCCTGCCGCTGGAGATGTTCCGGTTCGCCACAGCTCGCGGAGGCGTTGGAGCAGGCGAGGACCGACGGGCAGCAGGCGGTTGAGGAGCGCGACCGTGCGGCGGCGCGGTTCCGTCACCTCGTCGGCGCAGGCTTCGTCGAGGACGCGTGGCTCGCGACCGAGCCGACTGAACCCGCGACCACGACCGCGGCTCTGGAGGCCGCGCGAGCGGTCGCCGAGGAGCTGTCGTCCGTCCCGTATGAGCCGCGCAACATCAAGGACGCCCACCACAACCTCTCCCAGGCGATGTACGCCACCCAGCAGGTCCTGGCCGGACGGGTCGACCTGGAGCTGGAGCCCGACGGCGACGTGGACGTGCTGGTCGCCACCGTCGACGGCGCAGGGCGGGGGCGGCGCGGCTCCACGAGTCGCTCCGTGACGACCTCGCGAAGGCCCGCCGACGGCTTACCGACGACGAGCAGGAGCTGTTCGACCGCACCCTCACCGGCGACACGCGTCGCCACGTCGCCGACCGCATCCGCCTCGCCGAGGGCCTCAAGGACTCGATGAACGCCCAGCTCCAGCGGGTCCGTACGGTCTCGAACCTCCGGGTGAAGCTCGACTGGCGGGTCGACCCCGACCTGTCCGCGGGGATGAGGGAGGCGCGGGGGCTGCTGTTGCGCGACCCGGCCAGCCTGTCGGAGGCCGACCGCGGGGCGCTGCACGACTTCTTCCGGGCCCGGGTCGAGGAGGTACGCGCCGCCGACACGGCTGCCGGGTGGGAGCAGCAGCTGTTCCACGTGCTCGACTACCGACGCTGGCACCAGTTCGTGGTGCTGATGGACAAGGGCGACGACCAGGGGTGGGTACCGGTCACCAAGCGTCGCGAGACGCCGTGGGACCCGGCGCTGGCCGAGGCCGTCGCCTCCCGAGGCGTGGCGGTGTACGAGGAGCGGGTAGCCGAGACGCTCCTCGCCGACCTGGCGGCCGAGGCCGGTTAGGTCGCCTCCCGCAGCGGGCGGAACAGCTCGACCAACGCGTCGAGCTGGTAGTGCGCCTGAGCGCCGCTCGGGTTGGGCAGCAGCCACAGGCGGGTGCCGGCGATCGTCTCTTCCTGCGGGCCGATCCCCGCGTGCCGCCGGCCGTAGGCGGCCCGGTACGCCTGTATCCCGAGGAAGGCGACCGTGGCGGGGCGGTACCGGCGCACCTTGGCCTCCAGGCGCTCGGCCCCGCCTCGGATCTCCGCGGCGGACAGGTCGGCGGCGCCGGCGGTGGCCCGCTCGACCAGGTTGGTGATACCCAGGCCGAACCGGGGCAGCAGGGCGTCGTCGAACGGCGACAGCACCCGGTCGGTGAAGCCGCTTCCGTGCAGCGCCTTCCAGAACCGGTTGCCTGGCCGCGCGAAGTGGTGGCCCACCGCGCCCGAGTACAGGCTGGGGTTGATGCCGCAGAACAGCAGGCGCAGGCCGGGCCCGATCACGTCCGGCGCCGTCGTTCCCCCGGCCGCCGCAATCTGTGCCCGGGTGGGTCGCCAGGGTCGTTCGTCCCGCATCCGCCTTCCCTCCCTCTCCGAAGCACCACGACCGCCGCCGCCGCGGCGACGAGAGCGGCCGCGAGACCCCACACGGCCGGGCCGAGCGCCGACGCCGCGACCGAGCCGAGGGCCGCCGGCGTGAGCAGCCGCCCCGCCCCGTTCGCCGTACGGTAGCTGCCCTGGACCCGGCCCTGGCGCTGCGGGAACAGCCGCAGCAGGAGCAGCGTGGGCGCGGCGCCCATCAGGCCGCGGCCGAGCCCGGCGATGGCGAGCGCCGCGACCAGCCCAGGAAAGCCGTGCAGCACCGTCACCAGCGCGTACCCGGTGGCGGCGACCGTGACGCCGGCGATCAGCGGCCGGCGCGCCCCGTACCTGTCGATCGCCCGGCCGCCGACGGTGAGGCTGGTCGCCGCGAGCAGCAGCCCGTACGCCGCGAGGACCGTACCGATCTCCGTGGTCGACAGCCCCTGGTCGTGCCCCAGCGTCGGGACGAGCTGCTGCTGGAATGTGAGGTCCGCGCCGGTGAGCAGCAACCCGAGCGTCGCGATCGCGGCGAAGGACCGGTCGGTGCCCAGGAGCCGCAGGTCCCGAAGCGCCGTACGCTGCTCGGTACCCGCCGCGGGGAGCCTCGGGAGGATCCACAGGGCGAGCAGGGCGGCGGCGACCGCGAGCCCGGCGTACGCCACGAAGACCCGCGAGATCCCGACGGCGGCTGCCAGCAGGCCGCCGAGGGCGGGAGAGATCGCCTGGGCGCCTCGCCGTGCGGCCTGGTACTTGGCGGTCAGGGCGCCCTGCCGGGGCTGCCGGCGCACCAGGTCGACGACCGCGGTGATACCGGCGCTGGCCATCAGCTCCCAGCCGACGCCCTCGACGAACCGGAGCGGGAACAGCAGCCCGGCGATCGGGACGAGCCCGCCGCCGAGGGCGGCGCCGGCCAAACAGGTGATGCCCGCCACCAGGACCGGCCGCCGCCCCCACCGGTCGCTGGCCAACCCGCCCAGCAGGGAGGCGCCGAGCCGACCGGCTCCCACCATGCTGACCAGCACGCCGATCATCGCGGCCGACAGCCCGAGCTCGCGGCCGCGCAGCGCCCACAAGGGGATGACCAGACCCATCCCCACGTCGGCCAGCACGATGACGACGATGAGCGCGAGCAGTACCCGCTGTGGGTCCTTGCCCGCCATCCGGGTGCTGGGGCTCTCGGTCGCGCCAGCCTCCTCGCTCGCGTCGTGGACTCGGGCCGGTCACCGGAGCGCGGGACCCATCCTGAGCTGTCATGGATCGTAGCCTCGGCATCGGACCGGACCGACCCACGGTCGGGCGCGCGCGTCCGGGCTGCGCGGAAGTAACGAACCGTTCATAATCTGCCTGGATGGATACGAACCGGTTCAGTAAACAGCGGATGAGAGCGGAGATGAAGCGTCCGACCATCATGGACATCGCCCGGCACGCTGGCGTCTCGAAGGGCGCGGTGTCCTACGCGCTGCGCGGGCAGCCGGGCGTGTCGGAGGCGACCCGGCGGCGGATCCTGGCTATCGCCGAGGAGATGGGATGGCGGCCCAACAGCGCGGCCCGCGCTCTCTCGGAGGCCCGGGCCGGGGCATTCGGGCTGGTCCTCCCCCGTCCAGCGCGCCTGCTGGGGGTCGAGCCCTTCTGGATGGAGCTCATCGCGGGCGTGCAGGCGGCGCTGGAAGAGCGGTCGGTCGCACTGCTTCTCCAGGTCGTGGGGGAACAGCCGGACTCGGCGCTGGACGTCTACCGGCAGTGGTGGGGGGAGCGCAGGGTCGACGGGGTCCTCCTCTCTGACCTGCGCGTCCACGACAAGCGCGTCGAGCCGCTGCGCGAGCTGGGCATGCCTGTCGTGGTGGTCGGCGGGCCTCTGCGTGACCCCGCCTTTCCCTGCGTCGCCGTGGACAACCGCACCCCGATGGCCCGGGCCGTCGAGTACCTCGTCGCGCTGGGGCATCGGCGGATCGCCCGGGTCGCCGGCATCCCCGAGTTCCAGCACACAGTCGAACGCACGGAGGCCTTCGAGGGCGCGGTCGCCGCCGCGGGTCTGACCTCGACGCCCCGCATCGACACCGACTACTCCGGCGACGAGGGCGCGGCGGCCACGCGGGAGCTGCTGGCCAGGGCCGACCCGCCTACGGGCATCATCTTCGACAACGACGTCATGGCGGTCGCCGCCGTGGGCGTCGCGCACGAGATGGGCATACAAGTACCCGAGGAGCTGTCCGTCGTCGCGTGGGACGACTCGCCGTTGTGCCAGATCGTGCACCCGCCGCTCACGACGATGAGCCGTGACGTCTACCGGTCCGGCGCGCTCGCCGCCAGCCGCCTGCTGAATCTGGTCGACGGCGCCGACGTCGGGGACGTCGAGGAGCCCACCCCGCGCCTGGTCGTGCGGGCCAGCACCGCCCCGCCGCGCGCGTGACACCGGATCCGTCGTACGCAAACAATGGCGGAGAGGCGTTGACACTGAACCGGTCAAGTGATTCTATAGCCGCTAACTCGGCGGAGATTATGTTGACGAAAAATCCCGAGAGAGGGTGCCTAGCCATGCGACTTCTCAGGTTGCGCACATGGCCGGTCACGGCGGCCGCGGTGACGATGGTGCTGGCGGGGGCCGCGGCCTGCGGCGGTACCGGTGGTGGTGCCGGCGGGGGGAACGGCCAGGGCGGTGGGGGCAAGACGCTGACGTACTGGGCGAGCGTCGAGGGCACGGGGGTGCCGCAGACCAAGCAGACGCTCGGTCCGGTGATCAAGAAGTTCGAGAAGAAGACCGGCATCACGGTCGACTACCACATCATCTCCTGGGAGAACCTGCTCAAGAAGATCCTCACCGCCGAGACGAGCGGCACCGGCCCGGACGTCGTCGACATCGGCAACACCTGGTCGCCGTCGCTCGCGGCCACCGACGCGTTCGTCACGTTCGACCAGGCGACGATGCGGAAGGTCGGCGGATCGGACAGGTTCGTCCAGCGCGCACTCAAGGCCACCGGGCTGCCCGGCAAGTCACCGATGTCGCTGCCGATCTACGGCGAGGCGTACGCGCTGTTCTACAACAAGAAGGCGTTCAAGGAGGCGGGCATCGGCTCGCCGCCGGCGACGTGGGACGAGTTCGTCGCCGACGCGAGGAAGCTCACCGACCCGCCGAAGAAGTGGGGCGCGGTCATCGAGGGCAGCAGCTACACCGAAGGTTCCCACTGGGCGTTCATGCTCGGCCAGCAGTACGGCAACCCGCTGTACAAGAACGGCAAGCCGAACTTCGCGACCCCGACCATGGTCAAGGCGGTCAGGCAGTACGTCGACCTGATCGGCTCCGACAAGGTCGTCAACCCGGCGGCCGCGCAGTACGAGTCCAGCCAGTTCTCGAACGCGTTCGCCTCCGGTAAGTCGGCCATGCTGATCGCGCAGAACATCACCATGGGCTCGCTGATCAAGCTCGGCATGAAGCCGAGCGAGTTCGGCGTCGCCCCGATGCCGCTGCCGGACCCGATGCCGGCGGGCGGGAAGCCGGTGCAGAGCCACACCGCGGGTATCAACCTGGCCGTCTTCAAGTACAGCCAGAACAAGGACGCGGCCTACAAGTTCGTGCGGTACATGACGAGTGAGTCCGCGCAGGTGGCGTTGAACAAGGGGTACGGGACGCTGCCGACCGTCGCGAGCGCCTACGACGCCTCGGCGTTCGGCGGCCACACCTATCAGGTCTTCAAGAACGTCTACGCGCACCACTCCCAGCCGATGCCGCTGGTGCCGTCGGAGAGCCAGATGGAGACGAGCCTCGGCGGGGCCGTCGTCGACCTGGTCGGCAAGGCCGCGACCTCGGGCCAGGTCTCCGACCAGCAGGTCATGTCCGCGCTGAAGTCCGCGGAGCAGAAGGTCGCGGCCGCCGGCGCCGGCGGCTGACCGGGCAGCCCCGCGATGTCTCAGGTGACCGACGCCAGAACGGGGGTCGCGCCGCCCCCTCCCGGCGCGGCCCCGGCGCGGGCGCGGAAGGCGAGGTGGTGGCAGGACCGGCGGGTGCTGCCGTACCTGCTGATCCTCCCGGCGGTGTGCTTCGAGCTGCTCGTCCACATCGTGCCGATGGTCGCCGGCGTGGTGATGAGCTTCTTCCGGCTCACCGTCTTCTCCATCCACCACTGGCAGTCAGCGCCGTTCGCCGGCCTCGGCAACTTCGAGACAGGCGTCGACCCGTACGGGGCGATCGGCCAGGCGCTGTGGCACTCTTTCGGCGTTACGATCGCCTACACGGCCGTCGTCGTGGGCGGGTCATGGTTCATCGGGATCTTCGCGGCGACCCTGTTGAACGCGGAGTTCCGCGGCCGCGGCTGGCTGCGCGCGCTGTTCCTGGTGCCGTACGCGCTGCCGCTGTACGTCGGCGTGATCGTGTGGCGGTTCATGTTCCAGAAGGACACCGGCGCGATCAACACGATCCTCGTCAACAACCTGCACATTCTCGACGGCAAGCCGTTCTGGCTGCTCGGCGGCAACGCTTTCTGGGCCATGGCGGTCACCTCGATCTGGCGGTGGTGGCCGTTCGCGTTCCTCATCCTGCTCGCGGCGCTGCAGAACATCCCCGGTCAGCTCTACGAGGCGGCGGCGATCGACGGGGCGTCGGCGTGGCAGCGTTTCCGCCGGATCACGCTGCCGCAGCTGCGGAGCGTCAACTTCGTGCTGCTGCTGGTGCTGTTCCTGTGGAACTTCAACGACTTCAACGTGCCGTTCGTGCTCTTCGGCGGCACGCCGCCGGACTCGGCGAACGTCCTCAGCCTCTTCATCTACGTGAACGCCTTCGACAACTGGAACTTCGGGCTCGGGTCCGCGATGTCGGTGATGATGCTGGCGTTCCTGCTGGTCGGCACGCTCGTGTACATGCGGGCGCCCCGCGGAGGGAGGACGGCCGATGCGTGAGTCGGCGACAGCACGCTGGGGGCGGCGGCTCGGGCTGACGTTGGTGGCCGCCTTTACGCTCTTCCCGCTGTACGTCGTCGTCGAGACATCGATGAAGCCGCTTTCCGACGTGAGCGGGCCGTTTCGGTGGCTGCCGTCGCACGTGACGTTCGCGCCGTTCATCAAGATGTGGTCGACGATCCCGCTGGTCCATTACTTCGTCAACAGCGCGATCGTCTCGGTCCTCGCGACGGCTCTTTCCGTGCTTGTCGCGATCTTCGCGGGGTACGCGATCTCCCGCTACCAGTTCATGGGGCAGCGGGTCTTCTCGGTGACCGTGCTGTCCACCCAGATGTTCCCTGGCATTCTCTTCCTGCTGCCGCTCTTCATCATCTACGTCAACCTGCAGAATGTCGTCGGCGTGAAGCTGTACGGCTCGCTGACCGGCCTGATCATCACTTATCTCACGTTCGCGCTGCCGTTCTCGATCTGGATGCTGGCCGGGTACTTCAGCTCGATCCCGCACCAGCTCGAGGAGGCGGCGATGGTCGACGGCGCCACGCCGATCCGGGCGCTGTTCCGCGTCGTGCTGCCGGTCGCGAAGCCGGGGATCGTCGCGGTCGCGGTGTTCGCGTTCATCACGGCGTGGGGCGAGGTGCTGTTCGCGTCCGTGCTGACCACCGACGCGACCCGGACGCTCGCGATCGGCCTGGAGGAGTACGCGTCCCGCAGCATCGTCTACTGGAACCAGCTGATGGCCGCGTCGATCGTGGTCAGCCTGCCGGTCGTCGTCGGCTTCCTTGCGCTGCAGCGGTACCTGGTACGCGGCCTCACGGCCGGGTCGGTGAAGTGATCGTCTACGGAAGGGGTGTCCGTGCTCAGGCGGCGGTTCGAGAAGGTCACGGTCGACGGCGAGCCTGTCATCTGGCTGGGCGCGAACTTCTGGTCGCGTACCGGCGGGCCGCTCATGTGGCGGCATTACGACCCCGATGTGATCCGCGCGGAGCTGCGCGTGCTTCGCGAGCACGGGCTCCGGGTCACCCGGTCGTTCTTCTACTGGCCCGACTTCATGCCGTCGCCGGACAGCGTGGACGAGCAGATGGTGGCGCGGTACGCCGACTTCCTCGACCGGCACGCCGATTTGGGGATGGCGACGATCCCGACGTTCATCGTCGGGCACATGTCGGGGGAGAACTGGGACCCGCCATGGCGGGGCGGCCGTGACCTGTACCGGGACGTGTGGCTGGTCGGCCGGCAGGCGTGGTTCGTCCGCTCGATGGCAGCCCGGTTCAAAGACCATCCGGCCGTCGCGGCGTGGCTGATCAGCAACGAGATGCCGATCTACGGCGGCCCCGCGGAGACCGAGGTCGTGACCGCGTGGGCGGAGATCATGGCGCAGGCCGTCCGGGCGTCGGGGGCGACCCAGCCGGTGTCTTTCGGCGACGGCGCGTGGGGGATCGAGGTCACCGGGGTCGACAACGGCTACTCCGTGCGCCGACTCGCCGGCCTCGCCGACTTCGTCGGCCCGCACGTCTACCCGATGGGCGACGACGTCGTACGCCA
>JBOHCT010000151.1:0-10846 GCA_050699055.1 Streptosporangiaceae bacterium | reverse complement strand
GTGCAGGAGCGCGACGACGTCGTCGCGCATGGCCGCGGCGAGCCGGGCGTCCAGGGGCAGCGTCTCCTCGCGCAGCGCGGCGACTGTGTCGCGGAGTAGCGGCCGCGACTCCCGCGGCACGACACGGGCCGCGCGTTCATGCAGCCGGGCCCCCTCCTCGAGCATCAGCTCGATGTCCTGGCCCGCTGGAATCTTGATCGCCGCGTCGTGACGCCAGTGGCCGATGGGGTCGCCCCACGCCTCGATCTGGAATCCCCAGTCGCCTTCGCGCGTGACTGTCACGTCGGCGGTGTAGCGGTCGCTGCTCGGTGCGGCCTCCCACATGCGGATGAGCGGGCCTTTGCCGCCGTCGGGGTCGTAGAGGCGGACGCCGGCGCCGAGCGTCTCGTGCCCTTCGCGGAACACCGTCGCGCTCACCTCGAAGGTCTCGCCGACCACAGCCTTCGCCGGCCAGCGGCCGCAGCTGACGACTGGCTGCACGTCGAGGATGGGGATACGTCCGATCATCGGGGCCCAACGTACCTACGGGTCGATGCCGTGGCGGCTCGGTTCGGAAAGATCACGTTCACCACACGACCGTGACGTTTGCGGAGGTACGTGCCGAGGTGGCGGACGCGTTGCCCTCTGTCTACCCGAGACCGCCCCAAGCCGCGAAACCACCACGCCCCGCCCTCTCCCGGAGAGAGTGTCTGAAGTCGCGCGCCGCCGCTGACGCGTCGCCTCGGACAGGCCGGGGCACTCGCGGCGGGTGTCTGAAGAGGCGTCGCCGCTGACGCGTTCGCTCAGCCACCATGCCGGTGCGTCCTGAACCCTATGCCGGGGCGCCCTGAAGCACGGTGAAACGCGGGGGCGGCGTGGTGCGATTACGAGACGTGACAGGCGTATCGGTCATCTGCCCATCCCGTCCCGAGCTCGCCTCATGACCGGCTAGTGTGTGCGAACCGTGAAGGCCATCCGTCGATTCACCGTCCGAACGCTTCTGCCCGAGCCTCTGGCGCCGCTCGGTGAGCTCGTCACGAACCTGCGCTGGACCTGGCACCCCGACACGCAGGATCTCTTCGCCTCCGTCGACCCCGACACCTGGCAGGCCGTGGGCCATGACCCGCTGCGGCTGCTCGGCGCGGTGTCGACAGACCGGCTGTCCGACCTCGCCCACGACCGACGCTTCCTGCGTCGGCTGGGCGACGCCGCGGACGAGCTGCGTGACTACCTCACGGGCGACCGCTGGTACCAGTCGCTCGCCGGCGCGCCGCAGGCGATCGCGTACTTCTCGCCCGAGTACGGCATCACCGCCGCGCTGCCGCAGTACTCCGGCGGTCTCGGCATTCTCGCCGGAGACCATCTCAAGAGCGCGAGCGACCTCGGCATCCCGATCATCGGGGTCGGGTTGCTGTACAGACACGGCTACTTCGCCCAGTCGCTGTCCTACGAAGGGTGGCAGCTCGAGCGTTACCCGCCGATCGACCCCAACGGGCTTCCGCTCGCTCTCCTGCGCGAGGAGGACGGCTCGCCCGTGCGGATCGTCATCAACCTCCCGCAGGGCAGGGTCGTCCGTGCCCAGGTCTGGCAGGCCCAGGTCGGACGCATCCCGCTGCTGCTGCTCGACTCCGACGTCGAGGACAACGACCCGGCCGCGCGGGACGTGACCGACCGGCTCTACGGCGGCGGCAGTGACCACCGTCTCGAGCAGGAGCTGCTGCTCGGCGTCGGCGGGGTCCGGGCCGTACGCGGGTACTGCCGGCTCGCCGCCGCCGCGACACCCGAGGTCTTTCACACCAACGAAGGGCACGCGGGGTTCCTCGGCGTCGAGCGCATTCGCGAGCTGATGGCCGAGGGGCTCGCCTTCGACGAGGCGCTCGAGGCGGCACGGTCGGGCACGGTCTTCACCACCCACACCCCGGTGCCGGCCGGGATCGACCGCTTCCCCCGCTGGCTCATCGACGCGCACTTCGGCGAAGGGCAGGCGTGCCCCGGCGTCCCTGTCGAGCGAATCCTCGGCCTGGGGGCGGAGACGTACGAAGGAGGCGACCCCGAAGTCTTCAACATGGCTGTCATGGGCCTGCGGCTCGCCCAGCGCGCGGGCGGCGTGAGCGCCCTGCACGGCGAGGTGACCCGCGAGATGTTCGCCGGGCTCTGGCCGGGCTTCGACGCGGACGAGGTCCCTGTCGGCCAGGTGACCAACGGCGTCCACGCTCCGACCTGGGTGGCCGGTGAGGTCGTCGAGATCGGCCGGCGCGAGGGGGCGCGCGAGGTCGTCGACCACGGACGTGACTGGGAGAGTATCGAACGCGTCCCGGCCGAAGCCATCTGGCGCACGCGCAGGGAGCTGCGGGAGAAGCTCGTCCGTGAGGTGCGGCGGCGGCTGCGGGTCTCCTGGCGGCAGCGTGGGGCCAGCCAGGCCGAGCTCGGCTGGGTCGACCATGTGTTCGACCCCGACGTCCTCACGATCGGCTTCGCCCGGCGGGTGCCCTCGTACAAGAGGCTCACGCTCATGCTCCGCGACCCCGAGCGGCTCACGAAGTTGCTCACCCATCCCGAGCGGCCCATCCAGATCCTGGTCGCAGGCAAGGCCCATCCCGCCGACGAGGGCGGCAAACGGCTCATCCAAGAGATCGTGCGCTTCGCCGACAGCCCAGAGGTCCGCCACCGCGTCGTCTTCCTGCCCGACTACGACATGGACCTCGCCCGGTTGCTCGTCCAGGGCTGCGACGTGTGGCTCAACAACCCGCTGCGTCCGCTCGAGGCCTGTGGCACGTCAGGTATGAAGGCGGCGCTGAACGGCTGCCTGAACCTGTCGGTTCGGGACGGTTGGTGGGCGGAGTGGTACGACGGCGACAACGGCTGGGCGATCCCCACGGCCGAGGGCGTGGACGACAGCGAGCGCCGCGACGACCTCGAGGCGGCGGCGCTCTACGACCTCGTCGAGCACCACGTGAGTGCGCGGTTCTACGACCTCGACGCCCGGGGGCTGCCGGCACGATGGATCGAGATGGTGCGGCACACGCTGCGGTCGCTCGGTCCGAAGGTACTGGCCACCCGCATGCTGCGGGAGTACGTCCAGGCCTTCTACGCGCCGGCGGCGCGCTCGACCCGCCTGCTTTCCGCCGACGGCTACGCCGCCGCGCGGGAGCTGGCGGCGTGGAAGCACAAGGCCGTGAAGGGGTGGCCGGGCGTCCACGTCGAGCACGTCGAGTCCAGCGGCGTGGGAGAGACGCCGCAGCTGGGCAGCGCCTTTACCGTCGTCGCCGTCGTGGCGCTCGGCGAGCTGGCCCCCGGGGACGTGGACGTCCAGGTCGCGTACGGCCCGGTCGACAATGCCGACGAGCTCGCGTCGCCGTCGTACGTCTCGCTCGACGTGGCCGAGCGCTACCCCGATGGACGGGTGCGCTATGCGGGGGAGGTCTCGCTCGACCGCACCGGCGCGTTCGGGTACAGCGTGCGGGTGCTGCCCCGCAACGGCCTGCTCGAGTGCCCCGCCGAGATGGGTCTGATCGCCGTCCCCGACGCCCCGCGGGGGATGACCAACGGCAACTTCCGCTGATCCGCCCCGCCCCTTGGCGCCGATCTTGAAGATATTGCTGCCTCAGCGGGCCGGGAGACCTCAATAACTTCAAGATCGGCGAGTGACGGGTGGACGGGAGGGGTCGGTCCGCACAAAGAAAACGCCGCCGCGTTGTGGGTGGTCTCCCTCGCTCAAAGGCGGCCGTGCCCGATAGTCTCCGCAACGGCACGCGTCCAGCGACGGAGGGAGAGCGCGTGACAGTGCGGGTGGGAAGCCTCGTGTTTCCGCAGGACCTCGCGGTCGAGCCCGACGAGGCGCGGCGGCGCGTGGACGCGATCGCCGACGCCGGTCTCGACCACGTCGGGGTAGCGGACCACGTGAGCTTCCGCGACGGCCAGGGCTTCGACGGGCTCGCGACCGCGGCGGTCATCGCTGGCCTCCACCCGTCGATCGTCATCCAGACGAGCGTCTACATCCTGCCGCTGCGCCCGCCTGTGCCCATCGCCCGGCAGGTGTCCACCCTCCTGCAGCTCGCTCCCGGCAGGCTGATCTTCGGTGTGGGCATCGGGGGAGAGGACCGCCACGAGGTGAGCATCTGCGGGATCGACCCCCACACGCGGGGTCGCCGCGCCGATGAGTACCTCACGGTCTTGCGTGGGCTGCTCAGTGGGGAGGCCGTGGACTTCCGGGGCGAGTTCGTGGAGCTGAGGTCCGCACGGGTCCTCCCGGCCCCTTCCAGCCCGCCGCCGATTCTGGTCGGCGGGCGCTCCGGCGCCGCGCTCGCTCGTACCGCCCGCCTGGGAGAGGGCTGGCTGGGCCTGTGGGTGTCGGCGCGACGCTTCGCCGAGGCCACCGAGCTCGTCGCCAAGGAGGCCGAGTCGATCGGTCGCGACGACGTCGACTGGCAGCATGGGCTGCTCGTCTGGTGTGGGCTCGACTCCGATCCACGATCCGACATCGCCGAGCGGCTCGCCCGTCACCTGCACGCGTTCTACGGGCTGGACTTCACGGCGTTCTCCCGGTACACGCCGTGTGGCACGCCCGAGCACGTGGCCGAGGGGCTCCGCCCGTACGTGGACGCCGGGGCGCGGAGCATCACGCTGATCCCGGTCGCGGAGAGCTTCGACGCGGCCGTCGAAGGCGCCGCGCGTGTCCGTAAGCTGCTCACAGCGTGAGCTGGTCGCGCCCGCCTTCCCGGTCAGCTCGGCGGCTCGCCGCTCCAGTCCGTTAGGCTCCCGCGCGGGTGCTCAGTCCGTGCCCTCGGGCCCCGGCCCTTCCGCCGGGGCTCCGGCAAGGTCTCCGAGCGGGAGGGAAGACTCGTGGGCGAGTTCGTACGTCTTGAGGTCGAGGAGGGCGTGGCCACCATTCGGCTGGACCGTCCCCCCATGAACGCCCTCAACACCCAGGTCCAGACGGAGCTGCGGGAAGCGGCGGAGGAAGCCTCCGAGCGCCGCGACGTCAGGGCGGCGGTCGTGTACGGCGGCGACAAGGTCTTCGCGGCCGGCGCGGACATCAAGGAGATGGCGGGGCTGTCGTACGCTGACATGGTGGCCCGCACGGGTCGGCTGCAGGACTCTTTCACGGCGATCGCGCGGATCCCGAAACCCGTGGTGGCCGCCATCAACGGGTACGCGCTGGGTGGCGGATGCGAGCTCTCCCTCTGCTGTGACCGGCGGGTCTGCGGTGACACCGCCAAGATCGGGCAGCCCGAGATCCAGCTCGGCATCATTCCCGGTGGGGGCGGCACCCAGCGCCTGCCCCGCCTAGTCGGTCCCTCGAAGGCCAAGGACCTCGTCTTCACCGGCCGCCACGCCGATGCCCAGGAGGCGCTCGCGATCGGGCTGGTCGACGAGGTCGTCGCACCCGAGGAGGTCTACGACACCGCCCGGGCGTGGGCCGCGCGTTTCGTGAACGGCCCGATGTACGCCATCCGCGCCGCCAAGCAGGCGATCGGCGACGGGCTCGAGACCGACCTCGACACCGGCCTCGAGATCGAGCGGCTGCAGTTCTCCGGCCTGTTCGCGACGGAGGATCAGCGGATCGGGATGGCGAGCTTCATCGAAAAGGGCCCGGGCAAGGCGGAGTTCGTCGGACGATGACGGGCCAGACGCCCACCGCCGAGGACTTCCTCCGCGCGCAGGACGACCCCAAACTCGCCAATGTCCTCTACCACGACTTCGAGGCCGAGACCTACGAAGACAAGTGGTCGATCTCCTACGACGAACGGTGCATCAACTACGCCCGCGATCGTTTCGTCGGCGTCGCTGGCACGGAAGGCTGGCCGTACGGCTCAGCGCTCGAGCTCGGCTGCGGCACCGGCTTCTTCCTGCTCAACCTGAGGCAGGCGGGGGTCCTCGGCGAGGGCCACGTCACCGACCTGAGCCCGGGGATGGTCGAGGTCGCCACGCGCAACGCCCGGAGCCTCGGTTTCGACGTCGAGGGGCGGGTCGCCGACGCGGAGCGCGTCCCTTACGCGAGCGACACCTTCGACCTGGTCGTCGGGCACGCCGTGCTGCACCACATACCCGACGTCGAGCTGGCGATGCGCGAGGTCGTCCGCGTCCTGCGCCCGGGCGGGAGGTTCGTCTTCGCTGGGGAGCCGACACGCTACGGCGATGTCGTGGCCCGGCGCCTGTCCCGGCTCACCTGGGAGGTGACGACGCGGCTCACCCGGCTGCCGCCGCTGCGCGAGGCGTGGAGCAGGCCGCCCGACGAGCTGCGCGCGTCGAGCGAGGCCGCCGCGCTGGAGGCCAAGGTCGACCTCCACACCTTCGACCCCGACGAACTGGCGCGTACGTGCCTTCGCGTGGGCGCCGTCGACGTCCGGACGCGGACGGAGGAGCTGACCGCGTCGTGGTTCGGTTGGCCGGCACGGACGTTCGAGTACGCGGTCAACCCCGAGCGGCTCGGTCCGCGGTGGGCGATGTTCACCTACCGCGCCTGGCAGGCGCTGTCGGCGGTCGACGAGCGGCTGTTCGCCAGGGTCGTCCCCGACGGGCTCTTCTACAACGTCTGTGTGACAGGGGTCAAACCCGGCTGAGCGCGAGTCGGTAGCGTCTGACGCATGCGCTCCACGCGTCGCGACCCGCGTCAGGCCAGGTTCCTCACCTGGGCGTCGGTGCGGTGGGTGCTGCGCCACCGTGCCTTCACGCCCTGGTACCTACTCCGGTACTGGCGGTTCACCCTCCTCAAGCTGCGCAATCCACACATCGTGACCGAGGGGTTCGTCTTCCTGGGCAAGGGCGTCGAGGTCCATGCCCGGCGCGGCTACGGTCGACTCGTCCTGGGGCCGTTCGTCCACGTGGGCGACGGGACAGCGATTCGCTGCCACGAGGGAAACGTACGGATCGGCGATCGCTGTGTCTTCGGCGGGAACGACACAGTCAACGCCTACCTCGATGTCGAGTTCGGGGAGTCCGTGCTCGTCGCCGACGGCGTGTACGTCTGCGATTTCGATCATGGCATGGCCGACATCCATGTCCCGATCAAGGATCAGGGGATCGTGAAGTCTCCGGTTCGCGTCGGGCCCGGTGTCTGGCTCGGCAACCGCGTGACGGTGACGCGAGGCGTCGCGATCGGTCGCGGGTGCGCGGTGGGCGCGCACGCCGTCGTGGCCCATGACCTGCCTGAGTACAGCGTCGCTGTGGGCGTGCCCGCGCGGGTGGTGTGTGACCGGGTCGACACCTACGAAGCCGCCGCCGAGCGGAGGGCAGCGCTCGCTCGGATGGCCGATGAGCAGCGGCGAGCGCTCGCTCGGGCCGTCGATGACCGGCGCGGGTAGCTAGGTCGAAACCTGCTCTCGAGCCGCCCGGGCTGGGGCAGGCTCCCGAGCGGAGTGTCCGCGGGCCGAGGAGCACGACGCCGCCGGAGGCGGCTAATCGCCCGCAGGGCCGCAGCGGAGTCTCGGGAGCACGTGAACCGAAGCCAGGAGGCCCGAAGGGCCGACGCCCGCGAGGGTCCACCAAGAAGCGCCTACCGCAATGTCGTGCGCAGCGGTGCCGGCCGTTCGCAGGTGCTCGCCAGGGTGAGGTACCGGCCGGACCGCGCGGCCTCGGCCATCCCGCACGTCGCCTCGAGCACGTGGAAGGCCAGCGCCCCGTCCGCACGGTGCGGCCGGCCAGCCCGCAGCCCCGCGGCCATGTCGGCAAGCCCCAGGCCGGGGGTCTGCGGCCCGGCCCCGGGAAGGCGGGCGGCCTCCAGCCACATGCCTGTCTCGCAGGTCCAGATGTGTACGGGCCCGTCGAACGTACCCGGCTCTGGCAGGTGGAGCGTGCCTTGCGACCCGTACACCTCGACCCCGCGCGGTGTCGCACTCGCGGGGATGTCCGCGCTCATGACGAGGGTCGCCAAGGGCCCCGCGACGAACTCCAGGGTCGCGGTGACGTGGGTCGGCGTGTCCCTCGACTGGCGCGCCGCGCCCGCGATCCGGCGTACGGGGCCGAGCAGGGCGACGAGAACGGAGACGCCGTGCGTCGCCGTGTGGAGCACGGGGGCCCAGGGGTTGTGTGGAGAGTCTCCGTCCGGGCGGCCCTCCGAGCCCGCGGTCGTCATGAAGCCTGCCGCGGCCCGCGGTTCGCCGATCGCGCCCGCGTCGACCAGCGCGCGTGCGGTCTGAACCGCGCGTCCGAGAAACGTGTCGGGCGCCACGCCCACCCGCAGGCCGCGCGTACGGGCCAGGTCCAATACACCGCGGGCCTCTGTCGGGGAGGCGGCGAGAGGTGGCTCGGTGTACACGTGCTTGCCCGCGTCCAGAGCGGTGCACACGACGGCGGCGTGCGCGGATGGGGGTGTCAGGTTGAGGATGAGCTCGACGTCGGGATCGGAGAACAGCGTGTCGATCGTCGTGTACGCGCGTATCCCATAGCACTCGGCGGTCGCGCGCGCCCGTGCGGGCGCCTTGTCCGCGCAGGCGACGAGCTGGAACGCCGGGAAGCCGGATGCGCCCTGCGCGTACGCGTCACTCAGAGTCCCGCAGCCGACGAGGCCGACCCTGACCGGCTCGCTCACATAGGCTCCCGACGCCCGATCCGCGCGGCCCCCCGGGTACACCTGGATCGTACCGGTGTACCGGCGCGTAAAGGGAGGGCCGGACCCTGACCGGTATGCGCCCATTCCTCAGGGCTTGTTTGTGAGCCACGCGGGCGTCGGCCCACTCGGACGCTCCGCTCGGGAGCCTGCCCACTGTCTTGGGCGGTTCGCACACACGTTCCCAGAGGTGGGCGCGCGCTCGATAGCATCCCCGCATGCAGGCCTACCGCACCGCCCTCGTCACCGGAGCCTCCAGCGGGATCGGAGAGTCGCTGGCACGCCATCTGGCCGCGCGGGGGTGCGATCTCGTGGTCGTCGCGCGCCGCACCGATCGGCTCGAGTCACTGGCCGAGGAGCTGCGGCGAAGGCACGGTAGAGCCGTCGAGGTGCTCACCGCCGACCTTACTGACGACGATCAGCTCCGCCCTGTTGAGGAACGGCTCGGCGACCCGCGCCGGCCGATCGAGCTGCTCGCCAACAACGCGGGCTTCGGCAGCGCCGGGCGCTTCGCGAGACTCTCGATCGAGCGCGAGGACCGGCAGGTCCGCCTCAACGTCCTCGCGCTCATGCGTCTCACCCACGCCGCGTTGCCGGCGATGATCGAGCGCCGCCACGGCGGTGTCCTCAACGTGTCCTCGCTCGCTGGCCTCCTGCCCTCACCTGGCAACGCGACGTACGCCGCGAGCAAGGCATTCGTCACGACCTTCAGTGAGAGCATCCATGGCGAGGTGAAGCGGGACGGCGTGCATGTGACCGCCCTGTGCGCCGGCTTCACCCGTACGGAGTTCCAGGGTTCGAGCGGCATCGGCGAAGGAGGGCTCCCCGAGATCGCGTGGCTCGACCGCGACGATGTCGCCCGCGCGGGTCTCGACGCCGTGATGGCCGGCCGCGCCGTGTGCGTCCCCGGAACGCGGTACAAGCCGGTGCCCGTCACCGCGCGGCTCATGCCCAGGGGCCTGCTGCGCGAGATCGTCGCACGGGTCTGGCAGTAACGGGCCTCAGCGCTCGGGATGGTCGGCGGCCCGGAGCTTCATCTGCAAGTCCGCCGGGGTGTCGGCGGCGACATGACGGTTGCCTCGGATGGCCCGCCAGCATCCTGACTCGCAGTGGCGGATCCACCAGCCGGGAAACTCATCGCGCAGCTCTCGTTCGATCGGTGTGGTCAGCGCGTGGGTCGCGTCAACGCTCACGTGTGCCCCTCCGGGGCGATACTCGTTTGGGGATCATCGGGTACTCGTTCAGACCCGGACCGAGGATAGATGCTGCACCGAGGTGGTCGCGGGCCACCTCGGGATTTTCGACCCGCCACGTCAGCGACTCGGCGGTCCGAGGCTGACCTCACTTGATGATCGATTCCAAGGGGTCAGTGGTCGTAGGCGGTGAGGGATCGCATGACGGGGTGTCTGTTGTGCCAGATGGCGGTGGTCAGGGCGAGGATGCGTTGGAGGACGCGGACGGCGACGCCGGTGGGGGTGTGTCCGCCGTGTCGCTCGAGGTCGAGGTGGCCTTTGAAGGTTTCGTTGATCGACTCGATGGTTTGACGCAGTGGTTTGAAGAACCGGCTGCCGGTCCGCTCGGGTTCGCCTTTGCGGGCCGGACGCAACAGCCGTACTCCTGCTCCTGCCAGGGTGGCTTCGAAGTCGCGGCCGAAGTAGTTCTTGTCCGCGATGAGGGTCTGGCCGCGTCGGCGGGTGGCCAGGGTCGGGTCGGTGTCGAGAATGCCGAGCGGTATCTGGCGTTCGTCGGCCTTGGCCCCGGCCACGGCGAAGCCGACGGGCAGCCCGTGCAGGGTGCAGACCAGGTGCAGCCGCAGCCCCCAGAAGTAGCGGGAGTGGCTGGCACAGTACCCGTACTCGGCCCATCCGGCCAGCTCCGAGCGGTGGACGGTTTCCTTGGACCGGCCGCACTCGACCGGGGTGGAGTCTGCCACCCACACGTCGTCGCTGCACAGCGTGGTGTCGCGGGCCAGTGCATCCGGACAGCCTCGGAGCGATCCCCACCGCAGGTCGCCACGGCGTCGCCTGCGGGAAGGCCTTCAGCAGGTCATCGGTCTTGACGTACAGTGCGGCCGCGAGGGTGTCCAGGTCGGCGTCCACGAGGGCCTCCAGGCTCGACGTCGGGTTCGCAACGCTGCACGCAGGCGCTGTTCGGCCGCGAGCTCATCGAGCCAGTCACGCTCACAGCGCTGCGGCAAGTCCCGGATGGGTCCCGGATGGTGGCGGGTATGTCGGCCTCCACTTCCCCACGCGTGGCCGTGGCGGCGGTGTTGGCTCCGGCCCCACGGCCTGGCGAGCTCGTCCGCTAGAGCCCTACGGG
>JBOHCT010000150.1:0-10875 GCA_050699055.1 Streptosporangiaceae bacterium | reverse complement strand
GCGAGCGACTCCGCGGACTCGTATCCCCGCCCGCCGCGGATCTGTACCAGCTCGTCGGTGATGAGCCAGCCCATCTCGGAGTTGTACAGCTTGGCCAGCGCCGCCTCCAGACGGATGTCGTTGCGTTCCTCGTCGGCCATCAGGCTCGACAGGTCGAGGACGGCCTCGAGCGCGTACGTCGTCGCGGCGATGAACGAGATCTTCTTCGCGATCTCCTCGTGCTTGCCGACCGGACGGCCCCACTGGACACGCTCGCGTGACCATTCCCTGGCGATCTTCAGCGACCACTTGCCGGCGGCCGCGCACAGCGCTGGAAGCGAGAGGCGGCCGGTGTTCAGCGTGGTCAGCGCGATCTTGAGGCCCTGGCCCTCCTCGCCGATGCGGTTGCCGACGGGGACACGCACGTCGTGGAAGCGGGTGACGCCGTTCTCGATGCCGCGCAGGCCGAGGAAGGCGTTGCGGTTCTCGACCGTCACCCCTTCGGAGTAGCCGTCGACAACGAACGCCGTGATCCCGCCGCGATGCTGGCCCGAGGGGCCGTCACCCTTGGGCACGCGGGCCATGACGACCGCCATGTCGGCGACGACGCCGTTGGTCGTCCACAGCTTGACGCCGTTCAGGATGTACGCCTGCCCGTCCTCCGTAGGCCTGGCCTCCATGCTGAGTCGAGCGGGGTCGGAGCCCACGTCGGGCTCTGTCAGCAGGAATGCGCTGATCTCCCCCCGTGCGCAACGCGGCAGGAACTCCTGCTTCTGCTCCTCGGTGCCGAACAGCCGCAGCGGCATCGGCACGCCGATCGACTGGTGGGCGGAGAGCAGGGCGCCGATCGAGGGATGGACGGAACCGGCGAGCTCGAGGGCCCTGTTGTAGTAGAGCTGCGACAGGCCCACCCCGCCGTACTTGTCCTCCACCTTCATCCCGAAGGCGCCGAGCTCCTTGAAGCCCTTCACGACGTGGTCGGGGATGCGCGCGTCGCGCTCGATCTGCAGCCCGTCGATCGTCTCGCAGAAGGCGCGAAGCTTCTCCAGGAACGCCTCGCCCTTGCGCCGGTCCTCCTCGCTCGGGCGAGGATGGGGGTGGATCAGGTCGAGCCGGAAGTTGCCGAGGTACAGTTCCTTGCCGAAGCTCGGCTTGCGCCACTCGGACTCGCGCGCCTCCTCCGCGACCTGCCGCGCTTCCTCCTCGCTGACCTGCGTCGCCGGTTGGCTGCGGCTGTCTGCTGCCGTCATGGGGGACTCCTCGCCGCGCGGATGCACTCGTTGCACCGGATGCTACCCAAACTAGTTACTTACTGGTAGGTATCCAGCCGGGGGGAAGTATGCATACCTGCCGCTAGCGTCTGCCTCTTGCCCGGTGCCTCCTACTCGGGCCCGACTGCGCCCCCGTGGCGGTCGGGCCCGGACGGTCGGCCGGCCGCGTACGGCCCTGGTCTGGGTCGGGCGTGTCCCTCCTCCGCCTCGCCATGCCCGCTCAGCCGGCCGGCCCCCTGGAGTCGGCGCCCATCCGCGCGCCTCGAGGCGGGGCCAGGGCACGGTGGCGGGAAAGAACTGCGCCCCGGCCCCGCGTC
Source organism: Streptosporangiaceae bacterium (assembly GCA_050699055.1). Lineage (GTDB taxonomy): Bacteria > Actinomycetota > Actinomycetes > Streptosporangiales > JBOHCT01 > JBOHCT01. Next base: position 9,308 of record JBOHCT010000150.1, on the reverse strand, counting down.
CTGAAGGCGTGCCGGACATTTCCGTCACGGCACGCCGGAACTAACAACTCCACCCAAGGTCCGCAGGAGAGATCCGGGTGGAGCATGTGCTCACTCGGTCGGGCTCGGGGTGGCGGTGTCGCTCGGCGAGGGCGTGCTCGACGGTGGGTTCGACCAGGAGACGTGCACCTGCTCACCGTCGGGGGAGAAAGTGACGGTCCCCTGACCCGCCGACGGACATGTGCCGCCGCGGGTGACGCCGATCGTGACCGTCGTCCGTTCCCCGCTCGCGAGTGAGCCCGAACCCGGCGCGACCGCCAGGCACGAGGTCGACGAGGCCGCGGACCAGGCGACGGGGCCGCCCTGCGCCGTGAGCGTGATCTGACCCTGGTCGCCGGCACCCAGGTCGAGCCGACTGGGTGAGACAGCGAGCGTGCCCTGGCTGGGCGACGGCGAAGACGAGTGTGACGGCGGCGGAGCGGATCCGCTGGAGGAGCCCGAGGTCGGGGTGCCCGATGGCACCCCTGTAGGGCTGTTCCCAGTCCGGTCAGGCCCCCCCGGCCCGACGGTCTGGGCGGTTAGCCTCGGTTCGGGCCGCCCAGCATCGCGCGCGGCGGCTCCCGTGGACGGACCGTACGGCGTGACGCGGTTCGCGTGCTCCTGCGAGAAACGTTCGTCAGCCTGAGGCGGGGCGAGGTGCAACGGATCGGGTCGCGACACCTCAGGCTCGTCGAGGCCGGCGGTCGCCTGCCCGCCGAGAAGATCTGACGTGGCCGGGTAGGTCTCAGCGGCGCTCGTAGCGTGCGGGTCCACGTTCTCGCGCACCGCGTTCCTGATCCGGCTGAACGGGTCGGCCCCGCCGGTCAGAGGTCGCAGGACGAGCAGGAACGCGGCGGCGAGCAGGACGGCGACCACCAGGCTGCCGACCGCCGCCGCGACAGCGGATCGCCACGCCGACCAGTGGCTGTCCCCTGTACCCTCCGCCGGGAAGCCGGCGTCATCCAGCGGTTCCATGTGTCGGGCGACAGCCAGGCGGTAGTCGACGAGCCGCGGGTCGACACAGGCGCGGAGGGTCCTGGACCGCAGCTCGCGAGGTGGCCTGGTCGAGGGCAGTACCCCGACGACGCGTGCCATCGACACGCGCTGCGGCGTCCGCTCGTGGCACGCCGGGCACTCTCGGATGTGTGCGTCGAGGCGCTCACAGAGCCGCCTGGTCAAGGGTTCTGTGCGTTCGCCGCGGATCTTCCGCAGCTCAGGGCAGAGTCCCGGGTCCGTCCTCAAGAGCAGGGAGGAACGCAGGCCGGCCTCCGCGCGGGAGCGGGCGCGGTCGACCAGCTGGCGTGCGTCTGTGGGTGGGAGGCCGAGAACCAGGGCCAGACTCTCGATGTCGAGCCCGTGGCGCACATGCAGGATGAGCGTCTCCCGGTCCTCGCGACCCAGTGCCATGACGGCTTCGCGTGCCAGCGCGCGCGCCTCGTTGGGAGTGTCAGCGGGTTCGGACGCGTGTGGTGTGGCGGGATGGCGTCGCAGGCATTCGCGGCGGGTCAGCGCGTAGAGCCATGGCTGGAGCTGTCCGGGGAGACGGAGGGCGGTGGCGTGCACACCGGCCGCGATGAACGTATCCCTGACGGCATGCGCCGCCGCCCCCCTGTCTTCCAAGAGCCAACAGCTGTAATCGAACAGGCTCTCGGCATACTGGTCATAGCCCGCCGCCAATGCCTGGGGGTCGCGTCCCCTCAAGCCTTCGATGATGTGGCGGTCATTCACGGCCCGAAGGTTAGGCCAAAAAAGCGGCGCAGGTGGCCGCTTTCAGCCAAAATTGGGCCTCCCTCTGTACTGGGCTCACAGTGCGGCAAACAGGGGGTAGAGAGGTCTGTCACCGGATAGCCGATAATTCCGTACAAAAGGAACGGCGAACACGAGTTCGCCCCACTCGACACTCTTCGGGAGTCCCGCGCTCGCTCGGCCGCCACCCCCACGCTGAGCAGGTTGGCTCAGTGCTTACGGCCGACTCCGGCGTAGAACCATGATCCGGCGCGGCTCTCCGGTCCGGGCGGCGTGTCCGGGCGCCAGTCCTGTAGCGCGACGAGCCCTGGGTCGATCAGCTCGAAGCCGTCGAAGAGACGCAGAATCTGGTCGTGGGTGCGGAACACCGCGCCGGACGAGGCCTGGGTGTACAGCCGGGTGAGCCCCTCCGCCTTCTCTCCGACGAGGTCGGTGGCGTGGGACAGCGCGAGGTAGCTCCCCGGGGCCATGGCGTCGCGCAGCCGGGCCACGATACCCGCGGGATCTTCGTCGTCGGCCACGAAGTGCAGCATGGCGAACAGGAGGATAGCGACGGGCTGGCTGAGGTCGACGTGGGCCCGCGGGTCAGCATGGGCCAGAGTCTCCTCGACCATGGCGACAGACTACGACGCGTAACCGGATACGACTCGGCGCTCCCCCGCATGGAGCCGTCTCGGCGCTCGTTCGACCGTGATCGGCCACCCGCGCGCCCTCGTCCACGAGAGGCTCGTCAGGGGGCGTGTAGGACCGCCTCGCGACCCGCACCACCTCGTCCTCGACGTACCTGTCGCGCCCGGCGACGAGGCCGCCGAGCAGCTGTGGGACGAGAAACCCGGCCAGCGCGGCGAGCGGAATGACCCAGCCGCCTGTCATCTCGTACAACGCTCCGACCACAAGGGGCCCTATCGCGGCGAGGAGGTACCCGACGCTCTGCGCGAACCCCGACAGGCCCACCGTGGCACGGGTCGTGCGTACCCGCAGCGCGATCATGGTCAGCGCCACGGGAAAGGCACCGTTGCCGACCCCGAGGAGCAGTGCCCACAGGGCGGGGAGCGTCGCGGGTGCGATCGCGAGCCCAGCGTATCCACTGGCCGCGAAGCAGGTCAGACCAGCGACCAGTGCCCGCTGGTCGGGGATGCGCGCGGCGAGCGGCGGGAGAAACAGGGAGATCGGGATCGACAGCGAGGTGGCGAGTGCGAGAAGCAAGCCGGCGTTCTGGCCCGATAGCCCAGCGTCCCGGTAGATCTGCGGCAGCCAGCCCATGATCGAGTACGCCGCCAGCGCCTGCATGCCGAAAAAGACGGCGAGCCCCCACGCGGTGGGGCTGCGGTACGTGCGCAGTCGTACCGGCGTGGTCGTGCCGGCATCGACCGTGCCCCGACCCCCCGGGTGTGCCCATGCCAGGCCGATCCACGGCAGCAGGGCGAGCGCGGCGACGGCCGCCCAGACCGCGAGGCCGCCGCGCCAGCCGTACCCGACCAGGTGGGACAGCGGCACCGTCGTCGCGGCCGCGAGCGCGGTGCCTGCCGCCAGCATCATGGAGTAGAGGCCGGTCATCGTGCCGACGCGGTCGGGGAAGTGATGCTTGACGAGAACCGGCACGAGCACGTTGCCGAGGGCCGACCCGGCGAGTGCGATTCCGCTGGCCGCGAGGAAGAGCGCGGTCGAGCTGGTCAGCGCACGGGCTACTTCCCCGAACACGATGACGACGATGCCGGCGAGGACGATGTGTCTCGCGCCGACGCGGCGGACGAGGGCTGGGGCCGCCCCCCCGAGCACACCGAAGCAGAGTACGGGGAGCGCGGTGAGCAGGCCGGCGACGGTCTCGCTCATCCCCAACGTGGCCCGGACCCCGCCGAGCACCGCGCCCAAGCTGGTTACCGCGGGACGGAGGTTGAGGGCCACCAACAGGACCCCGATCACCAACAGCCAGCGTCCGTTCACGTGGCGGGGCAGCCGGCCGCTTAGGCCGCGCCGCGAGCGCGGGTGGGCATGCGGGGCCTGGCGAGAGGTAACGGTGGACACGCCGAGAGGCAGCGTGGGGGAGGCGACGGGTATTCCATCGGGGCCCGCTGGGGAGGGACCGACACGGGCGACGCGCCAGGCACGAAAGCCGCGATGTCACTCCACGTGGTCGGTGGTCACCGTTCTCCGAACGCCAGTTCCGCGGTGCGGACGACGAGAGCGAGCTTGTGCCGCTCGTCGTCGACGCTGAGTGCGTTGCCGCCCAAGGAGGTCGCGAAGCCACACTGTGTCCCGACCGCGAGGCGGTCGAGGCCCACCAGCCGACTCGCCTCGCGGACCCGGTCGGCCAGTGCGTCCGCCGACTCCAGGTCCGGGCGTTTGGTCGTGACGAGCCCGAGGACGACGCTCTTGTCCTCGGGGACCACCCGCAGGGGGTCGAAGCCGCCCGAGCGCTCGTCGTCGTACTCGAGCAGCAGGCGGTCGGCGCGTACGCCGCTGAAGATCGGCGCCGCGATCGTGTCGTACCCGCCCGCGACCAGCCAACGGCTGCGCTGGTTACCGCGGCAGAGATGGAAGCCGAACGCCGCGGGCCTCCCCGCGTCGATCACGGCGTTGTCCAGCTCGATCCCGTACGACAGCCATCGGTCGAGGTCCCAGCCGCGCTCCTCGTAGAACGCCCGCCACGTCGGGTCGATGAGCAGCGGATAGTGCGGGGCGTCCAGCTGGATGTAGCCGCAGCCGAGCCGGGTCAGCTCGCGTACCTCGTCGCGGAGGATCTGCACGACGTCGGCCATGAAGTCATCGAGGGTCGGGTACGCCCCCTTCGAGCGTTCTGGAGACCACAGGTTGGCGAAGAGGCTCGGGCTCGGCAGTGTCACCTTGGCGGTTCGATCCGTGGACGCCCGGAGGAACGTCAGCTCCTCGGCGGCGAGGTTGCGGCGCTTGCGCAGCGGCTCGATCACCGCGAGGTCCGCGGGCCTCTCCAGGTGCATATCGCCCACGGTGTCGGAGTGCCACTCGCCCCACAGCCAGGCGTCCATGCTCACGCCGGTGAAGCCGTCTACCGCCGCGGTGAGCTCGCTCTGGAACGACTCCCTGCGCAGCTCGCCGTCGGTGACCACCGGACAGCCGACATCTTCCTGCAGGGCGACGACCTCGCGCACCGCGCGATCCTCGAGGCCTTTGAAAGTCGCCGCGTCGAGATCGCCGGCGGTGTGCGCCGACCTGGCGGAAAGCAGGTAGTCAGGCCGCAGCAGGCTGCCCACGTGTTCGGCACGTGCCGTGATACCCATCGGCTCCGAGCCTACGAGGTCGGTGACGGGGTGGGCTCCTGATAGGTCATCGCGTGCTGGACGAGCGCGATCAGTGTCTGCTTGGTCGACTCCCGGCTGCGCGCGTCGCAGGTGACTGTCGGGATCTCCGACTTGATCGACAGCGCCTCACGCACGTCGTCGACCGCGTGGGTGAGCACCCCGTCGAAACAGTTGACCCCGACCACGAACGGCAGCCCGCACTCCTCGAAGTAGTCGACGGCGGCGAAGCAGTCCTCCAGCCGGCGGGTGTCGACGAGGACCACCGCCCCGATCGCGCCCTTGACCAGGTCGTCCCACATGAACCAGAAGCGATGCTGGCCGGGCGTGCCGAACAGGTACAGGATCAGGTCACGCTCCAGGGTGACGCGGCCGAAGTCCATGGCGACGGTGGTCGTGGTCTTGTCCGGAGTACGGACCAGGTCGTCGAGGCCCTCACTCGCCGTCGTCATGACCGCTTCCGTGGTGAGCGGAACGATCTCCGACACGGCGCCGACGAACGTCGTCTTCCCGACACCGAACCCGCCGGCGACGACGATCTTCGCCGACGTCGTCGACGCGTCGGCTCCGCTCCGTCGAGTCGCGTTAGAGTTTTCGGAGCCCACTGAGAACCCTTTCGAGCAGCGCGCGGTCCGGCCGTCCCTCCGCGCCTTCAGGCTGGTGCACCTGGACGAGCCCCTCGTCCGCCAAGTCCCCCACAAGCACGCGAGCGACGCCGAGAGGGACCTTGAGGTGGGCCGCGATCTCAGCGACCGACCGGAGTTCCCGGCACAAGCCACAGATGGCGCGGAACTCCGGCGTCTTGTCGGTGAGGTCACGCTCCCCATAGGCCGTCGTGGAGACCAGCGCCTCGATGGCGAACGCATGACGGGCGCGGGTTCGCCCCGCGGTTACGGCGTAGGGCCGTACCAGGAAACCGGACTCACCTCCGTCATCTATGGTCATGGGGCGGCCTCCAAAGTGAGCAGCGCAGCGCAGCGGAGGGCGGTGCAGCAGCGGAGCGGAGGAGGCCGCCGGGGCACGTGGCCATGAGGTTACCCCCACATCACCGTGGAAGTGTGCTCTGAAGTGTATTGCGCAACTCGGGGGTGAGGACGCGGCCGACGCGCTCGACCAGCAGTGCCATCTCGTAGCCGATGAGGCCCATGTCGCACTCGCTGGAGGCCAGAGTGGCGAGACAGGAGCCGTCGCTGATCGACATGATGAAGAGGAATCCCATCTCCATCTCGACGACGGTCTGCGTCACGGCTCCGGCTTCGAAGATGCGTGCGGCGCCATGTGTCAAGCTCGACAGCCCGGAGGTGACGGCGGCGAGCTGATCCGCGCGGTCCCGGGGGAAACCCTCGGAGATCGCCATCAGGAGCCCGTCCGAGGACACCACGACCGCGTTCGCCACGCCAGGCACCCGCTCGGCGAAATCATCGATCAGCCAGTTGAGGTTCTGGGTCGCCTGACTGGGCTCGCTCACGCTTTCTCCCCTTCCTGGCTGTCCTCGCTCTGCGTCTCGTCACCACCGACGGTATTTCGGGCGTGCCGGCCTCGCTGGATGCCCTGGTGGTAGCTGGCCAGCCGGCCGCCGACGGTCTGCGCCGACCGTGGGCTCGTGCGCGCCCCCGCCCCGACGGGCTGTCGGCCCGCGGAGCCGGGTACGAGGTTGCGGCCGGGAACGCGTTTCGGTAGGCCGGCCGCGGTGACACCGGACGAGTCCGGGTCGTTGATGGCCTTCTGCGCGGCATCCCAGACCTCGTCACCGGGAGAGTGCCACGACTCTTCCCGGTCTTCCTGGGGCTCGGGCTCGTTCTCCTGGGGCTCGGGCTCGCGTCGAGCTGTGGCCTGGGCCTGTGCGGTGGCCTTGGGGGCACGCGTGTCGTCGGGAGGGCGGCCGCCTCGCGCCCGCCGCCGGAACCACTCGGACTCCACGGACTGGAAGATCGGCAGCGACTCGGTGGTGTCCTCCTCATCCCAGCGGGCCCAGGTGCTGTCGGACGCGCCCTCGCTTTCTGCTTGCGTTCCTTCGCGGTCGTCGTGCGCGACCTCCCGAGACCCGTCCGCCGTGGCCGTGCGGTGGCCGTCGTCGGTGCGCCCACCGTCTGGGGGCCGGCGCGCCGCGAACACGGACGCACCCGCCCCGGCGCTCGAGGGCACGACCTGCCGGGGTACCGGGCCCGCCGCGGCCGTCTCTTCCTGCGGCGCCGGGTCCGTACGGTCGATCGCCGGGGGAAGTGGCTGAGCGACCGGCGGGGCTGGTTCCATGACAGGACGCAGGGCCGCGGCCGTGTCCGGCAGCATGACCAGCGCCGTGATACCTCCGGCGGAGGAGGGGCGCAGCTGGGCGCGGATGCCGTGGCGCGACGCGAGGCGCGAGACGACGAAGAGCCCCATGCGCCGCGACACCGACACGTCGACGGGAGGCGGGGTGTCGAGCCGCGTGTTGACCGCCGCCATCTCCCGCTCGTCCATGCCGATGCCGTTGTCGACGATCTCGACCATGACCCGGCCGTCGGTGAACAGCTCGCCCGCGATGAGGACCTTCGTGTCCTTCGGGGAGAAGGCGGTGGCGTTCTCGAGCAGCTCGGCCACGAGGTGGACGAGGTCGTTGACCGCACGGCCGATGATCTCGACGTTCGGCAGGCCGCGAATCTCGACCCGTTCGTACTGCTCGACCTCGGAGACGCCGGCGCGCAGGACGTCGATGAGCGGCACGGCGCGCGTCAGGTGGCGCCCAGAGTCCTCACCCGCGAGCACCAGGAGGTTGTCGCCGTGGCGCCGCATGCGGGTGGCGAGATGGTCGAGTCTGAACAGGCTGGAGAGCTGGTCCGGGTCCTGCTCGCCGGTCTCCAGGTCGTCGATGAGCCGAAGCTGGCGTTCGACGAGGCTCTGGCTGCGCCGCGAGAGGTTGACGAACATCGCGTTGACATTGCCACGCAGTGTGGCCTGTTCGGTCGCCAGGCGTACCGCCTCCGCGTGGACCTCGTCGAAGGCTTGGGCGACCTCGCCGATCTCGTCGCTCGACTCGATGCCTGTCGGTTCGACGTGGATCTCCGCGTCACGGCCGTCGGAGTCACGCAGCACGCGGACGACCTCGGGGAGCTGGTGCTCGGCGACTTCGAGCGCCGAGGACCGGAGTCTGTGCAACGACCCGACCATCGACCGCGCGACGAACAGCGCAGCCAGGATGGCGAGCAGGAGCACAGCCAAGACGATGAGCGCGTCGGCGAGAAGGTCCCGCTGCGCCGTGTGCCGCAGCTGGATGCTCCGGGTGAGCACCTTGCCGACCAGGCCCTTCTCGACAGTGTGCATGAGGTCGAGCTTCGTGGACATGGCGTTGACCCATGCCTTGGCGCTGGTGTGGAGCCTGGCGTTCTGCCCGCGTGCGAGCGCCTTGTCGGTGAGGCGCGCGACCCTGTCGACGGACCGGCCCGCGACGGTGTCCTCGTAGTACTGCCGCTCCTGGGCCGACGCGTCGGACTCGAACTCGGTGAGCGCGCTCTGCGCCTGGGCGCGGGCCAGCAAGAGCCTGTCGTACTCGCCGGGGGCGAACCGTTTGACCTCCAAGGCGCTGTACAGCAGCGCCTCCTGCCGGGACACCTGCTCCTTGGCACGGGAGATGGCGTCGAGCGCCCGGACCTGCTCGGCAAGGCCGCTGTTGCCCGAGCCCTCCGCGATCTCGACGTTGAGCGTGAGCAGGTCGGAGATGACGGACGAGTACGCGGTAATCGCGGCCAGCGTGGGCAGCTTTGTCTTGAGCGTGGCGTGCCTGATGGCGGATAGGTCATTCAGCCGCGACTCAGCGGCGCGCACCTTGTCGCGCACGAGCGGGGAGTAGGAGCTGTCGATCTCCTCGGCCTGTGTACGGACCGCCTTGACGCGTTCACGTACCTCGGCGCGCTGCGCGGAGATCGCGTGAGTGTCGCCCTTGCGCCCGCTCGCGATGTAGCCCGCGACGAGAGCACGCTCGGTCTGCAACCCGTGGACCACGCGCACGACCCCGGAGCCGAGCCTCGCGAGGTGCTCGACCCTGCCGTAGGTGGCGGTGCCGTTCCACGAGGACGCGATGCGCAGGCCACCGAGGATGCCCGCGGCGATCACCGGGATCATGATGACCGCGATCAGGCGGGTGCGGACGTGCCAGTTCCGGAGCGCGAAGGAGTTGCCGTGGCGGGGACGGTCGACGACGACGGCCTCGCCGCCCCGGGGAATCTCTCCCGGGGCGACTGCCCGTGCGTGGTGCCCCTTGCGGTTACGTATCACGTACACCCTGTGCCGCGT
>JBOHCT010000149.1:0-10901 GCA_050699055.1 Streptosporangiaceae bacterium | reverse complement strand
GGTCGGCCCCACCCTCCTCGGCGACCTGGCCGTCGACGAAGACGTGGACGAAGTCGGGTTGGATGTATCGGAGGATGCGCGTGTAGTGAGTGATGAGAAGGACACCCACATCGTTGTTCGCACGGTAGTCGTTGATGCCGCGGGCGACGATCTTGAGGGCGTCGATGTCGAGCCCTGAGTCGGTCTCGTCGAGGATAGCGAACGTGGGGCGCAGCATCTTGAGCTGCAGGATCTCGTGCCGCTTCTTCTCTCCACCGGAGAATCCCTCGTTCAGGTTGCGCTCGGCGAACTCCGACGAGATGCGGAGGTCCTCCATGGCCCCGCGCGTCTCCTTGACGAACTCCCGCAGCTTGGGCGCCTCACCGCGCACCGCGGTAGCGGCCGAGCGAAGGAAGTTCGACACCGAGACCCCGGGCACCTCGACGGGATACTGCATCGCGAGGAACAGACCCGCCTGGGCGCGACGATCGACGCTCATCGCAAGGACGTCCTCACCGTCGAGCGTGACCGAGCCACCGGTGATCCGGTACTTGGGGTGACCCGCGATCGAGTACGCGAGCGTCGACTTACCTGAGCCGTTGGGGCCCATGAGAGCGTGGGTCTCCCCCGTCCGAACGGTCAGGTTGACGCCGCGAAGGATCTCGTTGTCCTCGACGGACGCGTGCAGGTCACGGATCTCGAGTGTGGGCATGTGGTGTCAGTTCTCCTGGTCTATTGCGACGAACACGTCGTCGCCGTCGATCTTCACGGGGTAGACGGGCACCGGCTTGGTGGCCGGCAGCTGGATGGGCTTGCCTGTGGTGAGGTCGAACTGCGAGCCGTGCTTCCAGCACTCGAGCGTCGTCCCGTCGACGTCCCCCTCCGACAGCGGAACCTCCTCGTGTGAGCACACGTCGTAGATCGCGTACACCTCGCCGTCGCTCCGCACGATCGCGACAGGTGTATCGCCCACGTCGACGTGGATCGCGCCGTCCTCAGGGACATCCGCGACGGCACACACCTGCTGATAGTTCACAGTGCTCGCTTCAGCTCGATCTCGATCGCGTCGGTCACCCGCCGCTGCAGCTCCGGGATGTTCATGCGCTGGATAAGGTCGGTGAAGAACCCGCGGATCACGAGCTTGCGCGCCTCATTCTCCGGGATCCCGCGAGCCATCAGGTAGAACAACTGCTCCTCGTCGAACCTTCCGGTGGCGCTCGCGTGCCCGGCCCGGGTGACCTCGCCGGTCAGGATCTCGAGGTTCGGCACGGAGTCGGCCCGCGCGCCGTCGGTGAGAACAAGGTTACGGTTGTTCTCGTAGGTGTCTGTCTTCTGGGCCTCGGGACGGATGAGGACGTCACTGATCCACACCGTGTGAGCCTCCGCGCCCTGCAGCGCTCCCTTGTAGTCGACCCGGCTCTGGCAGCTCGGCACCGCGTGGTCGACGAACAGGTGATGCTCCTGGTGCTGAGGCGCGTCGGCGAAGTACAGGCCGTACATCTCCGCCTGCCCCCCCGGACCGTCGTAGCGCAGCGACGGACACAGGCGCACGAGGTCACCGCCGAGCGTCACGACGAAGCCCTTGAACCGCGCGTCCCGGCCCAGCCGGGCGTGGTGATGGGACACGTGGACGGCGTCCTCCGCCCAGTCCTGCAGGCTCACGACAGTGAGGGACGCACTGTCGCCGACGACGAACTCGACGTTGTCCGCGTAGGTGACCGAGCCGCCGTGGTCGAGGATGACGACGGCCTGGGCGAACGCCTCGACGTCGATGACGAGGTGGCCGTACGCGGTTCCGCCGTGACCCTGCAGCGACACGGTGACGGGCCGAGACACCACGGTCTCCTTCGGCACCGTGAGGATCGTGGCCTGGGGAAACGAGCAGTAGGCCTGCGCGCTCACCCGGTCTGTCGGAACGTGGGTACGCCCCACCCGCTCGTCGTCGCGTCCGACGGTCTCGACCCGCACCTCCGACGGCCCGTCAACCTCGATGGCGATCTTGCTGTCAGCCACCGCCCGACCGTCGTGCAGGCCGCGCAGTCGCCGCAGCGGTGTGAACCGCCACTCCTCCTCGCTGCCGTTCGGCACCGGAAAGTCGTCGACGTCGTACGACGAGGCACGCTCCGGTCTGGCGTCGCGGGGCTGACGTTGCCCGTCACCGGATCGGCCGGCAGGGGCTCTGGCGGTACCACCCTCCGGTTCCGGCCGGAGTACCTCGGCAGCGACGGCGGCCTGCTCGGCCGCCGCCTCCTGCCCCGGAGAGAGCTCACGCTCCTCTCGCTCCATCGTCAGCCCACGGCCCCTTCCATCTGCAGCTCGATCAGGCGGTTGAGCTCCAGCGCGTACTCCATCGGCAGCTCCCGCGCGATCGGCTCGATGAAACCACGGACGATCATCGCCATCGCCTCGTCCTCGGTCAGCCCGCGGCTCATGAGGTAGAACAGCTGGTCCTCGCTCACCTTGGACACCGTGGCCTCGTGGCCCATGTGGACGTCGTCCTCGCGGATGTCCACGTAGGGGTAGGTGTCAGAACGGCTGACCGTATCGATGAGCAGGGCGTCGCACTTCACGTTGGACCTGGAGCTGGTCGCGCCCTCCTGGACCTGGACGAGGCCGCGGTAGGAGGTGCGGCCGCCGGAGCGCGCCACCGACTTCGACACGATCGAGCTGGACGTGTGCGGCGAGCAGTGGACCATCTTGGCGCCGGCGTCCTGGTGCTGCTCCTCACCGGCGAACGCCACGGACAGCGTCTCGCCCTTGGCGTGCTCCCCGAGGAGGTAGACCGACGGGTACTTCATCGTGACCTTGGACCCGATGTTGCCGTCGACCCACTCCATCGTGGCGCCTTCGTAGGCGACCGCCCGCTTGGTGACGAGGTTGTAGACGTTGCTCGACCAGTTCTGGATGGTCGTGTAACGGCAGCGGGCGTTCGGTTTGACGATGATCTCGACGACCGCGGAGTGCAGCGAGTCGGTGGAGTAGATCGGCGCGGTGCAGCCCTCGACGTAGTGGACGTACGCGCCCTCGTCGACGACGATCAGCGTCCGCTCGAACTGGCCCATGTTCTCGGTGTTGATGCGGAAGTAGGCCTGCAGCGGGATGTCGACGTGGACGCCGGGCGGCACGTAGATGAACGATCCGCCGGACCACACGGCGGTGTTCAGCGCGGCGAACTTGTTGTCGCCCGCCGGAATGACCGACCCGAAGTACTCCTCGAAGACCTCCGGGTGCTCACGCAGCCCGGTGTCGGTATCGAGGAACAGGACGCCCTGCTTCTCGAGGTCCTCGCGGATCTTGTGATAGACGACCTCGGACTCGTACTGGGCCGCGACGCCGGCGACGAGCCGCTGCTTCTCCGCCTCGGGGATGCCGAGCTTGTCGTAGGTGCTCTTGATGTCCGCCGGCAACTCGTCCCACGACGCGGCCTGCTGCTCCGTCGACCGCACGAAGTACTTGATGTTCTCGAAGTCGATCCCGGAGACGTCAGCGCCCCATGTGGGCACCGGCTTCTTGTGGAAGAGCCGGTAGCCCTTGAGACGGTTCTTGAGCATCCACTCCGGCTCGTCCTTCTTCCCCGAGATGTCGCGGACGACCGCATCGCTGAGGCCGCGGCGGGCGGACTCGCCGGCGACGTCGGAGTCGGACCAGCCGAACTTGTACCTGCCGAGACCCTCGAGCTCTGGGTGGGCGGTTGTGGTCATGGTGTAGCAATCCTCCCGGACACACTGGTCGGGTTACTCTCTCGGCCGTCCTCACGGGGGTGAGTACGGGCCTCCGCCCGGAGCGCGGGCGGCGAGATATGTGTCGTGCATACTCCATCGCCGTGGGCGATCGTCGCGAGACGCTGCACGGGAGTGTCAAGCAGTCGCCCGAACACCTCCGTCTCGGCCTCGCACAGTTGTGGGAACTCCTCGGCGACGTGGGCAACCGGGCAGTGGTGCTGGCACAGTTGCTCACCGAGTTGCTCACCGCCCGCCGGTCGGGGCGCCACCGAGGTCGACGCGGCGTAACCGTCGGCCGAGAGCGCCTCCGCGAGCGCCCGCGTCCTGCGACGCCGGGGGACGGACTCGACCACCTGACGATAGCGCCGCTCGAGGTCGGCAACCTGCCGACGGGCGAACTCCGCCACCGCCTCGTTCCCCATCGACTCGGCGACGAAACGCAGCGCCTCGGCCGCCAAGCCGTCGTAAGCGTGGTAGAAGACACTGCGTCCGGCGTCGGTGACGGTGAAGACCTTCGCCGGCCGCCCACGCCCTCGACGCCCTCTCGTCCGTTCCTCGGTCGCCTCGACCATGCCCTCGTCGAGGAGCGCGTCGAGGTGGCGACGCACGGCCGCCGGGGTCAGACCCATTCGCTCGGACAGCGCCGTCGCGGTGGACGGGCCGTTCTCCAGGATCAGCCGGGCCACCTGCGCGCGGGTACCGTGGTCAGACGGCACGGCCGGACCGACGGCGGACGGTCCGCCGACGGCCGAGATTCCCGTACTCGTCTTTTTCACAACACCAGTGTCGCGTAAATCGTTCCGCGGATCAAACTCTGGCGTGTGGGGTCGCTCACCCAGGCAAGCCTTACAGCGAGCCCCGCCCGTGCCCCGACCGTGGTCGGGATCCACACTCGTGGTCTCGAGTGGGAGAAAACCTGGCTGATCTGACCACACGAACGAGTCAGGGCCCAGGCCGGGGTCAGCCGGGCCCGTGCCGAATCCTAGACTCGATCTCGTGCCCTCCCCGGCAGTTGAGACGATCGACCTGGTCAAGCGGTACGGACCGACAGCCGCGGCCGACCATCTCTCCTTCGAGGCCCCGAGCGGCCGGGTCACGGCGCTCCTCGGGCCCAACGGCGCGGGCAAGACCACGACGGTGGAGATCTGTGCGGGCTTCCGCAGGCCCGACGCCGGGCGGGCGCGGGTGCTGGGGCTCGACCCGGCCCGCGACGGGCGGGAGCTTCGGCCCCGGGTGGGCGTCATGTTGCAGGAGGGCGGCGTGGCGAACGGCTCCCGCGCCGACGAGATGCTGCGGACCGTCGCGCGGTTCCACGCCCACCCCGTCGACCCGGACCTGCTCATCGACCGGTTGGGCCTGCGGACCGTGATCCGTACGCCGTTCCGCCGCCTCTCCGGAGGGCAGCGGCAGCGCCTGTCCCTGGCGATGGCGGTGGTCGGACGGCCGGAGCTGGCGTTTCTCGACGAGCCGACGGCCGGCCTCGATCCGCAGGCTCGGCACGCCACGTGGGACCTCGTCGAGGAGCTGCGCGCCAGCGGTGTCTCGGTGGTGCTCACGACCCACGACATGGAGGAGGCCGAGCAGCTCGCCGACCACGTCGTGATCGTCGACCGCGGCCGCGTGGTGGCGAACGGCTCCCCCCACGCGCTCACCCACACCGAGGCCGAGCGTCAGCTGCGCTTCCGCGCCCGCCCCGGACTCGACCTTTCCGAGCTCCTGGGCGCGCTACCCGCGGGCACGATCGCCAAGGAGTCGCCGGCGGGCCACTACCTGATCGAGGGCGATATCGGTCCTCAGCTGCTCGCCAGCGTCACGGCGTGGTGCGCGTCCCACGACATCCTCGCCGAGGATCTCCGGGTGGAGAGCCGTACGCTCGAGGACGTCTTCCTCGAGCTCACCGGCAGAGGGCTGCGCTCATGAGGGCGACCGAGGAGGCCCCCCGCCCCGCCCCGTTCAGCCCGCGGCCCGGAGCGGCGCCGCTGCACCGCATGATCGGCGCCCAGGCCGCGGTCGAGCTGCGGACCATGCTGCGCAACGGCGAGCAGCTGTTGCTGACTCTCGCCATCCCTGTCCTTCTGCTCGTCCTGCTGTCGGCGCTGCCCGTTTTCGAGATCGGCACCACCCGGCGGGTGGACTTCTTCGCGCCCGGCATCATCGCCCTCGCGGTCATGTCGACGGCGTTCACCGGTCAGGCCATCAACGTCGGGTTCGAGCGGCGGTACGGCGTGCTGAAACGGCTGGGCGCGACCCCGCTCCCCCGCTCAGGGCTGCTCGCGGCGAAGACCGCGAGCGTGGTCGTGGTCGAGGTCATCCAGGTGGCGATCCTCGCCGCCGTCGCGTTCGGCCTCGGCTGGCACCCCTACGACCGTCCGCTCGCCGCCTTCGTCCTCGTGGTGCTCGGGACCGCCGCTTTCAGCGGACTGGGGCTGCTGATGGCGGGAACGCTCCGGGCGGAGGCGACGCTCGCGGCCGCGAACCTCGTCTACATCGTGCTGCTCGCGCTCGGCGGCGTGATCGTGCCGCTCACGGCGTTCCCCGCCGGCGCCCAGACCGTGCTGGGCCTACTGCCCATCTCCGCGCTCGCCGACGGCCTGCGGACAGTCTTGCAACACGGCGGGACCCTCCCCCTAGCGGATGTGGTGACGCTCGCCGTCTGGGCGGTCGTCGCCATCGCGGCGGCGGCGACCACGTTCCGGTGGGAGTGAGAGCTTCGTACGAGTCCGACCCGGCACAGGGGCGTGCCGCGTCCCCGCCTACGATGGGATCCGTGCAGCCCAGGTCGGTCCGGCGCTCGGTGCGGGCGTTCGTCGACGCCGTGTGGCGGCCGAGTCCGCGTTCTCTGTGCCGCCTCGCGTTCGCGAGTGTCGTCGTCAACGTCGCCATCGTCCTGAGCGGCGGCGCGGTACGCCTCAGCGAGTCCGGCCTCGGCTGTCCGACCTGGCCGCGCTGCACGGGCGACAGCCTGGTGCCGGTCGACACGCCCGGCACACCGTTCACCCACATGCTCATTGAGTTCGGTAACCGGCTGGTCACGTTCTTGGTCCTCGCGGTCGCGGTGTTGTGCTTCGTGGCCGCGCTCCGGCTCGTACCCCGACGCCGCGACATCGTCGTCCTCGCGACCGCCCAGCCGCTCGCGATCATCGCGCAGGCCGGCTTCGGCGGCGTACTTGTCCTCACCGAGCTGAGCCCTACCTGGCTGTCGGCCCACTTCATGGTGTCCATGGGAGTCCTCGCCGCGACAATCGCGCTGTACGCGCGCGCGAAGGAGGGTGACGGGCCACCGAAGCCCTTGGTGCGGATCGAGCTGCGGCTGCTCGGTCGAGCTCTGCTCGCGGTCGTCTTCGTCCTCCTCGCCGTGGGTACGGTCGTCACCGGCACCGGCCCGCACGGTGGCGACGCCGGTTCCCCCCGCTACGCGTTCTCCATCGAACGCGTAGCACAGCTCCACGCCGACCTGGCATGGGTGACCCTGGGCCTCACGTTCGCACTGGTGCTGGCGCTGCGGCTGACCAACGCGCCGCGGCGGGCCACCGCACTCGCCGGCCAGCTACTCGCGGTCGAGCTCGCCCAGGGCGCGATCGGCTATGCCCAGTTCTTCCTCGGGGTCCCGCCCGTTCTCGTCGGCCTACACATGCTCGGCGCGTCAGTGCTGTGGGTCTGGGCCTGGCGGGTCGCCTTCGCGCTCCGCGAACGCACGTCCGAGGCGGTGACCCCCGGCCCGGAGCGGGTGCCCGCCGCGTCGCCCGCGCCGGTCTCCGCGGAAGGAGCCCGTCACTAGCGCAGGCCGCGTCCGGTCCACGGGGGCTCGGTGTATCCACCGGGCGTCGGGCCGAGGAACCTCTGGCGTGCGACGGCCATCACCCGCAGCAAGGCCTCGCGCCGCCCCGGGATCGCTTTCTGGTTCGCGACGCCGCGGTCGACCCTGTCCTCGAGCAGCGCGAGCTCGGTGGCCGCGAGCTGGTAGTGCCGGAGCGCTTCGGCGGCGCCCCGCCCGCCTGTGGCCTTCGCCCAGTAGCGGGCGCGGCGGCGGTACGAAAGGCGCGACAGCATCGCGACGTCGGCCGGCGACACCAGCCCCGTATGGGCGTAACGCGGCAGGTGCCGGTCGATCAGCCGCACCATACGGTGGCGGTCGAGGAACGTCACGGCCACCACACCGATGAGGATCGGGAGGAGGATGACCACGTAGTAGACGCCGAGGACGACGATGCTCGCACTCGCCGCGGCGTTCCACAGCCCGTGCAGGGTCATCGCGACGAGCAGTCCAAGGACGGGCAGGCCGACGCGGACGTGTTTGCGGGGGCTGAGCGCCGCCCAGCCCAGCGCCATACCGGTCATCGATGTGAAGAGCGGATGCGACAGCGGCGCGACGAGCCCCCGTAGCACGAACGTCCCGATGACGGCCGTAAGGCCGTAGTGTGTGGCCGCGCTCGCGTAATACATAGTGTTCTCGGTCATGGCGAAGCCGAGCCCGACCATGACGGCGTAGATCACCCCGTCGGTCGGGCCATCGAGCTCCTGGCGGCCGAAGCGCATAAAGCCGACGATGACGGCGGCCTTGAGTGACTCCTCGACAATCGGCGCTCCGATCGACGCGCTCACCAGCTTCCCCTCGCGAGCCCCGAGCATGGTCGTCGTCACCGACAGTCCGAGGGTGTTGATGACGCCGGCGAGGAGTACGGCCACGCTCGCGCCCCACACGAACGCGAGCACGAGGCGGCGGCTCGGCTCAGGTTCCAGTCGGTCGAGCCCCAGCACGGCGTAGATGAGGACCGGGATCGGCACGACCGCGAGCACGAACCCGATGGCGAACGGGACCGGTCCGCTCAGCAGCGCGATGATCGCGAGCGCCAGCAGGCCCAGCGCGCACAGGCCCCCGAGACCCAGAATCAGCAGCGGGGAGGGGCGCCTGAGCCGGGGTAGCGCCAGCCGCTGGTCGGGAGAGGCCACGAACGAAGGCTAGTTGATGGTAATGGGCCACCAAGATCTGCGTCTCAGGTCGCGGAGCCGAGAAAACCACGCTGACGGACCGCAGGACCGGATCTTGACCGGCGCCCGCGAGGTCCACCGGCCGGTTCAGAACAACGGCCGCAGCAGCGGATCGATCGCGACGGCCACAAACAGCAGCGCGAGGTAGGTGTTGGAGAAATGAAAGTACCGCATGGGCTTGAGTGCGGGGCCGACCACGCCCGTGCGCGCCCGACCGAGCAGGCGGTATGCCTCCACCAGACAGAGGATGCCGAGGACGCCCGCCGCGACCGGGTAGAAGGGCGTCGTGCCGGCCACGGGCCACAGGGCGAGCGAGCACAGCACCATCGCCCAGGTGTAGAAAACGACCTCGCGAATCACCTTGCGCTCGCCCGCCACCACCGGCAACATCGGCACTTTCGCCTTGAGGTAGTCCTCACGGAACCGCATCGCGAGCGTCCAGGTGTGTGGCGGCGTCCACAAGAAGACAACGAAGAAGAGGACGAACGGCGTCCATGCGAGCCGGCCGGTGATCGCCGTCCAGCCGATGATGACCGGCATGCATCCGGCGATCCCGCCCCAGACGATGTTCTGCGGCGTACGGCGTTTGAGCAGCAGGGAGTAGCCGAAGACGTAGAACAGCTCGGCGGCGAGGGCGAGCGCGGCCGAGAGCCAGTTGACAGTGAAGCCGAGCAGGAGCGTGGCCACGACCCCGAGCGACACCCCGAAGACGAGGGCCTCGCGCGGGGTCACCGCGGCGGTGGCCAGCGGGCGCTTGCGCGTGCGCCGCATCGTGGCATCGATGTCGCGGTCGATGTAGCAGTTGAGGACGTTAGCGCTGCCGGCCGACAGGAGGCCACCGACGAACGTCAGCACGACCGGCCACAGCGGAGGCAGGCCCCGCGCGGCGAGGAACATCACCGGGATGGTGGTGATCAGCAGCAGCTCGATGATGCGCGGTTTGGTCAGCGCGACGTACGCGCCGATCACCCCGCGGGCGGGCCGCCGGGTTCGCTGCTCGGGCTTGCCGCCTTCAGCCTCGACGGGCTGTCTGACCAGGAGGGTCACGGGGCGTCCGGGTATGGGACGAGAGAGCTCACGCGTACCCCTGCGGTAGCTGCTGTGCGAATGCCTTCGTGTCGGCTGACCGGGGAAGGACGACCACGGCAGTGCCCATCGCTGCCCCTCAACGCCCAACCCACTCTAACCAGGGGTCGCGAGCCTCGGGCAGCCGCCCCCGATGGGCCCGAGTACCGGCCGGCTGTGGGCGGAAGGGAGTCAGCGCGACTCCACGGGGAATGGTTGCGGAATGACCGGCCGTCCCCCACCGGTTGTGCACGGTGGAGCAGGCAGTCGAACGTCCGACACGTTCTGATCATGATGCCGTCCCGGTGCGAGGCTGTAGGCTCGCGCCGATCACCGACCCGAGCGGCCCAAGGTGAGAGGAGACCCCCTCTAGATGCCCCTCGAATGGAGCGAGCTTGACCGGGGCGCGGTCGACACCATCCGAGCCCTTGCCATGGACATGACCGAGGAGGCGGGGTCCGGTCACCCGGGCACGGCGATGAGCCTGGCGCCAGCCGCCTACCTCCTATATCAGCGGCTGCTGCGCCACGACCCCACCGACCCTCACTGGTCGGGCCGTGACCGGTTCGTGCTCTCCTGCGGCCACTCCAGCCCCACCCTGTACATCCAGCTGTTCCTGTCCGGCTACGGCCTCACGCTGGACGACCTTCGCCGCTACCGCAAGTGGGGCAGTATCACACCGGGTCATCCGGAGCATGGCCTGACGGTAGGTGTGGAAACCACCACAGGGCCGCTGGGCCAGGGTCTCGGTAACGCCGTCGGCATGGCGATGGCGGCGCGCCGCGAACGCGGCCTTTTCGACCCGGACGCGCCGGTCGGCGAGAGCCCGTTGGACCATACGATCTGGGTGTTCGCCTCCGACGGAGACATGGAGGAAGGTGTCGGGAGCGAGTCGTCCTCGCTCGCGGGGCACCAGCGGCTCGGCAACCTCGTGGTCCTCTACGACGACAACCACATCTCGATCGAGGGCGACACCGATGTCGCCTTCAGCGAGGATGTGCCGCGGCGCTACGAGGCGTACGGGTGGCACGTCCAGCGCGTCGAGGACGTGAACGACGTCGACGCGGTCCACGACGCGCTCGCGGCGGCCCGCGACGAGACCGAGCGCCCCTCGCTCGTCGCGGTGACCTCGACCATCGGCTGGCC
>JBOHCT010000148.1:0-10944 GCA_050699055.1 Streptosporangiaceae bacterium | reverse complement strand
GGCCACGACCGGCAGTGACTTCTTACGGGTCCGCAGATCGGAGAGCACAGGCTTACCTGTCACCTCGGGGCTGCCCCAGATGCCCAGCACGTCGTCGACGAGCTGGAAGGACAGCCCAAGATGGGCGCCGTAACCGGCGAGACTGGTGGCCAGCGGCGGCGGCGCGCTCGCGAGCATCGACCCGATAGACGACGCGCAGGCGAAGAGAGCCGCGGTCTTGTCGCTCACCATCGACATGCCCTCGTCGACAGTCACGTCGAGGCGTTGCTCGAACTCGAGATCGGCGGTCTGGCCGGCGATGAGCCGCTGCGTCGCGGTGGTCAGGCAGCGAGCGGCCCAGTACCCGCCGGGCGAACCGTCCTCGAGCAACACCTCCTCGGCCAAGGCGAGCAGGGCGTCCCCGGCCAGGATCGCGGACGAGGTGCCGAACACCGTCCAGGCCGTGGCTCGATGGTGGCGTTCGCGATCGCCGTCCATGATGTCGTCGTGGAGCAGGGAGAAGTTGTGGACCAGCTCCACGGCCACCGCCGCCGGTACGCCGCACTGCGCCGGTACGCCGGCCGCCTGGGCCGACAGGAGGGCGAGCGCGGGTCGCAACCTCTTCCCGCCACCCCCGTCGACCGGCCAGCCGGCCTCGTCGAGCCAACCGAAGTGGTACCCAGCGATGCGAGACATCCGCGGGCTCAGCCTGTCGACGGCGACACGCAGCGCCGGACCGACCAGACCACGCGCCGTGTGCACGGACGAGGGCAGGGTCGTCTTGTGGGCCGTCGTGTGGGCCGCCGTCATGCGACCGCCCCCGCCGCACGTATTCCCCCGACCCGGAAGAGATGCTCCCGGGCAAGACGAGCCGCTTGCAAACCGCTACGCACTGCTCCCTCCATCGTGTCCGGCCAGCCCGTGTCGGTCCACGCACCGGCGATCAACAGCCCGGGCAACCGGGTCTCGGCGGGAGGCCGAAGCGCACGGCTGCCCGGCGCCTGACGAAAGGTGGCTCGACGCTCCCGCGTGACGAAGAAGCTCCTCACCTCCGCGCCGTGGGCGGCGGGGAACATGTCCTCGAGCGCTGCCAGGAACGTGCCGCGAAGCTCGCTGGTCGGCGCGTCGATGTACCGACCGGCCGCCGAGACCGAGACCGCGAGGTACTGACCCGCATCGACACCCGCGATCCTCGTCCGATCGAACAACCACTGCGCGGGAGAGTCGACCGCGGCGGCGAAGGGCAGCGAGGTAATCCGCCGATCGTAGATCACGTGCACGTTCACGATGGGGGACGCCCCGAGCGCAGCGAATCGCACCCCCTCCCGTGCCGCCTCTTCCGGCAGGAGCGGCGCCGCCTGACGGTGGGGTACAGCAAGCACACAGGCGTCGGTGTCGACGTGGTCCCCCTCCACATCGAGAACGAACCGTCCGCCGAGCGGACGAACGCTCCGCACCTTCGCCTTCGTACGGACCTCCACCCCCAGGCGGACGAGCAGTCTCGCGGCGGGCTCGGCGTGCAGCTCCGATAGCGGCACGGCGGGGACGCCGATGTCGGCGGCATCGCGCCCGCACAGCAGGGCCCTTTGGATGACCATCGCGGACAGCGCGGCCGACGCGTCGCTCGCCCGCGTGTTCAGCGCCGCGGTGATCAGGAGGTCCCACAGGCCGCGCACCGCCCCCGGCCGTACGCCGCGGCGGGCCAGCCAGGCGCCGAAGCTCTCATGGTCGAGCGCGGGGTCGTCCGGGTCCAGTCGCCCGAGCGCGAGTGCCGTACGGAACGCCGTCACCCTGTCCGCCGGGGCCAGCGGAGCGTAGGCCGCGAGCGAACGGGCCAGATGCAGCGGCGCCGGGAGGTTGCTGCGCCGCAACGACGCGCGCCGGCCGGCCGGCATCACTACGGGAATATCGAAGCGGCGCTGCAGCGGCGCCAGATCGGCGACGCCGAGGCGGTCGAGGAGACCGCGGTACGCGGTGTAGCAGCGGAGGAACACATGCTGGCCGTTGTCCACGGTCAACCCCTCGCGCCGGAACGAGTGGGTGGCACCGCCAAGCCGTGGCCGCGCCTCGAACAGGGTTACCGTCGCCCCGGCCTCCGCGAGGGCGATCGCCGCGCTGATTCCGGCCAGCCCACCCCCTACGACCCCGACACGGCGGCCGTCGAGCGAGCCGACGCCTCCGCCCACCGCTGGTGTCTCGGTCATGTCGGCCCACCCGCGAACGAACGCGCGGCGACCACGGCCTTCTCCCAGCCGGGAAGCGACGTACGCCGGCACAACGCCGAACCCGGGTCGGCGGCGATCCGGTGCAGGAGGCGGTGGTAGATGCCGGCCATCGCCGCACAGCAGGCCGCGCTGCGCCGGTCGAGCATCGGCAGCAGGCGGAGCCCCTCGGCGTACCAGCGCTGCGCTCGCTCGGCCTCGAACCGCACGAGGCCGGTGAGTCGGTGCACGGGGTCACGGAACAGTCCCGCGCCGTCGATCTCGAGCTCACACCCGAAGCGCGCAAGGTCATCGACCGGCAGGTACACACGGCCGTTCAGCCGATCCTCGCGGACGTCCCGCAGGATGTTCGTGAGCTGCAACGCGACGCCGAGGGCATCGGCGCGGGGTAGCGCCACCTCGAAGCTCGGCGGGTCGAAGACCCCGAGGGACAGTCTCCCTATCGAGCCCGCCACGCAGCGGCAGTAGTACAGCAACTCGTCGAATGTCGCGTACTTCCGCCCGCGGACATCGGCCTCGCAGCCCTCGACCAGCTCGTCGAACGCGCCCAACGGAACCGGGTAGCGGTCGGACGTATTGGCCAGGGCGACGAGCACGGGGTCGTCCGACCGCTCGCGCAGCTCGTGCAGCGACACGCGGGCCTCGCCCAGCCGCTCCAGCTTGTCCCGAGCAGGCAGCTCGCCGTCGCCGATGTCGTCGATACGGCGGGCGAAGGCGTAGACCGCGCTGAGGGCACGCCGCTTGGGTGGAGGGAGCAAACGGATGCCGTAGGAGAAATTGCGAGCTTGGGTGCGGGTGACCGTCTCGCAGTAGCGGTAGGCGGTGTCGATGTCCACGCCGGTGTTCACGCCAGTGTCCACGTCGCTCACCTCCCTACCACGAGAAGACGCAGCCATTCGCGCGCGACGCGGCTCTTGTCCGGATGTGGTGTCGCGCTGAGCACATCGTGGTCCCGCTCGACGATCGACGCGATCGCGGCTCGCCCACCGGCGACGTACCCCGCCGTTGCGAGCCGCGCGAACCCGCCGAGGGTACGAACGAGCGGCGCTCCCTCGTCGAGCAGCCGAGCGGCGCGGCGGGTCTCGAAGGCCATCAGCCGTCGCACGTTCGGCCCCGCGCGGGAGGCGACAAGGTCGGACTCGGTGCAGTCGAAGCGGGCGAGGTCCTCGAGCGGAAGGTACACACGGCCCCGCTCGAGATCCTCGGAGACATCCTGCCAGTGCTCGACCAGCTGGAGGGCTGTACACACCTTGTCCGACAGGCGCATGCGTTCGGGGGTGGCCACGCCGAAGATATGGAGCACGATGTGGCCCACCGGGTTGGCGGACAGCTCGCAGTACCCGAGCAGGCCGCCGAAACGGTCGTAGCGGACTACGGCCTGGTCCTGGCGGTTGGCCTGAATGAGCCGGCGGAACGGCTCCGCGGGGACCCCACAGACCTTGATCGTCGAGGCGAGGTCGCGCATCACGGGCAGGCGCGGTCCGCCGCCGTAGACGCGATCGAGATCGGCCTCGATCAGGTCGAGCATCCGGACGCGGTCACCGGACACCTCATCCCCAACATCGTCCACGAGCCTGGCGAAGGCGTAGACCGCGAGAAGATGCTGGCGCACGCGCCGGGGCAACAACAGAGAGGCGACCGGGAAATTTTCACCCGCCACCTTGGAGAGGGCCGGACTTGGGACCTCGTCGGAGGCGCTACTTGGAAGCCCCTCATCGGAGGAGCCGGATGACGCCCCATCTGGTGACGGGGATGGTGACTCCACCCCCTCGCGTCTGGATCCGCTCACCTACCGTCTCCTTTGGGTCGGCACGTCCCCACCTGCCGGCCCCGTCGGGTTGCTGCGCGTGGTGGCCGTCATAGTAGGCGAGCCATGGCCGACGCGCTGGGGCTCCTCGCGGAGAAGTCCTTGCCTGCGCCGCGCACGCCTAAACGACTGCCGCCCCGACGGCGGCCTCATACGCGGCCGAGTCGACGGTTCGCCCGGCGACCCAACCAACGACACAGTCTCGATGAAGCGAGCGTAGGACAACGAAGGCCGACGCCGCCAGCGACTTGACCATGGCGCATCATCCTTTCACATTCGACGCGGCGAGCCGACGAGCGGCCACCACGAGGTCTCCGACCTCAGTCATAGTCGTTACGAGTGTGGGTAGGACGCCATGGTGTGCCCGCCGCACGGGGGTGCGACGGGCCATGAGGGGCAGAGAAAGGCCCTGGGAAGCCCAGCATCGGGAACCAGCATCGGGAACTGTGGAGGCCCTCCGTGAGCCAAACGGTCGGTGACTACTTGCTGCAGCGCCTCCGTGAATGGGATGTCGAGCACGTCTTCGGCTATCCGGGCGACGGGATCAACGGCATCCTCGCCTCGTTCGGGCGGGCGGACAACCAGCCTCACTTCATCCAGGCGCGGCACGAGGAGATGGCGGCGTTCGAAGCCGTCGGCTACGCGAAGTTCACCGGGAGGGTCGGCGTGTGCATGGCGACCTCCGGACCCGGCGCGATCCACCTCCTCAATGGTCTGTACGACGCGAAGCTCGATCATGTCCCCGTCGTGGCCATCGTCGGCCAGACCGCCAGGACCGCGATGGGCGGAAGCTACCAACAGGAGGTGGATCTGCAGACGCTGTTCAAGGACGTCGCGAGCGAGTACGTCCAAACCGCGATGGTCCCTTCGCAGTTCCCGAACCTCCTTGATCGCGCCATGCGCACCTCCGCGAGCGAGCACTGTGTGACAGCCATCATCATCCCCGGCGACCTGCAGGAGGAGGAGTACTCCCCGCCCCAGCACGCCTTCAAGTTCGTCCCTGGGAGCACGCCGGGTTACGAACCGCCTCTGGTGAAGGCGCACGACGCGGAGATCCGACGGGCCGCTGACGTACTCAACGACGGAAGCAAGGTCGCCATGCTCGTGGGTCAGGGTGCGCGGGGGGCGGTCGACGAGGTGTCCCAGGTCGCCGACATTCTGGGTGCCGGGGTAGCGAAGGCCCTTCTCGGCAAGGATGTCCTGTCCGACGAGTTGCCCTGGGTCACGGGTGCGATCGGCCTGTTGGGCACCCGGCCGAGCTACGAGCTCATGCGGGACTGCGACACCCTGCTCACGATCGGGTCGAGCTTCCCGTACGTGCAGTTCATGCCGGAGTTCGGCAAGGCCCGCGGGGTCGCGATCGACATCGACGCGAAGTTCATCGGGATCCGCTACACCAACGACGTCAACCTCGTCGGCGACGCGAGGGAAACTCTGCGGGCGCTCATTCCGCTCCTGGACCGCAAGCGGGACCGCTCCTGGCGCGAAGGCGTCGAGCGCCAGGTGACCCGCTGGTGGGAGACCATGGAGCGGCAGGCCGACGTCACCGCGGAACCCGTGAACCCCATGAGGGTGGTTTGGGAGCTGTCCTCCCGTATCCCAGAGAACGCGATCGTCTCCTCCGACTCCGGTTCGGCCGCCAACTGGTACGCCCGGCATCTCAAGATCCGCGGGGACATGCGCGGGTCGCTCTCCGGGACGCTCGCGACCATGGGGCCCGGCGTGCCGTACGCGATCGGCGCGAAGTTCGCGCACCCCGACCGACCGGCGATCGCCCTCGTGGGCGACGGCGCCATGCAGATGAACGGCATGGCCGAGCTCATCACGATCGCGCGCTACTGGCACGAGTGGGAGGATCCGCGACTAATAGTGGCCGTGCTCCACAATGACGACCTGAACCAGGTCACGTGGGAGCTGCGGGCGATGGCCGGCGCACCGAAGTTCGTCCAGTCGCAGGCCATCCCCGACGTCTCGTACGCCGACTTCGCCCGGGGCGTCGGGTTCCAGGGGATCGCGATCGACGAGCCCGGGGCCCTCGGCGAGGCATGGGACAAGGCACTCGGAGCGGACCGGCCTACCCTGCTCGACGTCCGCACCGATCCGAACATCCCGCCGATCCCACCGCACGCCAGTCGCGAACAGATGATCGCGACGGCCGAAGCGCTCGTGAAGGGCGACGAGGACCGGTGGGGTGTCATCAGGGAAGGCGTGAAGACGAAGCTGCAGGAGTTCCTGCCCGGGTGACGGGTCCGCGCCGATGGCGCGCGACCGCCCGCGATGGGACGCCCCCTCGCGCGGCACACACGGCGCTGATGGCGCTCGGCGGCCGGTTGGGGGATAGCGTGTGCCCATGCGCGAGTACGAGGAGCGGCTGTCCGTGCCGCTCTGGTGGTGGCCGGTCGCCGCCGCGTGCGTCAGCGTGCTCGGGGCCGAGGTCCACGCCGGGCTCGGCGTCGTCGGTGCTGTGGCGACGTACACCGTGTTGGGTGTGATCGTCATAGCCGGCTTGCTCGCCTACGGGCGCGTCCGCGTCCAGGTCCGTGGTGGCGAGCTTCGGGCCGGGTCGGCGCGGCTGCCGCTCACCGCGATGGGCGACACGCTGGCGCTCGGCCCCGCTGACGCACGAAGCCTCCTCGGCCCCCATGCCGACGCGCGCGCACACGTCGTCCACCGCCCGTACGTAGCGACCGCGGTCTATGTTGAGGTGAGCGAGCGTGCGACCAACACCACGCCGTACTGGCTGGTGTCAACCCGCCACCCTGAGCGGCTCGTCGCGACGCTCTCGTCCAGCGCCACGACCCCGAGGGGCACGATCGACGGGGGTGGCTCCGAACGGGAAGGGAGCGAGTTCGATGCCGAAGGGTGAGGACCTCAGCTGGAAGGTCATGGGAGGCGTCGCCGCGATCGGGGCCGGTATGGCCGCCCGAAAGGGGATCAAGGCGGCGTGGAAGATGACGACAGGCAAGGAGCCCCCGGCGAACCCCGAGCATCCCGACGTCGCCATCGTCGAGGCGCTCGGCTGGGCCGTACTGAGCGGGGCCGTCGTCGGGATCGCGCGCATGATGGCGTCACGGGTGGCGGCCGAGCGCTGGCGCCGGTCGAAGGGGGAGCTGCCGCCGGGGCTGCGCGAGGCCTGATCCGACAGACCAGACACCTGTGGTGGCTGTCGGCCGCCTGGTGGGTGCACGATGCCGCGTCGCTCGACGACGATCAGCGCTGGAGGGTGACGCGGTGGCGCAGGTCCTCACGTACGACATCGGCAACCCTGCGCGTCGCCTGGTTGTTCAGCGCGGCTCCGGCCGCTGCTCCGGTCAGCATGGGACCGAGCGTGGCGATGCCGCGACCCATGCGACGCATGAGCCTGTTGCGCAGCTCGCGTCGCGCGGTGGTGCCGAGCGCCGAGGAGTACGACCCGGGGTGCTTCGGGTCCACGCCCCGCTGGCGCGCCCACGCGTGGACGAAGGCGGTGGCCCGCTGCGTGCCGTTGCCCGGCACCTGAACTCCGTACACCTCATGGAGCTCCGCGACGAGCTTGACCTCGATCGCCGATACGGCGAGGGTCTCCGCGGCGATCTGGGCCGGCGCGGTCAGCAGGAGGGGAGGGGCGGTGAACTCCACGGCGGCGAGCCCGCCCGCCGCGGCGCCGACCCCCATCGTCGCCCGCACGGCGTTCTCGACGAGCGCGTCGGCGAGGGCCTCGCCGGTAAGCCCGTGGTGGTGGTCACGCAGCGTATCGAGGTCGCGCACGGACAGCCGCGGCGCGACCTGGAGAAGCGTATCGGCGAGCCACCGTCCGCCCGCCACGCCGACGACCCCTGCCTTCCTTGCGCTCGCGGTCAGGCTTCGCGTCAGCCGCCCGAGCAGGGCCGGCGTGCCCTCGCCGTCCTGCGCTTCGGACAAGCGCTGCACCAGGGCAGGAAGGCTGTCGTCCTTAGGGCGCTCACTGTCGCCGGACGGCGTCTCGCGATCCTCTGTCACGCGGCGCACTCGCGGCAGATCAGCTGACCCTTCTTTTCCTTGGCGAGCTGGCTGCGGTGATGGACGAGGAAACAGCGGGAGCAGGTGAACTCGTCGGCCTGCCGTGGCAGGACACGTACGCTCAGCTCCTCGTGCGACAGGTCGGCCCCCGGAAGCTCGAAGGTCTCGGCCTGCTCGTTCTCGTCGACGTCCACCGTCGCCGAGGGGTTCTTGACCCGGCGAGACTGGAGCTCCTGCAGGCTGTCTTCGCTCAGTTCCTCATCGGTCTTGCGTGGCGTGTCGTAGTCGGTCGCCATATCTATCCCCTCCCCCTCACGGTCCGTCGTTATGTCCCGCGGTGTCGCGCGGTTCAACGCTCCAAGGGGCCATCTTGTGCCCGATTCGGATCGAAAATTCTGCCTCATCTGGACGCCGACTTGGCGCAACGACATGCCCGGAACCCACGGCCTTCACCCGTGTGAACCGTGCGGTGTGGCAGATCTCACACACGGCCAACTCGGTGCTGGGCCTCCACGCAACGCACACCGGCCGGACCCACGGTCGCCGCGTGACGCGTGTGGGGAGGAAGCACCATCCGGTCCCCGGGCCCCATCGGGGCATCGCCGTCCTCGACGTGGAACACGATCTCGCCATAGGCGCAGTAGAGGATCTTCTCATACGAGTGTTCGTGCCAGTCGTAAGTGTCGCCGGGCGGACCTCCCCACCGACGAAGCCCATGAAGGCCCTCAGCCTCCATCATGCGAGCGATCTCCTCCTCGTCAGGCTGGGGCCCTACGTGGCGGTCGACGTGCGCGGGCATGCTGCCCTCCTCCCAACCTCCTCGTGGCCCTTTACGGACTCACAGGTTTACCAGGTTCACCCAGCGGCGATACCAACACGGTTGGTGTGACTGGGGTCACTCGGCGTAGTCATGAGAGGGCCACGATGGGCGAATTCGTCGCTGAGATAACCAAGCGCCTCCGCGAGGCCCACGCGTCATTGCACGTCGCGCGCGACGAGGGAGACGAGTTCCTCGCCGAAGCGCGCATCGCCGAGATCGAGGACCTCAAGAAGCTCGCAGCACGTAACGGCGTGACGCCAGGCTGCCCCGCCTGACTGACCCCGCCCGACGGGACCGGTTAGGGATTGAGCGGCGCGAGCAGGTCGTGCAGGGGTCGGAAGGTCTCCGGGGCGGCGGCGATCGTAAGGTCGCCACTCGCCGGCCTGCTACGCAGTCCCTCGACCATCGCACCCGACTCTTGCGCGATGAGGACACCGGCGGCAAGGTCCCAGGGCTTCATCCCGCGCTCGTAGTACGCGTCGACACGCCCGCACGCGACCGAGCACAGGTCGATCGCGCATGAACCGCCACGACGGATATCGCGGACCCGCGGCAGCACGCTGCGCACGACCTCCGCCTGGCGGGCGCGGCGATCCGAGGCGTATCCGAACCCGGTGGCGACCAGCGCGAGGTGGAGCGGCACGTCACGGTTACTCCGCAGCCGCACATCGCCGAGCCACGCGC
Source organism: Streptosporangiaceae bacterium (assembly GCA_050699055.1). Taxonomy (GTDB): domain Bacteria; phylum Actinomycetota; class Actinomycetes; order Streptosporangiales; family JBOHCT01; genus JBOHCT01. The sequence continues at coordinate 1,454 of JBOHCT010000148.1, read as the reverse complement.
CCCCGCCGCGTACCGCGCTGAACAGCTCGCCGCGCGGTGGGACGGCCACCACACCGACGGCGGTCCTCCCCTCGATCTCCGCGGCGACGCTGACGGCCCACTCCGGCAACCCGTACAGGTAGTTGACACTGCCGTCCAGCGGATCGACGACCCAGCGCACCCCCGTCGTGCCCTCGGCGCCACCGCCCTCCTCGGCGAGAACACCGTCGCCCGGCCGAGCCGCGCGCAACGCGGCGACGATCAGCCGCTCGGCGGCGGTGTCCATCGCGGTGACGATGTCGGTCGGGCTGGTCTTCGTCTGGACGACGGCGGGACCCTCCTCGGGTCGCTGTTCGACGAGGAGCCGGCCGGCGCGCCGGGCGACGTCAACGGCGACCTCCCGGAGCTCGGTCGTGTCGGCCGGTCTCATCGGTCGCGCTCACCTTCTCGCTCGCGCCGCGGACGGCCGCCAACCACCCGGTCGACCGCCCCGGCTCGCCACCGCGTTCTCACAGCAGCTCCGGACGCCGCCACTCCTCACCCTGGACGTGATGGGCGAGGAACGCGAGAACGGTGTCGTACCAGACCTTGATGTGGCCGGGCTTCAGCACCCAGTGATTCTCGTCCGGGAAGTACAGGAACTTCGCGTCGACGCCTCGCTTGAAAACGTCCCACCACAGGCGCAGCGCCTGCCCGACCGGCACGCGGTAGTCCTTGTCGCCGTGGATGACGAGCATCGGGGTACGGATGTTGTCGACGCGCAGGTGCGGCGTGTTGGCGGTGTAGCGCTCCGGACGCTTCAGCGGGTCGCCGAACTCGCGCTCCCAGTACGGCGCCTCATCGGTCGTCGCGTTCATGTCCTCGAGCGCCCACAGGCTCGCGTGGGTGACGATCGCCCGGAACCTGTCGGTGTGCCCCGCCACCCAGTTGGCCATGTAGCCGCCGAACGACCCGCCCATCGCCGCCGTGCGGGTCTCGTCAATATCGTCGCGCTTCACCGCGGCGTCGGTGAGCGCCATCAGGTCGGTGTAAGGTCGGTCGCCCCATGCCCCCCACCCGCGGCGGACGAAGTCCAGGCCGTACCCGACGGACAGCGCGGGGTCGGGCAGCAGCACGGCGTAGCCGTGTGCCGCCATGATCCACGCGTTCCACCGCCACTGCCAGGCGTTCCAGCTCGACAGCGGCCCGCCGTGGATGAACACGACGAGCGGGGTGGGCCCGGTCGCCGAGGCGCCGTCGGGCAGCGCCAGCCACGCGCGCAGCTCCTGCCCGTCGTCCGCGCGGGTCGTCACCTCTGTGAGCGCGCCGGGCAGCGTGACCGGTACCCCGGGCGCACGCAGCCGTGACGGCCGCTGGTCCGGTTCGCGCGCGTCCAGCCTGACCGGGGTCGGCGGCTCGTCGACCGCGCCGCGCATCGCGTAGAGGTACCGGCCGTCCGGCGAGGGCCTGGGACTCGCGTACGCGCCGTGGTCGGC
>JBOHCT010000147.1:0-11033 GCA_050699055.1 Streptosporangiaceae bacterium | reverse complement strand
ATCCTCGAGGGATCGAGTCCCCGCGACGCCCTGCGCGACCTGCTGCAGCGCGGCGCCCGCGACGCGCGCGGCCTCGACGACATGCTGCGCCAGATCCGGCAGCGTCGCCGGGACCTGCGGCGCAGCGGGCGGCTCGACGGCACCCTCGAGCAGGCACGGGCACTGCTCGACAAGGCAGTGGGCGAGGAACGTGCCGAGCTGTTCCCCGACCCGAGCGACGACGCGCGGATGCGTGAGGCCGAGCTGGACACGCTGCCGAGCGACACCGCCCAGGCCGTGCGGCGCCTGTCCGACTACGACTGGCGGTCGGCGCAGGCAAGGCAGACCTTCGAGGAGCTCAAGGACCTGCTGCGGCGCGATGTGCTCGACACGCAGTTCCGCGGCATGAAGCAGGCCTTGGAGAACCCCGACCCGCAGGCGATGGGGCGGGTCAAGGACATGCTCGCCGACCTCAACCAGATGCTGGAGGCCGACGCGAGGGGCGAGCACACGCAGGCCGACTTCGACCGCTTCATGGAGCAGTACGGCGACTTCTTCCCCGAGCGACCGCGGAATCTCGAAGAACTGGTCGACCAGCTCGCCCGCCGCGCCGCCGCGGCGCAGCGGATGCTGAACTCCCTCACGCCTGAGCAGCGCGAGGAGCTCGCCGGCCTCATGGCCCAGGCCATGGAGGACGCCGGGCTCGCGATGGAGATGGGCAGGCTGTCCGACCAGCTGCGCGGCCGGCGTCCCGACCTCGACTGGAGCGGCGGCGAGCGGATGCGCGGCGAGCGGCCACTCGGCATGGGCGACGCGACGACCGCGCTGCAGGAGCTCGGCGACCTCGGCGAGCTGGAGAGCGCGCTGCGGCAGGACTACCCGGGGGCGCGGCTCGACGACATCGACGAGGAGGCCGTACGCCGCGCGCTCGGCCGGGGGGCCGTCGACGATCTGGCGCGGCTACGCCAGATCGAGCGGGAGCTGGAGCGCCAGGGGTACCTGCGGCGCTCCGGCGGTGAGCTGGAGCTGACTCCGAAGGCCGTGCGGCGGCTCGGCGACACGGCGCTGCGGCGGGTGTTCGCGACGCTCGACGCCGCCCGCCGGGGTGACCACGACGTCCACGACGCAGGCACCGCGGGCGAGCTGACCGGGGCGAGCCGCGAGTGGCGCTTCGGCGACGAGCAGTCGCTCGATGTCGTCCGCACGGTCGGGAACGCGGTACGCCGGGCCGGCCCGCGTACCCCTGTGCGCCTCTCGGTCGAGGACTTCGAGGTACGCGAGACCGAGCGGCGTACGTCCGCGGCGGTCTGCCTGCTCGTCGACCTGTCGTACTCGATGGCGCTGCGCGGGACGTGGGGTATCGCCAAGCAGACGGCGCTCGCGTTGCAGTCACTCGTCAGCACGAGGTACCCCCAGGACGCCGTGCAGATCATCGGCTTCAGCGACTACGCGCGGGTGCTGCAGCCGACCGAGCTGGCCGGGCTCGACTGGGACATGGTGCAGGGCACCAACCTGCATCACGCCCTGCTCATCGCGGGCCGGCACCTGGACAAGCACCCCGAGGCCGAACCGGTCGTCCTCGTGGTCACCGACGGCGAGCCGACCGCACACCTGATGCGCGACGGATCGTCGTGGTTCGACTGGCCCCCGACGCGGGAGACGATCACCCTGACCCTCGCCGAGGTGGACAAAATGACCAGGAGGGGCGCGACGCTGAACGTCTTCATGCTCGCCGACGAGGAGCGGCTGCGGGCGTTCGTCGAGGAGGTCGCGCGCCGCAACGGCGGGCGCGTCTTCTCGCCTTCACCGGAGCAGCTCGGCGAGTACGTCGTGAGCGACTTCCTTAGCAGGCGCAGCCAGCGCCGCGGCCGCCGCGCCAGCTGACGCCGCGTCCGCTCCCCCCTCTGCGCGGATCTTGAGCATATCGGTGGGTTACCAACCAGTACGATCCCGACAACCTCAAGATCGGCGCGGATGGAACTGGGATCGCTACGATTATCGCCATGAGCGAGCTGCCCGCCGACGACCCTCACGAGACGATCCATCTCGGCGATCGGACGGCCGTCGTCGTCCCTGTGGAGGAGTACCCGCGCTCCGGGAGACGCAGGTCGAAGCCGAGCAGCTCGCTGCCCACCGCGACTACCTTGACCGCACGGCAGCTGGCACCGCATCGCCGGTGATGACGACAGATCAGGTGCGGAGGCTGCTGAAGCTTGACCGGGCGTCACCCACGACCCGACCGCGCAGACCCCGAACAGGCCCACCCCCAGCCGTCTGACGGACCGCGCCACTCACGGCCCGATCATTCAGACACCCGATACCGACGAAGGGCAGTGCGGGGCCTACGGCGAAGAGGTGCGACGATGGCTGATCGTGCGTATCGACCTGCTGCGCGGGCTGCCCCGAGAGGTCGGTGTGCTCACGGCCGTGGCGTTCATGATCGCGCTCGGCTTCGGGATCGTGGCGCCGGCGTTGCCCGTCTTCGCCCATCAGTTCGGGGTGGGGCGGACGGCGGCCGCGGCCGTCATCTCGGTCTTCGCCTTCGTCCGGTTCGTCTCCGCGCTCGGCTCCGGTCGGCTCGTCGACCGATTCGGCGAGCGGTTGCTGCTCGCCGCCGGCATCGGGATCGTCGCGGTCAGCAGCCTGCTCGCCGGTTTGTCCCAGTCGTACGTCCAGCTCGTGGTGCTGCGCGGCGCCGGGGGCCTCGGCTCGGCGCTGTTCACGATCAGCGCGTTCAACCTGCTCATGCGCAGTGTGGGCCCGGACCTTCGCGGGCGCGCGGCGGGCGTGTACCAGAGCGGCTTCCTGATCGGCGGGATCACCGGGCCGACGCTCGGCGGCCTGCTCACCGCCGTCTCGATCCGCGCTCCGTTCTTCGTCTACGCGGGGACGCTGGCCGTCGCCGGCACGATCGGCCTGGTCTTCCTCAGCCGGGCACGGCTCGGGAAACGACCCGCCGAGGAGCACAAGGAGGAGCGCGTCACCCTCACCGAGGCACTGCGCAGCTCCGCGTACCGTGCGGCGCTCGCCACCAACCTCGCCGCGGGCTGGTCGTTCTTCGGCGTCCGCAGCGCGATCATCCCGCTGTTCGTCGTGGAGGGACTGCACGAGGACCCGCTCTGGACCGGGGTCGGTTTCGCCGTGGCCTCGTGCACGCAGGCGCTGAGCCTACTGCCGGCCGGCCGCCTGGCCGACACCCGCGGGCGTCGTCCGTCCATGGCCACCGGCATCCTCATCGCCGCCACGAGCATGGCGGTACTGGCCGCCGTTCCTTCGCTGCCGGGCTTTCTGGTCGCCATGGTGTTGCTCGGCCCGGGCGCCAGCTTCCTTACCGTCGCGTCCGGGGCGATCGTAGGGGACGTCGCCAGCGGGCGGAGCGGCAAAGTCGTCGCCGCCTACCAGATGTCCCGAGACGCCGGCACGATCACCGGCCCGCTCGCGGCGGGCGCCCTCGCGCAGACCCTGTCGTACGAGGCGTCGTTCGCGGCGTCGGCCGGCATTCTCGGGGTTGCGGCGGGTTTGGCCGTTACGTCCCGTGAAACTCATCGCACATAGCGTGGTACGCGCGGTACGCTCTGCCGAAACCTACGCGACGACTCGCGAGCTTGGCGGGAGGCGGACAGTCGTGGCCGAAGGCTTGCAGTCCTCCGATAGCCACCGCGCGGCATGGTCGCTCGCGACCGACGAGACCACGGGAGCGGGGATCCCGTGCCCGCCGGGATGGACCCGTGTGGAGCGGTCCGTCGCCTCGATCGCGCTGGTCGCCCCGCACCCCCCGGACGACTCCACCGGCGCGACCATCACGGTGTCCGTCGAGCGCCCCGAGCACGCCTACGCGAAACTGCCCGCGTACTCCGACCGGACGCTCGAGCGACTGGGCCACGCCCTCACCGACGTGAGCGTGCTGTCCTGCGACGCCGCGCGCGTCTCGGGCCGCGAGGGGCGCCGGCTCGTCGCGGTCTACCGTGATGACGGCCGCGCGCTGACCCTGCAAAAGTGGTGGACCTCTGTCGACGGCCTTGCCACCACCCTCACCGGCACCTGCGCGGTCGAGGACGACTGCTACACGGCGCCGATCTTCGAGGTCGTCGCGGCCGGGCTGCTGCTGCCGACCAGGGCGAACAGCACGACGAGCGATTGAGTGATCCGCTTGTGCGGTCCGAATGCGGAGGAAAACACGCCGCTGGGCCACACAGCACGATCTTGCGGCGTCGCCGAGCCACCATGACCGGCCCCCAGCGGCCATGATCCGCTCAGGCGGTCCGAACGCGTCGGATACTGAGCCTCCGGACCACAAGGGCGGATCTCGAGCCGGGAGGTGGGGGAGGCGCCCTCAGGCCTTCAGCGCCCGGCCGAGGTCCGCCACGAGGTCGTCGACCGCCTCGATGCCCACGGACAGGCGTACGAGGTCGGGCGGCACCTCGAGCGCTGAGCCCGCAGCCGAGGCGTGGGTCATCCGCCCCGGATGCTCGATCAGGGACTCGACACCCCCGAGCGACTCGCCGAGGGTGAAGAGCCGGGCGCGGTCGCAGGCGGCCACCGCCGCCTCCTCCCCGCCGCGCACCCGGAACGACACCATGCCACCGAAGCCGCGCATCTGCCGGGCGGCGACCTCGTGGCCCGGGTGGTCGGGCAGACCGGGATACAGCACCTCGGTGACCTCCGGGTGCTCCGCGAGGAACGCCGCGACCAGGGCGGCGCCCGCGCAGTGCCGTTCCATCCTTACGGCGAGGGTCCGCACGCCCCGCAGCACCAGCCAGGCGTCGAACGGCCCGGCCACCGCGCCCATGGAGTTCTGGTGGAAGGCGAGACGCTCGCCGAGCGCCTCGTCGCGCACGACGAGAGCGCCTCCCACGACGTCCGAGTGTCCGCCCATGTATTTCGTGGTCGAGTGCACGACGGCGTCCGCGCCGAGCCCGAGCGGCCGCTGCAGGTACGGCGAGGCGAACGTGTTGTCGACCACGAGCAGCGCGTCCGCCTCATGGGCGACCTCGGCGAGGGCGGCGATGTCGGCGATGCCGAGCAGCGGGTTCGTCGGGGTCTCGACCCAGACGACGCGGGTCTCGTCGCGCAGCGCGGCGCGCACCGCCCCGACGTCGGCTACGGGGGCGGCCGACCAGGCCAGCCCCCAGCGTTCGAAGACCTGCGAGACCAGCCGGAAGGTCCCGCCGTACGCGTCGCTCGGGATCACCAGATGGTCGCCGGGGCCGCAGACGGCGCGCAGCAGGCAGTCCTCGGCCGCCATACCCGAGGCGAACGCCAGCCCCCGCGTCCCGCCCTCCAGTGCCGCCACGCACTCCTCGAGCGCAGCGCGGGTCGGGTTGCCGGTACGGCTGTACTCGTATCCGCCCCGACACCCCCCGACGCCGTCCTGCTTGTACGTCGACACCTGGTATACGGGCGGCACGACCGCGCCGGTGGCGGGATCGGCCTCCTGGCCGGCGTGAATGGCGAGGGTCTCGAAACCGGGGCCCCCGGTCGGCGACTCTGGCATATGGCCGAGGCTAGTACCGTGCCTCACGCTCAGCTGTCCCGCACCCGGTACGACGCGGTGGTGGTCGGCGGCGGCCACAACGGCCTCGTCGCGGCGGCGTACCTCGCGTCCGCCGGCCTGTCGGTCGCGGTGCTCGAACGCCGCCCCACGACAGGGGGCGCCGCGACGTCCGCACGGACGTTCGCGGGCGTCGACGCCCGGCTGTCCGAGTACGCCTACCTGGTCGGCTTGCTGCCGCCGCTGATCGTCAAGGAGCTTGGGCTGGACATCCGTCTCCTCCGCCGCCGCGTCGCGTCGTACACGCCGTGCACGGACGGCCGGCCGACCGGGTTGCTGCTCGGCCCCGACGGCGAGGCGGCCGCGGCGAGCATGCGGGAGGTCACCGGCGACCCGGCGGCCTACGACGCCTGGACCGCGCTGCACGCGATGACCGGGCGGATAGCGCGAGCGGTGTTCCCCACGCTCACTGAGCCGCTTCACACCCGCGAAGAGATGCGCCGGCTCGTCGGCGACGACGCGGCCTGGGAGGCTGTGTTCGAGCGGCCGCTCGGCCAGCTCCTCGAGTCGAGGCTCGACGACGACCTCGTGCGCGGGGTCGTCCTCACCGACGGTCTGATCGGGACGTTCGCATCCAGCCACGATCCGTCACTGCGGCAGAACCGCTGCTTCCTGTACCACGTCATCGGCGGCGGGACCGGCGACTGGGACGTCCCCGTCGGCGGCATGGGAGCGTTGTCCGACGCGCTGGCCACGCGCGCCCGCGCGCTGGGCGCGGAGATCCTCACCGGTGCGGAGGCCGTCGGTGTCGCCACCGACGGGACCGCGGCCGAGGTCCGGTACCGCCGTGGCGACCGGGAAGACACCGTCGGGGCGGCGTACGTGCTGGCCGGGTGCGCGCCGCGGGTACTGGCCCGCCTCCTCGGCGAGGACGCTCCGCCCCCCGTGGCCGGCGCCCAGCTCAAGGTCAACATGCTGCTGCGCCGCCTGCCCCGGCTGCGGGACCCGCGGGTGCGGCCCGAGGACGCGTTCGCCGGCACCTTCCACATCAACGAGACGTACGGCCAGCTCGAAGCTGCCTATCAACAGGCGGCGCGAGGACAGGTACCAGAGGTGCCGCCCTGCGAGGTGTACTGCCACTCGCTCACCGACCCCTCGATCCTCGGTCCCGCCCCGCGGGAGGTGGGCGCGCACACGCTCACGCTCTTCGGCCTGCACATGCCGTACGCATTGTTCGGCTCGGCGAACGACCGCGTACGCCGGCAGGCGCTGGACGCGACGCTGCGCTCGGTCGAGGGCGTCCTCGCCGAACCCGTCGAGGACTGCCTCTACCACGCGTCCGACGGGGACCCGTGCGTCGAGGCGAAGACCCCCGTCGACCTGGAGGAGGAACTCGCCATGCCGGGCGGCAACATCTTCCACCGCCCGCTCGCCTGGCCGTTCGCCGAGCACGAGGACGAGGTGGATACCTGGGGTGTGGAGACGTCGTACCCGAATGTGTCCGTCTGCGGCGCCGGCGCGCGTCGGGGCGGGGCGGTGTCGGGCGTCCCCGGGCGGGCCGCGGCGATGGCGATCCTGGCGCCCCGCTCCCTCCGCCGATCTTGATGTTACCGGGCACTTACTGTCGAGTAACCCACCGGTAACCTCAAGATCGGCGAAAGAGGAGGGGTGGGGCGGCGGGAGGTCAGCGGCCGGCGAGGAACCAGAGCAGGTCCTGCCGGGTGATGATGCCGGCCGGCTTGCCCTCGACCAGGGCTACCACCGCATCGGCCCCCTCCAGGGCGTCCATCGCCTGGCTCAGCGGCTCGCCGGAGCCGACGACGGGCAAGGGCCCGGACATGTGCGACTCGACAGTGTCATCGAGGCGCGCGTGGCCGGCGAAGAGGGCGGCGAGCAGCTCGCGCTCCACCACCGATCCCACGACCTCGGCGAGCATCAGCGGGGGATCCTGCTTGACCACGGGCATCTGGGACACGCCGTACTCTCGCAGCAGCGAGATCGCCGACCCGACCGGCTCATCGGGGTGGATGTGCACGAACTCAGGGATCCCTTTGCCCTTGCGGCCGAGGACGTCGCTGACCACCGGCTCGGACGTCTCCTCGCGCAGGAAGCCGTAGTCGGTCATCCAGTCGTCGTTGAAGACCTTGCCGAGGTACCCGCGCCCGGAGTCGGGCAGCAGCACTACGACGACGGCATCCTTTCCCTGACCCTCGAGCTCGCCGGCGACAGTGAGCGCGCCGGCGACCGCCATCCCCGCCGATCCGCCGACGAGCAGCGCCTCCTCTCGGGCGAGGCGACGGGTCATGACGAACGAGTCCTTGTCGTCGACGCCGACCACCCGGTCGCAGATCTCCTGGTCGTAGGTCACCGGCCAGAAGTCCTCGCCCACCCCCTCGACGAGGTACGGCCGGCCGCTGCCGCCCGAGTAGACCGAGCCGATCGGGTCGGCGCCGATGACCTGGACCCGCCCGTCGGAGGCCTCCTTGAGGTACCGGCCGGCGCCGCTGATCGTGCCGCCGGTACCGATCCCCGCGACGAAATGCGTGACCCTGCCGTCGGTCTGTGACCAGATCTCCGGGCCTGTCGTCTCGTAGTGCGACTGGGGGTTGGCCTGGTTGGCGTACTGGTCGGGCTTCCACGCACCCGCGATCTCGCGTGACATCCGGTCGGACACCGAATAGTAGGACTCGGGATGCTCGGGCGGAACGGCGGTTGGACAGGCCACGACCTCAGCGCCGTACGCGCGCAGCACGTTGATCTTGTCCGCGCCCACCTTGTCGGGACAGACGAACACGCACCGGTACCCCCTGTCCGCCGCGACGATCGCCAGTCCGACGCCGGTGTTGCCCGAGGTCGGCTCGACGATCGTGCCGCCGGCCGGCAGCCGGCCGGTGCGCTCGGCGGCCTCGACCATCCGCAGGGCGATCCGGTCCTTCACCGACCCGCCGGGGTTGAAGTACTCGACCTTGCCGAGGACGTCGGCCGCCACGTCCACGGCGACGTGGTGCAGGCGCACCAGCGGGGTATCACCGACGAGGTCGATGAGCGAGTCGTGGACGTCCACGGATACCTGCCTGCGCTCGACTAGATTGGCTGCCTCGACGGTAACTGAGGGGGGCACGGTGAGCCGAGCTCGCAGGGCCCGCAAGATCGCCGCGACGGCGGCGTACGGCGGCGGCGGTGTCGGCCTGCTGGGCATGGCGACGTTCGGAGTGCTCGTCGCCGAGGCCAAGCTGGCGCGCAAGGTGGTCGGCGTGCCTGACGGCGCGCCCCCCGCCGCCGACGGGATCTACGGCCCGCGGGTGGGCGAGCCGGTCTCGTTCGTCATGCTGGGCGACTCCGCCGCGGCCGGCCTCGGCGTGCGCGACCCGGGCGAAACCCCGGCCGCCCTGCTCGCCGCCGGCCTGTCCGCGATCGCGGAGCGTCCCGTCCGTCTCACCACCGTCGCCAAGGTCGGGGCCCGCTCCCCCGACCTGGAGTGGCAGGTGCCGAGGGCGCTCGCCGCCCGGCCGGACGTCGCCATGATCATGGTGGGGGCCAACGACGTCACGCACCGCCTCAACCAGTCGATGTCCATCCGCCACCTCGAGCGGGCGGTGCGCCGCCTGCGGGCGGTCGGCTGCAAAGTCGTGGTCGGGACCTGTCCCGACCTCGGCACGGTCAGGCCGATCGCGCAGCCGCTGCGCTGGCTGGCCCAGCGGTCCAGCCGCCAGCTGGCGGCGGCCCAGACGATCGCCGTCGTCGAGGCGGGGGGGCGTACGGTCTCCCTGAGCGATCTGCTGAGGCGCGACCTCGAGAAGGCCCCGGCCGAGATGTTCGGTCCCGACCGCTTCCACCCCTCGGCCCGCGGATACGCCACCGCCGCGGCCGCGTCGCTGCCCTCGCTCGCCGCCGCGCTGGGTTTCTGGCCGGAGACGGAGGCGCTGCCCGACGCGAGACGAGGCGAGGGAGTGCTACCCGTGTACCTCGCCGCGGCCGAGGCCGCCGAGGCGCCGGGGACCGAGGTCGCGGGGACCGAGATCGCCGGGCGGGAACGGGGGCCGCGGGGCCGGTGGGCACTCCTGCGACACCGGCGCCAGCACCAGCTACCAGAACTCGGGCGCAGACACTCGCGCCGCTGACGCGGAGGCTTCCGGCGCTCGGAGCCCTCGCGTCCCTCGAGATCCGTTCTGGTGGTCCGCCGAGGCAATGTTTCTCCGCTTCGCCACCACAAACGCGGATCTTGGCCGCACCGCGTCTCAGCACACCCTCTCGTCCCCGGCGTCGGTACGCGTTACCGTTCGGGAGAAGCGGACTCCCGGAGGAGATGTTGACATGGCTGAGGCAGTGATCGTGGGCACGGCACGTTCGCCGATCGGGCGTGCGCGCAAGGGCTCGCTGAAGGATGTGCGTCCGGACGACCTGACGGCGACGATCGTGCGCGCGGTACTGGACAAGGTGCCGCAGCTGGATCCGCACGACATCGACGACCTGATGCTGGGCTGCGGTCTGCCGGGCGGCGAGCAGGGGTTCAACATGGCGCGGGTCGTCGCGACCCTGCTCGGGTACGACCATCTGCCGGGTACGACGATCACGCGGTACTGCTCGTCGTCGCTGCAGACTACCCGGATGGCCTACCACGCGATCAAGGCCGGAGAAGGGGACGTGTTCGTCTCGGCCGGGGTGGAGATGGTCAGCCGGTACGAGAAAGGCAGCAGCGACGGCTGGCCCGACACCCACAACCCCGCGTTCGCCGGCGCGGAGGCGCGGACCGCGGAGCGTGCGGCGGCGGGGTCGGATGGCTGGCGTGACCCCCGAGAGGACGAGGCGCTGCCGGACATCTATATCGCGATGGGGCATACGGCGGAGAACGTCGCGCAGCTGCGCGGCATCACCCGTGAGACGCAGGACGAGTTCGGGGTGCGGTCGCAGAACCTCGCGGAGAAGGCGATCGCGTCCGGCTTCTTCGCGCGGGAGATCACGCCGGTGACGGTCCCCGACGGGAATGTCGCGAGTACCGACGACGGGCCGCGTCCCGGGACGACCCTGGAGAAGGTCGCCGAGCTGAAGCCGGTGTTCCGCCCCGACGGGACGGTGACGGCGGGGAACTGCTGCCCGCTGAACGACGGCGCCGCCGCGGTGGTGGTGATGAGCGACCGCAAGGCCAGCGAGCTCGGCATCCAGCCGCTGGCCCGCATCGCGGCCACCGGCGTGACCGCGCTGTCGCCGGAGATCATGGGCCTGGGCCCGGTCGGCGCGTCCCGGCAGGCGCTCGCCCGCGCCGGGATGACGATCGAGGACATCGACCTGGTGGAGATCAACGAGGCGTTCGCCGCGCAGGTGATCCCGTCAGCCCGCGACCTGGACATCGACCCGTTCGGGGAGAAGCTGAACATCAACGGCGGCGCGATCGCCGTGGGCCACCCGTTCGGCATGACCGGCGCGCGCATCTCGACCACGCTGCTGAACAGCCTGGCCTTCCACGACAAGACCCTCGGTCTGGAAACCATGTGTGTGGGCGGCGGTCAGGGCATGGCCATGGTCCTGGAGCGCCTCGCCTAGAGGCGCGACCAGCCAACACTGA
>JBOHCT010000146.1:0-11069 GCA_050699055.1 Streptosporangiaceae bacterium | reverse complement strand
GCCGACAGTGCCGACAGTGCCGACAGTGCCGACAGTGCCGACAGTGCCGACAGTGCCGACAGTGCCGACAGTGCCGACAGTGCCGACAGTGCCGACAGTGCCGACAGTGCCGACAGTGCCGACAGTGGACGGTCCGAGCGGTCCAGTGCGGCCGAGGGCGGCGGTGCCGCACCCGAGCCCTGGCGGCCGCGTCTCACAGCGGTTCCACCCTCGCCGTCGCACGGGCCCGGCGGCGCATCACGCGAACAGGCAGGCCGGGGCGGACCGCCTGGAGACCTGTCCGCCGATGAGCCCACGGAAGGGACCACGACCCGCTCGTTCGCTCCTTCGGACACCGGCGGAGCAACCGAGGCTCCTCATGAGGCCCATGACATGCCTCGGTACGGTCCGCCGCTCCCTCCTCCACCCCCCTCCCAGACCCGTTCTGAGGGACCTCCCCCACCGCGCGGCGGCGGACGCAAGAAGCTCCTCGCGATCGTGGGCGGGACGGTCGCGATCGTTGTGCTCGGTGTGGGCGGCGGGCTGGTGGGATACGCGTACACGCACGGCGACCAGCCACAACCGACTCCCAGGAGGGGCCCTGCCCGGCACGCCTCCGCGTCGTCTCCGAACACCTCACCCACGCCCGACACCGCCAGGATCAGCAGCGTCGCTGCCGACCCGAAGCCGCTTTCGCTCAGCGAGGCTTTCCCCGCCAGCGGCCCCGCCGTCGACAGCGACACGTACCACCGGGTACGCCAGGTACTGAACCGCAAGTGCGCCAAGGCGGCCCAGAACGGCTTCGGGAAGGTTCTCAGACGAGCCGGATGCCTCCGAGTCCTCCGCGCGACGTACGTCGACAAGCCGAAGAAGTACGCCGTCACTGTCGGCGTGGCCGTGCTACCCACGAAGCAGAAGGCGGAGCAGGTGGTTCGCCATACCGACCCTTCTCATTACATCTGGTTCCGTCCGCTGCCTGGGCCGGCCGCCAGCGGATCGGCGCGGATCGGCGGGTCCGGCGGTTACGCCGCGATCGTTCCGGTCGGGCACTACGTCGCCTTCTCCTTCGCCGCGCACACCAAGGCGCATGCTCCAAAGCCCAACGACCAGGAGTTGAACCGGCGGAGCGACGCGATGCGGTCCTACGTGATCCAACCGCTGCTGAAACGCGCCATGCCCGCGTGACCCCACCCGCACCTCTCTGGCGGCATGGGACCTCCCGGGCAGGCTTCAGCCACGCCCGCGGGGCGCACGCAGGCGACGCGTCGCGCGTGCGCGGGCCGCGAGCTCGTCGTCCGGCGGGTAGCGCACCTCGACCAGGCACAGCCCGTGTGGCGCGACGACCGTGACAGCGGGGTCTCGCACGCCTCGGGCGAGGACATCCGCCGGCCACCGACGAGAGCGGCGGCCCTCCCCCACGGCGACGACGGCGCCGACGATCGCTCGCACCATGTTGTGGCAGAACGCGTCCGCCTCGACATCGGCGACGAGAAGGCCGTCACCTGTCCGCGACCACCTGTAGCGCAGCAGCCGGCGCAAGGTGGTCGCCCCCTCCCGCCTGCGGCAGTAGGCGGCGAAGTCGTGTTCGCCCTCGAGAAGCCTGGCGGCCGCGTCCATGGCGTCGACGTCGAGAACGCGACGGTGCCAGAGCACCTCGTGGCGGCGCAGTGGGTCGACCCCTGCCGGGCCATCGCAGAGAGAGTACGTGTACCTGCGAGCGAGGACAGAGAACCGAGCGTCGAAGCCTTCAGGCGCCCGGTCAGCGGATCGGACCCGCACGTCAGCGGGCAGGACGCCCGCGAGCCGACGGACGAGCGTCCGCATGTCGACGCCGGTAAGCGCCTGGGTCGGCACGTCCACGTGGGCCACCTGGCCGTGCGCATGGACCCCGGCGTCCGTGCGGCCGGCGACCGTGAGGCGCGGAGCCGGGTCGGGACACGAGTCGAGACCCAGCACCCTTGCGAGGGCGGCTTCGACGGTGCCCTGGACGGTCCTGCGATCCGGCTGGCTGGCCCAGCCGGAGAACGACGTGCCGTCGTAGGCGATGTCGAGACGCAGCCGTACGGCGACGGGCCCGCTCGTCAGGGCCGGTCGCCCTCCTCGCCCCGCTGTTCGGTCTCGGCGGCCTCCTCGGTCGAACCCTCCTCGGAGGCCTCTTCCTCGACCACGTCGGCCGGCCGCTCGGTGGCCGCCTCGCCGCTCGCGGTGTCCTCGGCGAGCTGCCCCTCCGCGGCGGTCTCAGCGTGGGCACCCTCGCTCTCCGCGACCTCGTCAGCCGCGGCTTCGTCTGCCTCCGGTACCGCCTCGGCCTCCGCCCGCGTCTCCTCGCGTCGAGCCGCCCTGCGCCCACCCCGCCGGGCACCGCTACGCCTTGACCGCCCGTCGCTCGCGCCCGTCTCACCCGCCGCCGGCATGGGCTCCACGAGCTCGATGACCGCCATGGGGGCGTTGTCGCCCCTGCGCGGGCCCACCTTCGTGATGCGGGTGTAGCCGCCGGGCCGGGAGGCATAACGCGGGCCGATCTCGCTGAAAAGCGTGTGGACGACGCTCTTGTCCCGCACGAGGGTAAGGACCCGGCGTCGCGCGTGCAGGTCACCGCGCTTGGCGAAGGTGATGAGGCGCTCCGCCACCGGCCGCAACCGCTTGGCCTTGGCCTCGGTGGTCGTGATGCGCCCGTGCTCGAACAGGGCGCCGGCGAGGCCCGCGATCATCGCCCGCTGGTGGGCGGGGCCGCTCCCCAGGCGCGGACCCTTGGTGGGGGTGGGCATAGCTGTTCTCCTCGATCGTCGCCTACGGCGGTAGGCCCCCGTACACCTCCCGCAGGGTAGGTCCGGCCGGCCCCCGCGGGTGATGGTGGGGTCTGTGGTCCCCGCGGCGTGTACTTGGGGCTGCGGACGCGCCCCTTCGGGTGCGCGGGGAAAGCAACCCGCTCACAGGTGTTAGTACTGCTCGGTCTCGGCGTAGCTCTCGTCGGTCTCGGCGTAGCTCTCGTCCTCGTCCTCTTCGTCAGCGGAGTACGAGCCAGCGGCCTCGCCCGGATCGAAGCCGGGGGCGGAGTCCTTCAGCGAGAGCCCCATCTCGACCAACTTCTGCTTGACCTCATCGATGGACTTCGCGCCGAAGTTGCGGATGTCGAGGAGGTCCTGCTCACTGCGGGCGACGAGCTCACCGACGCTGTGGATGCCCTCGCGCTTGAGGCAGTTGTACGAACGGACCGTGAGGTTGAGCTCCTCGATCGGCAGGGCAAGATCGGCCGCGAGCTGGGCGTCGGTCGGCGACGGCCCCATCTCGATGCCCTCGGCCTCGACGTTGAGCTCGCGGCACAGGCTGAACAGCTCGACGAGGGTCTTGCCCGCACTCGCGACCGCGTCGCGCGGCCGCATGCTGGGCTTGGTCTCGACGTCGACGATCAGCCGGTCGAAGTCGGTGCGCTGCTCGACACGGGTGGCCTCGACCTTGTACGCGACCCGGAGGACCGGAGAGTAGATCGAGTCGATCGGGACGCGCCCGATCTCCTGGCCCTGCTGCTTGTTCTGTACGGCGGAGACGTAGCCGCGGCCGCGCTCGACGGTCAGCTCCATCTCCAGCTTGCCCTTGGCGTTGAGCGTGGCGATGTGCAGTTCGGGGTTGTGGACATCGACTCCGGCCGGCGGGGCGATGTCGGCGGCGGTCACCTCGCCCGGGCCCTGCTTACGCAGGTACATGACGACCGGCTCGTCGTTGTCCGAGCTCAGGACGAGTTCCTTGAGGTTCAGGATGACGTCGGTGACGTCCTCCTTTACCCCTGGGATCGTGGAGAACTCGTGGAGGACGCCCTCGACACGGATACTGGTAACGGCCGCGCCGGGAATCGACGACAGGAGAGTACGGCGTAGGGAGTTGCCGATCGTGTAGCCGAACCCTGGCTCGAGCGGCTCGATGGCGAACCTCGAGCGAAAGTCGCCAGCCTGCTCCTCGGTGAGGGTGGGACGCTGAGCGATGAGCACGTGTACTTCCTTTCCGTGACGCCCGCTATATGACAGTCACGTTCCGGTGCCGTGCGGCGGCATCCGCGGACACGCGAACCGTCGCCGCACGACAACTACTTCTTCGAGTAGAACTCGACGATGAGCTGTTCCTGAATCGGCGTGTCGATCACCTGCCGGGCCGGGAGGGAGTGGACGAGGACGCGCATCCTGTTCGGCAGCACCTCGAGCCACGCCGGTGTCTGACGCTCGCCGACCTCGGCCCGTGCCACCACGAAGGGGGTCATCTCGCGAGACTTCGAGCGTACCTCGACGATGTCGTTCTCGCTCACGTGGTAGGAGGGAACGTCCACCTTGCGGCCGCCCACGGTGAAGTGTCCGTGGCGCACCAGCTGGCGTGCCATATCACGGCTCTTCGCCAGGCCCGCGCGGTAGACGACGTTGTCGAGCCTGCTCTCGAGCAGGCGGAGGAGGTTCTCACCGGTCTTTCCGTGCTGCCGGCTCGCCTCCTTGTAGTAGTTGCGGAACTGCCGCTCGAGGACCCCGTAGATGCGCGCGCACTTCTGCTTCTCGCGCAGCTGGAGAAGGTACTCCGTCTCCTTGACGCGCCCGCGGCCGTGCTCGCCAGGCGGGTACGGCCGGATCTCGATCGGGCACTTCGGCGACTCGCACTTGCTGCCCTTGAGGAAGAGCTTCATCTTCTCCCGGCGGCAGAGCTTGCAGTCCGCTCCTGTGTACCGAGCCATCTGTTCCTAACTCCTCCAGCTCACACGCGACGGCGCTTCGGTGGCCTGCAACCGTTGTGGGGCGAGGGGGCGCAGAGGCGTCCTGGATCGCATCTCACACCCTCCGCCGCTTCGGGGGTCGGCAGCCGTTGTGGGGCGACGGGGTGACGTCCTGGATCGAACCGACCTCGAGACCGGTCGCCTGCAGCGACCGGATCGCGGTCTCCCGCCCGGACCCCGGGCCCTTGACGAACACGTCCACCTTGCGCATGCCGTGCTCCTGCGCGCGGCGGGCGGCGGCCTCCGCGGCCATCTGGGCCGCGAACGGGGTCGACTTGCGCGAGCCCTTGAAACCGACCTGACCCGAGCTGGCCCACGAGACGATGTTGCCCATCGGGTCGGTGACCGAGACGATCGTGTTGTTGAACGTGCTCTTGATATGGGCATGGCCGTGAGCGACGTTCTTCTTCTCCTTGCGGCGCAGCTTCCTGGCGCCCTGTCGCGTCCTGGGAGGCATATGGTCCTGAACTCCTGTATAGGTCGTCGATCCACTCTGGGCCCGAATCCGGCCGAGCGGACTACTTCCTCTTGCCCGGCCGCTTCTTCCCGGCGATGGTCTTCTTGCGGCCCTTCCGGGTGCGGGCGTTGGTATGGGTGCGCTGGCCCCGTACCGGGAGCCCCCGGCGGTGTCGGACGCCCTGGTAGGTACCGATCTCCATCTTGCGGCGGATGTCGGAGGCCACTTCGCGGCGCAGGTCGCCTTCGACTCTGTAGTTGGCGTCGATCCAGTCGCGGAGCCTGACGAGCTCCTCGTCGCCGAGGTCACGGACGCGGTGATCGGCGTCGACACCGGTCCCGCGCACGATCTCGAGAGCGCGGCTGCGGCCGACGCCGTAGAGGTAGGTGAGCGCGACCTCGACCCGTTTGTCGCCGGGAAGGTCGACACCCGCAAGGCGTGGCATGTGGGGCTATCTCCTTTGCTCGCGGAGGTTTCGCGCGCCGCGTCCCCGCCCGCGTCGTTCGTCCCGGCCGACCTCGCCTCGCCACCCGTCGGCTCGGCTCCGTCGCCCGAAGCGGGGCCCCGGCCTCCGACCGGGGGTTGCTCGCCGTGAGCTGCGGCACGCCTTCTCGCTCGTACTCGTCACACTTACCCTTGGCGCTGCTTGTGCCGCGGGTTGGAGCAGATCACCATGACCCGCCCGTGGCGGCGAATCACTCTGCACTTGTCGCACATCTTCTTGACGCTCGGTCTTACCTTCATGCGTCTCCTCAGCCTGTCCTCCGGCGAACGAGCGCGTCGGAGGGGCCCGCGTCGGTCACTTGTAGCGGTAGACGATCCGACCACGACCCAGGTCGTAGGGACTCAACTCCACGACCACCCGGTCGTCGGGAAGGATACGGATGTAGTGCATCCGCATCTTCCCGCTGATGTGGGCGAGAACCTTGTGGCCGTTGTCGAGCTCCACCCGGAACATGGCGTTGGGGAGGGACTCGACCACGTGGCCCTCCAACTCGATTGCCCCGTCTTTTCTGGGCATGTCCTCCACGTCTCGCTGATCGGCTCGTCTGAGGGAACCGGCCCAGGCGACACGGCCCCCACGGAAGAGCAGGTCGGGGAGACTGGACCGAACAAGCAGTGTACGACACATCACCCCCGCGGGAAAAACGGGCGCCGAAACTTCTGCGGGCGGTGAGCGTCTGTTCCCCAGACTACCCGAGAGCCGGGGTGCGCCGCGGACTCGTCGGTGGTCCACGCCAACGGGGTGTGCCCGAAACGTCGCCGCCCCGGGCTAGGGTGAGCGAGGCACCAGAGAAGGGGGCACCCATGGCGCAGCCGCACCCTGACCAGACCGAGGCGCAGACGGCAACGGACCCGCAGGGAGGACGGACGCCGGAGCAGGCGGCCACGAGGCCGCGCTGCGCGAGGTCTCCGAGACACTGCTCAACATCGAGCAGACGATGCGCAGGGCAGAGCGTGCTCACCGGACCGTGAAGAGGGTCGTGGACGAGCCCAACCTGGAGGCAGCCCTCGCGACGACGCTCGAGCAGCTCACGGCAACCCGCAGGGAGCTGTTCCAGCAGGGCTACTTCCCAGGCGACCAGCAGCGGATGTTCTGAGCATGCGCAGCGGCGAGGAGATCCAGGAGGCGCTGCGGGCATTCGTATCCCGTTGGGCGCGCCCTACGGCGGCAGCGAGCGCGGCGTCGTACCACGGCCTGGAGACCCCGTACCGTTCGCTGCCGACCACGATGGCGGTTCGTCCAGTGTAGTCGACGCGCCGGTAGCTGACGCTGTCGTCGGCCTCGGCGAGGTAGACGGTGAACCGCCGCGCCTTCAGCCAGCCGATCGCGTCGGCGGCGTCCGCGAACTCGACGTGCGGGACACGGACGCTCGTTCCCTGGCTACCGCGCATCACCTTGGGATGGCTCATCCGGGTACGGCGGTTAGTCATGATCAGCAGGTCGGCGCGGCACGCGTCCAGAGTGCGGATCAACGTCCCCAGGTTCCCGGGATCTCGATCCCGTCGCTCACCAACACCAGCGCCGACTCACCGAGCCGGATGTCGTCCGGGTGTCACTCCGGCATACGGGCGAGGCTCACGACCCCGTCCGGGTTACCCCGCTCCGACATGCGGGCGAGCGTCCTCTCCGACACCCGAAACGCCCGCTTGGCCCGCTCGGCGAACTGCTCGCTGCGCTGCTTCGCCTCGTCCGAGCGGATCGCCTCCGGACACCAGAAGAAGGTGTCCACCTCCAGCCCGGTGTCGAGGACGACCTTGTTCTCCCACAGCCCTCCGCCACGAGCAGCCGGAACCGGTTGGGCGCGGTGTTGTTGCGGACCGCCAAGACCTGCTTCACCGCAGGGTGGCCAGCGCCGATCTGCCGAAGCTCCATCACTCGAGCCGCTCGTGGGGTTGCGTACGACGGGAGCCCAAGTGACCACATCGTGCCAGCAAGCACGGCTGGTCCTGGATGCTGAATGATTGGCTACTTAGTGTAGTAGGCAACAACGTACTGTTACCGGCCGCCCGGTAGATGCCCAGGTCAGATGTGTCAGAGCCGCTTCGTTCAGCGGTCGACGCATCGGCGTTCGGGAGAGGAGCACACCATGGCGAGTCAGCCGAATCTCCACGAACTCGACCTGCTCACCCACTCTCCAGATGGCGAACCGCGGGGACGCGGCGTGCCGGTGGCGCGGGTCGATCCCGCAGAGTTCCCCGCGAGGGTGAGCCTCACCGCAGAAGTTGGTGCCGGCCAGCCCTGGTCGGGGACGATCACCGATCCAAAGCGCGGCCCCCTTGCGGATCTGGCCAGCGTGTCGAGTGTCTACTACCGACACCCTGCGCAGTTTCAGCTTGCCGAGGGCATGAGTGGTCCCGAGAAGGTGTTCGCGTACGGGGAAGCGCGCCGAGGGTTCGGTGGTGTCATCCAGGCGTTGCAGGACTGCCTCTGGATCAACGATCCGGTTGCTGCTGCGCGGTGTGAGTACAAGCCCGTCCAGCTCGCCGCGGCCGTGTCGGTGGGACTCACCGTCCCGCGGACGATCATCACCAGCGATCCGCAGCGAGCATATGAATGGGCGCTCCGCCTGGGTCAGCCCATCGTCTACAAGACGATGGCGGGGATATGGCACGCCGATGAGGGGCAGCTCCGCGTCATCTACACCACCCCCGTTACCGATCCTGAAGACGTCCGTGACCCGGCGCTGGCGCGGACCGCACACATGTTCCAGGTCCAGATCATTGACAAGGAACGCGAGGCTCGAGCCCTGGTCGTGGGTGACCGAGTCTTCACGGTTGCCATCGACGCAGACTCCGAGCGGGGACACGTCGACTGGAGGTCTGACTACGAGTCTCACACCTACGAGGTCATCGACCTTCCTGGAGCGGTTAATGACAAGCTTGTGGAACTGCACGGTCGGTTGGGCCTGACGTTCGGCGCCGTCGACCTGATCCAAAGAACCAGGGGCGACTGGGTGTTCCTGGAAACCGACCAGGGCGGCGAGTGGGGCTGGCTCGCCGAAGAGACGGGCGTTCCTGTCGCTCCGGCCCTGGCCGACATGCTCGAGAGAGGAGCACCGTGCAGCAGGTAGACGATGTAACGACGCGGGTGGACGGCCTCGCGGATGACCTTGCCTCCCGCGGGCTGCTCACTGACGAGCACTGGCGACGTGCGCTGCATGAGGTGCCCCGACACCTGTTCGTACCGCCGACCGGGTGGGCGTTGCCGGACCACGGTGGCGGTGTGCGCGGGGCGATCACTCGCGACACCGACCCGGCCGCCTGGTGGGGCGCCGTGTACTCGGACACCTCCATCGCCCTGCAGGCTGACGACGGCGCCACAGATCCCGCCACCGGCGAAGGCATGACCTCCTCCTCCATCTCCGCCCCCGGCATCGTCGTCGCCTTCCTGGAGCTGCTCGACCTTGGTGGGCGTGACCGTGTGCTGGAGATCGGCACCGGCTCCGGCTGGACGGCGGCGCTGCTGTCCTGGCGGGTTGGCGAGGAGAACGTCACCTCGATCGAGGTCGACAAAGAGGTCGCGGCACACGCGGCGCGGAACCTGGAGGCGGCGGGGTACGCGCCGCGACTAGTCGTCGGCGACGGCGGCGAAGGCTGGCCCGACGGGGCGCCGTACGACAGGGTCCACGTCACGTGCGCCGTCAGGCAGGTGCCATACGCGTGGGTCGAACAGACGAACCCGGGCGGGGTGGTCGTGCTCCCATGGTCGCCCGGTCCGTCCGGCGGGTATCGGGTGCGCCTCGACGTGCTCGGCGACGGACGAGCCGTGGGCCGCCTTTACGGACCGGCCGTGTACATGATGCTGCGTTCCCAGCGCCAGGCGACGAGATGGGAGGCCCACCACGCCGAGGCCGCGGCGCGCACGTCCACCACGCTGGACCCGCGCGCCGTCGCTGATGGTGGCGCGGGCGCCGCCCTCGCCCTCAGCGGACAGGTGCCGGGACTGGGCTCGTACGCCGTACCCGATGACGACGGCGGTTTCTCGCTGCTGTTGTTCGAACCCGGCCGTACCGACGGTTCGTGGGCGGCGTGTGACTACACCCCCGGTGTGGGTGAGTTCGAGGTCACCCAGTGGGGAGAGCGGCGGCTATGGGACGAGGTGGAGGCGGCGTACCTGCGCTGGGTGTCGTGGGGAAAGCCCGGTCGCGA
The DNA here is from genome assembly GCA_050699055.1 of Streptosporangiaceae bacterium. GTDB lineage: Bacteria > Actinomycetota > Actinomycetes > Streptosporangiales > JBOHCT01 > JBOHCT01. Next base: position 1,230 of record JBOHCT010000146.1, on the reverse strand, counting down.
GCGATTGGGGCTGACCGTCACGCCTGAAGGACAGCAGCTGTGGCTGGACAGCCCGAGCCGCGTGCTGCCCGGACCACAACCGGCAGCCTGACGATCTAGACCACAGGGTCCCTTGCCGACACGACGCCGTCAGGTGGCGCTTTCGAAGGCGCCGTGCTTGACGCCGCCGATGAAGGCGGACCAGTCGGTGGGGGCGAACGCCAGCACCGGGCCGTCTCGGTCCTTGGAGTCGCGCACCAGACACAGTGTTTGTCGCCGGACGTGTCGCCGCGCACCGCCCTCCGCTCGGCGCCCCGCGACCTCGACGCAGTTGGAACCGCTAGCGCTGCGGCTGCTCTTCCGCCACACGCCGACCTCGACGCAGTTCGCGCCGTTAGCACTGCGGCTGCTCTTGCGCCACGTCACACGGGGCGGATCCATCTCGCACACCCGCACTTCCTCGCTTCTTGATTCTACGACGTTTGCTCGGCCAACTCCGCGATGTGAGCCTTCGACTCCCTCGGCCCGAGAGCCATCGCGCGGAGGTGGTCGAACGCGAGCGTGTACCGGTAGACGGCGGCATCGCTCTCGACGTACAGGCTACTCGTCATCGCCTCGACATACACGACGTCGGAGTCGAGCCGCTCGGGGAACTCCAGGATGGCAAACATGCCCGCCGTCGCCGGATGAACACCTGCGGAGTTGAGAAGCACCTGAATCGTCACGTTGTCGTACTCGGCGAGCTTCAGCAGGTGCTCGTACTGCTGGCGCATCATCTCTCGCGGGCCCACGGGGCGGGTCAGCGCCGCCTCGTCGATCACGGTCCAGAAGCGCAGCGGGTTGTCCTCCCGGGTGAGCAGGTTCTGCCGCGTCGTGCGCACCTCGACCCGGCGCTCGACCTCGGCCGGCGGCGACAACGCCATCAGGCCGGCCCGGATGACCTCCCGCGCGTAGTGCTCCGTCTGCAGCAGGCCATTCACCGTCTGGGCGTCGTAGCAGCGGATCGCGACTGCCTCGGCCTCCAGGCTGATGTAGTTCGTGTAGTCGCTGGGCAGCGAGTCGGCATAGGCGTCCCACCAGCCCTTCGTACGCGCCCGTCGCGCCAGGGAGAGCAGCGCCTCGCGTTTGTCCCCGGCCTCCACGCCGTACATGTCGAGCATCCGCTTGAGGTCGGCGACCTGCAGGCCGACGCGGGCGGTCTCGATGCGGCTGAGCTTGGCGATCGACCAGCCGAGCCGCTCGCCTGCCTGC
>JBOHCT010000145.1:0-11122 GCA_050699055.1 Streptosporangiaceae bacterium | reverse complement strand
GGGTGACCGCCGGGTACGGCACCGGCCAGGTCCTCCACGACGTCGCCCTCGCCGTCGCCGACGGAGGCGTGACCGCTCTCCTGGGCGCGAACGGTGCCGGCAAGACCACGACGCTGCGTGCCGTGAGCGGCCTGCTGCGGCGCCGTGGGAGGCTGAGCTTCGAGGGACGCGAGCTGCCCGCGTCGCCGAGCAAGGTCGGCCGGCTCGGCATCGCGCACGTACCGGAGGGCCGCGGCACGCTGCGGGGCCTCACGGTGGAGGAGAACCTCATGGTCGGCGCGCTGCTCCGGCGCGACCGCCGGGAGGTGGGGCGGGACCTCGAACGCTGCCAGACCCTGTTTCCCGTACTCGGCCAGCGACGGCGTGCCGGCGCCGAGAAGCTCTCGGGGGGAGAGCAGCAGATGCTCGCCATCGGGCGGGGACTGATGAGCCGCCCGAAGCTCCTGCTCCTCGACGAGCCCTCGCTCGGTCTGGCGCCGCGGGTCACCGAGGACCTGTTCGCGATGCTGCCGACGCTGCGCGCCGAGTGGGGCGTGGCCATGCTCGTCGTCGAGCAGAACGCCAACCTCGCCCTGCGGCTCGCCGACACCGCGGTCGTCCTGGAGGCGGGGCACGTCGCGCTGCGGGGGCCCGCCCGCGAGGTCGCGGGCCGCGACGACGTCCGGCGAGCCTACCTCGGGGACTAGAGATGTGGCAGCAGGTCGTCGACGGGATCGGCTCAGGCTCGATCTACGCCGCCCTGGCGATCGCCCTGGTACTCGTCTATCGGGCCACGGGGGTCGTCAACTTCGCGCAGGGACAGATGGCCGTCCTGTCGGCCTACATCGCGTGGTCCCTCACGGCCGTGGGCGTCCCTGTCGGCGCGGCTATCGCCGCGACCGTCGGAATCTCCCTGGTGATCGGGTCCGCGACGGAGCGTGTGGTCATCAGGAGGTTCGAGGGGCAGTCGCAGCTCGTCGCGATCGTCGTGACGGTGGCGCTGCTGATCACCGTCAACGGACTCGTCAGCCTGTGGTGGGGCGACGTCATCAAGCAGTTCCCCGGCATCTTCCCCGGGAAGGTCTTCGCGCTCGGCCCGCTGCACGTCGCCACGTCGCTGCTGGGGACGGTGGGGGTCCTGCTGCTGGTCATCGTCGTCCTGCAGCTTGTCATGATGCGGACCCGCCTCGGGCTCGCGCTCCGCGCGGCCGCCACCAACCCGGGGTCGAGCGCGCTGGCCGGGCTCCCCGTCGGCCCGCTGCTCATGGTCGGGTGGGCGCTCGCGGCGGCGGTCGGCGCCGTCTCCGGGTGCCTCGTGGCTCCCACGCTCTTCCTGACACCCGGCATGATGGACACCGTCCTCGTCTACGCGCTCGCGGCCGCCGTCCTCGGCGGGCTGGAGAGTCCCCTCGGCGCGGTCGTCGCCGCGTGGGTCATCGGCGTCGCGCAGAACCTCGCGGGCAGCTACCTGCCGTTCGTCGGCAACGACCTGCAGATCGCGGTGCCGCTCGTCCTCATGTGCCTGGTCCTGCTGGTGCGGCCGCAGGGGATATTCGGCCGCAAGACGGCGGAGCGCGTATGAGCGCCAGACTCGTCTCTCTCACCCGGCGGCGCGCGGGCGTCACCCAGGTGGGCCTGCTCGTCGTGGCCGGCATCGTCATCGCGCTCGTCCCGCAGGTGGTGAGTCCCTTCACGAACCTGCAGCTCGCGCTCATCGCGACGTACGCGGTCGCGATCCTCGGCCTGGACGTCCTCACCGGGTGGGCGGGGCAGGTCTCGCTCGGGCAGAGCGCGTTCTTCGGGCTCGGCGCGTACACCACGGCCGCCGCCCTCCAGCACGGCTGGCCGCTCTTCGGGGCGCTGGGCGCCTCCGCGGTCTTCGCGCTCGTGGTCGGGGCCGTCGTCGCGGTCCCCGCGGTACGGCTGCACGGGTACGCGCTCGCCATGGTCACCCTGGTCCTGCCCGTGGTCGCGGTGCCGCTCGCCAAGCGCCTCAAAGGCCTGACCGGTGGCTCGCAGGGGACCAGCGTGACGACCGCGGCCGCGCCGGCGTGGTCCGGGCAGGCGAACGACCAGTGGCGGTTCTACCTCGTCGCCCTTGTCGCCGCCATCATGTTCTTCCTGGTCGCGGGCCTGCTGCGTGGCCGTATCGGCAGGGCGCTCGCCACGATCAAGGCCAGTGAGATCCTTGCCACCTCCATGGGAATCCAGGTCCGGCGATACAAGATCCTCGCCTTCTCGGTAGCCGCGCTCTGCGGCGGGGTCGCCGGCTGGCAGTACATCGTGATCGTGCAGTTCATGTCCCCCACGACGCTGGCGCTCGGCTTCAGCATCTCCATGCTGGCCGCCCTCTTCGTCGGCGGCCTGCGGCGACGCATGGGCGCCGTGTACGGCGCGGCCTTCTACGTGATCGTGCCCAACCTCACCGGCACGATCAGCCCCGCGCGGTCGTACCTGTTGTACGGCCTGTGCCTGCTCGCGGTGCTGTTCTTCGTACCCGGCGGGGTGGCAGGGGCCGTGGCGCGCGCGGGCGACTGGCTCTCTCGGCGGTTGCGCGGACGCGCCAGTCCCCCGACCGCGACCGCCCGAGAGGGCCTCGCCGAGCATGATGCGACGAGCTCGAAGCCACCAGCACAGACCAGTGGACAGTAGGCAAACCAACGAGAAGAGGTACGCATATGAAGACTCCTCGAACCTTCAGCGGTCGGGTGCTCGTCACCGCGGCGGTCGCGGCGCTCGTCCTCTCCGGGTGCCGCGGCGGCGCTCCAGGGGGCGGAGGCGGCGAGGGCGGCGGCGCTGCGAACGTACCTGGCATCACCGACGACACCATCGTCATCGGGGCGACGGCGCCGCTGTCGGGCCCTGTCTCGGCGAACGGCACCGCGGCCGTCGGTGGCTACAAGGCGTACTTCAAGCAAGTCAACGCCGAGGGCGGCGTCAAGATGTCCGACGGCAAGACCCGCAAGATCAAGTACGTCTACTACGACGACGGCTACGACCCGTCCCGGGCCGTCCAGAACTACAAGCGCCTGGTCAACCAGGACCACGTCTTCGCGATCGCGCCGACCTTCGGCACGCCGACCAGCCTGGCGGTCATGAAGCTCGCGAACAAGGACAAGGTCCCGCAGATCTTCGTGCACACCGGTGACGGCACCTTCAGCGAGGACCAGAAGACCAACCCGTGGACGATCGGCTGGGCCCCGACGTACGAGGACGAGGGCAAGGCCTACGGCGAGTTCCTGTCGAACAAGGGGAAGAAGGTCACCGTGGCCGTGCTGCGGCAGAACGACGACCTCGGCGCCGCGTACCTCCGCGGCTTCAAGAAGGCCATCGAGGGCAGCAAGGTCAAGATCGTCGCGCAGCAGACCTACGAGCCGACCGACCCGACGGTGGAGAGCCAGATCAACAACCTCGCCAAGTCCCACGCCGACGTCCTGTACCTGGCGGTCTCCGTCACGAAGCTCGCGGCGAACGCCCTCGTGCACGCGCGCGAGATCGGCTGGCACCCGACACCCCTGATCATCCGGCTCAGCTCGTCGATCTACCAGGTCATCAAGCCCGCGGGCATGATGAAGGCCGACAACCTCTACAGCGCCGCCTTCACCAAGCTCGCGGACAACCCGAAGGCTCAGTCCGACCCCGAGGTGAAGAAGTTCGCCGCCAGCATGAAGAAGTACGCCCCGGACGCCAACCCCAAGGTCCCCAACGCCGCGTGGGCCTATGCCGCCGCCTCGACCCTCGTCGACGCGCTCAAGCAGATGAAGCCCATCAGCCGCAAGGGGCTCATGGACGCCGTCCACCAGATACACCCGCAGAACATCCCGATGGTGCTTCCGGGCGTGACCTACGACCCGAGCAGCAGGACGGAGCCGCCGGTCCACGGCCTGCGGCTGATGCGGTTCAAGAACGGCCAGTGGAACCTGCTCCAGACGCAGCAATAGCCGGCACCCATCCAGTGGAGTCGACCGAGAGGGGCGCTCAGTGGCTTCCGACGCCGACCGGGCATGAACGGGACGCCGTGTGAAGCTCGTGGGACCAGTACGTCGGCAGCCGGTCCCAGGGGTTCGGTGGTCTGTCATCGGTGACGTAGACCAGGCCTGCGTGCCGAGACCTCGCCGTCGCGAGCACCCGTTCGAGCGCTGCTCCCGTGGTGGCCATCACCATGGTCCAAACCTTTGCGCGAGGGATCCGCTCGAGCCACGCCGGCGTGTCGGCTGATCGCTCGTAGGCTCGTGCCGGGCCGTCGAAAGTCACCACTGCGTCGGCCGCGCCGAAGTAGCTACGAGCCGGCAGGGTGCCGGGGTTCAGCACGACGATGCCCCCGCCTGCGTGGATCGAAGCCGCGTAGGAACGGTACGTCGCCAGCCGTCCCCGTCGAGTAGGGGCCTCGTCGAGGAAGATGTTCCGCACGCCGTACCACTCGCGGTACCTGGCGATGTCAGCGCGTACCGCCGACGCCGGTCGGCGCCCGTAGTTGGTGGGCACGTATCCGAGCACCCGCTGGCCCGCTGCCCGACTCCTACGCACGGCTGCGGAGTATGTCGGGTCGCGGGTGCGGCCCGGCCCGTTACCGGGATTCATGATGACGTAGGCCACGCGCGCGCCCGCGGAGGTCACGGTCGGCCAAGCCCCGCTATCCGTGGGGTCGAAGTAGGCAGGGACCGCGATCCGGTGGCAGCTCGACGGCGCCGTCGACGGGGCAGGCGGCGGTGCCGGCCGGCCGCCCTGTGGGCCGAGCCCCGTCCCCGCCGCGACGAGGACGGCGACGGCGACGAGCACGACCGCGCCGAAACCAGCTATCAGGCGGACGTGACGCATACCCCCGGGGCTTGGCTGGGGCGCGGAGTCCTGATCCGAACCGAGGGTCATGGGGTCGCCGGCGCCAGTCGATTGTCGCGTGAGCTGTAGTCAGGATCGGTGAGCTGGAAGGCATCAACTCCGTATGGCGCTAGGGCGGTGACGGCCCGGCTCGCCAGGTGCTGCCGCTCGGCTGGACGGGGCGTGGTTCCCGTCGCGTAGAGCGTGATGCCGAGCGCCCTCTTGTAGGCGGCCATCCTGGTCAGTTTCGGCCTGTAGGTACTGGGTGGCAGGAACCGCCCGTCGCGCAGTACGTCATTCTCTCCCAGGTAACCGTCGCCGCGACCCATGGTGCTGGAGCCGGCCAGCACATCGTCGGGGTTCCACGCGTTCGCGAGCACAGAAAGGCCGAGCCCGTGGGCATGGCGGACCGCACTGTCGAAGCGGGTGCGGCTGACGCCGTAGTCAGCGCCGGCGCAGTCGAGCAGCACCCCCTGGACACCCATGACCTTCCAGCTGGTCAGGAAGGCGTCCAGGCACTCGGCGGGCCAGCCGGGCTCGCCCTCGGTCATGCCCAGGGTGACGTAGCCGTACGGGACCGTGCCACGCGCCGCCACACCCGCGATGATCCGGCCCGCTTCCGGGTCGCCCTCGGGCAGGACATTGCCCTCACCGAAAACGGTCACGGCGAATCCCTGGAAGCTTGCGACGGCTCCAGCGACGTCGCCACCGGACCCGTTCACGCAGCTGGGCCAGCCGTAGTAGATCGCGAAGGGGTGGATCGTCGCCTCCCGGGTGTCGGGCGGGGTATCGGAACGGGGTCGATCGGTCACGTCAGGGCCGCGTCACCCGATAGCGATCGCCTCCTGCGTAGTCGAATGGGCCGCGCACCACAGGAGACCCACCCGGTGAGGTGAGCACGACTGAGGCCCGACCGCGGGCACGTGGCGGGGGGAGCCGTACGGTGGCCACGCCGGAGGATGACGCCCTCGCCGTGGCAATGGTCACCCCATCAGGCGTCCGCAGTGCCACGTGCGTGCCAGCCCGTAGTCCAGTGAGGGTGATGGCGCTGCTCTTCGTCGCCCAGAAATCGGTGAAGGTCGACACGTAGGCGACCCGCTGCGCCTGCACCTCCAGGTAGGGCTGGAATGGAGGCTGGATCCGCATCTTGAGGTCATTGGAGCGGAACACGACGCGATCGCCGAACCAGACGGTGAGCTGGTGGTGACCGTCGGTGCGGATGGTGATGTCCTTGCTCGTGGCCGCGTGGGAACTCTGCGGCGAACGCCAGTAGAGGCGGTTGTTGGAGTTCGCGATGTGGCCGTGGGCGTAGTCGACCTGCCAGGCCGTGGTGCCCGAGTCACTGTCGCTCGACACCTCAATGAAGTTGATCAGTCCAGTCACCTTGGTCGAGGCGGTCTGGACCGCGAAGACGGTCTCCGCCTCCCGTCCCGCGCCGGTCACGTTGCCACGCGGGCGCGCCATGTGGACGTGGTAGACGCCGGACGCCGGGAAGGCGGCCAGGGTGACCGCGAACCATCCTCTGAACGTGCTCCCGCGATGCCGCCGTACGCCGACCCGCAAGCCGTGCCCCGGCGCGCGAACGTAGGCGCGGCTAGGGTCGGCGTCGCCGTTGAACTCGTAGGTGTCCTGGAGGTCACGGGCGGAGACGGGCTTGGCGAAGTCATCCGCGATGAGCAGGCCGTCCACGGTCCGCTCGAGGTGGAGGTGGGGTGTGGCGGCGACCTGCTGCGTGTCCATGCCCGGCCGGACCAGGGAGCAGCCGGCGGCGAGCACGCAGCCGATTACTGCGAGGGCTCGGCAGTAGCTGGCACTGTGGGTGAGACGCCGCATCAGAATGCCCGGTAGTAGCTGGCGTCGAAGTCACGGAAGGCCCTCCACGCGACGTGGGTGGTGACTGCGCCGAAGAGGGCGGTACCCGCGACCAGCCCCAGCAACGCTCCAGCCTCGGGCTGCCAGATCCACCCCGCGAGACCGCCGACGACGAAGGAGACGAGGCTGCCGAGGGCGGTGCCGAGCGCCGGTGCCGCGGGGCGGGCGAGCGCGAAGAGTAGCCCGCTATTGAGCGCCCCGACTGAGAGCAGGACGTAGGCGGTGAGGGCACCACCGAACAGCCCGATGACGGCGCGGATGCTCGGATGGGTCGAGAAGATCGCGGCGAAGCCGGGAGACCAGGAAGCCAATGCGAGCAGCGTCACCGCCGCCCCGATCCCGATGAGAAGGAGGACGGCCAGATGGCGGCGATAGAAGGACGCCAGGTGGCCCCGCAACCGGACTACTTCAGCGACCGAATAGCGACGCAGCGCGGCACGCACAACATGCGGGAACCGCTCACTGACGGCGACCACGTAGGTGAGCGTGGCGATGAGCACGAGCAGGCCTACGCCGACGGCCAGCTCGTAACGGCCGTCGTACACGAACTGGCCCCGCCACAGTCCACCCGCCACGAGCTGGTCAACGATAATGAGCAGGAAGAAGCAAGCGCCGTACGCGGCGTAGCCGCCTACGCTTCGGGCGACCGCAGACAGGCGAGGTGGACGCACGGGGCCGGCGAGCGGATCGGCTCCAGACACTACGGCGCGGCGCAGGACGATCATGTCCGCCGCGGTTGCGAGGACCACGACGACCCAGATGGCCACGAGCTGGACACGCATGGCCGTGTAGGGGTTGATGTAGTCCCCGTGCGTGATGTATTGACCCGCGAGGATGAGGAACACCGCACCCGCGCCGACCGTCACAGCGACGGCGCCGAAAGCCCGGGCCATGTACAGCGGCGCGAGCGCGAGCAGCATCCCGGTAATGGACAAACCGAACCAGAGGAACGCCCAGGTCGCGGAGGGGGTGTAAGCCCGCAGCCCCCACTCGAGCAGGACGTACAGGCCCCCACAGACGAGGAGTGCGACGAGGACCGCGACGCCGAGCGTCCAGCGGGTGACCCAGCTCAGCAGAGGGAAGTTGCCCTGGAGCGCGTAGAAGGTGCCTCGCCGCGCGAACGCCTGGACGAAGCCGCCGCTCAGCACCAGAGCGACGAACAGCGCCAGGCTGATCGTCGAGGAGAACTGCACCGTCGTGATCGTCGACCAGAAGGACACGCGGGAGACGAGCAGTGCGGCGAGCGCGAACAGCCAAGGCACGGAGTACAGCAGGCCGCGGAGAATTAGCACAGGCATGCGGCTCGCCGCGGGAGCGGCGGACGCCGGCTCCGTGGCTGGCCGAGCCGCGTCGGCGATCGTATCCCCGGTGTAGAGGCTCAGAACGGCGAACACCCGCTCGGCGAGAGCGAAGATGTCCGGAGACCCGAGCGAACGGGCCATCTCATCGGTGTAACCCTGCGTCTCGAGGATGACCGCGACCTCGAAGTTGTTCTGTGGTTCCGGGCTGAGGGTCAGCACCGAACGCGCCTCGACGTGGAGGTCACGGTCGAAGTCAAAGATCGAGTGATCAACGGCGCCGTCCATGGGCCCCCTCATAGAGTGCGTCGTATCCGGTGAGGAACCGGTCGCGTGAGAACTTCGTCGTCGCGCGGCTCCGCAGAGCCGCACCCAGAGCGGTGCGCTCGCTCGGGGCGCGCAACAGCACCTGGCACAGGGCGTCACCCAAGGCGCGGGGATCACGCGGGGGAACCAGGAGACCAGGGTCACCCAGCGCCTCAGGGACGCCGCCGACGGCGGTGCCAACCACGGGTCGCCCGCTCATCATCGCCTCGACAACGGTAAAGGGGAAACCTTCGGAGATCGAGGACAGTGCCACTACGTCGCTGTTCCGGTACGCCGCCGGGGTGTCGGCGGTCCGGCCTTCGAAGCGTACGGTTCCCTGCAGCCCGGCCGTCGCGACGGCCTCGCGACACCGCCGCCCGTACCCTTCCTCGCTATCCGCGCCGTACAGCCGAAAGAGGACGTCAGGAACCCGTTCGCGCACGATCTCCGCGGCCGTGATAAGCGAGAGCACATCCTTGAGGGGATCGATGCGGCCGACGAAGGCAACCGTCGGTCGCGCGGTGGCTGGCGGCGCGTAGCTGAACCGTTTCGAGTCCACACCGTTGTGGATGACGCGAATCCGTCCTGCCGACTGGCCGGCGAGTCGCTGCTCCCACCTCGTGTTGTAAGAGCAGACGGGAACGATGATGTCCGCGTGGTCGTAAGCGGCCCGCACCACGCCGCGGTAGAGGTTACTGAAGAGGATCTTGCGCAGGGTCGGGGTCCTGTCGCGAAGGAGCTGAAGGACGCGCTCCCGCAGATAGACCCCGTGCTCGGTGAGGACCAGCGGGACGCCATCGCGCAGCTTCGCGGCCAACGCCGGCAGCGCGCAGAAGGCCGCGGCGGAGCTGTGGGCCACATCGACCTGGGCGACCGGCAATGCGAGCGGCATCAAGTAGCGGTACAGCGAGCGCGCGAGATCGAGGGCGCCGTCCATCGGCGCATGCCGGTAGAGGGGGTGTGAGGAGAGCCGACCGAGGACAACGCTCCACACACGTTCATCGCGGAACGCCGTTCGCAGATCATGATCGACGCAGAATGCCGCGAGCGCTCCGAGGCAGCGACCGATGGTCTCGGCGTTGGCGCGGGCGATGAGGAGCTCTCCGACAAGCTCGTCGAGGGCGGGGAGGAACCCTCGACGGATGGCCGCACGGGTCGTCGACCTCACCGCGCCGCCACTCCGGCCGTCGATGTACTCCTCGACCCGTTCGGCGCCCCATAGGGGCACCGGCAGCACCCGCGTGTTGGCCGGTGCCTGATACCGCGGCCGCACGTGCGGGTTCGGGACGATCGCCGCAACCGTAAATGCGTGCTGCGGCAGGCCGGTGACTAGCGCATCCGCCCAGGTGGAGACACCGCCGCCGAAGAAAGGATACGTGCCTTCTGTCGTGAGCAGTACCCGCATCAGCCGCGCCCGAGGGTCTCGTCCAACGCGATGGCGTGGCTCAGGCTCGTTGCGGCCAGCTTCAAGTTCCCGGCCTGGAGGAAGCACTTCGCTGCCGCCTCATAGGCCTGCCGGATACCCTGCACCGGACTGAGGCAGGCCTCGGCCACGTGCAGGTAGTGCTTGCCGGCCAGTCGCAGCAACCGGTTGGCCTGGTCGTGGCGGCCCACCCGGTCGGCTCGCGCGGACGCCGACCGATAGGCGATCGCCGCACGGCCGTGGGCCCCCTCGGCGGCGGCCTGATCTGCCTCCTGCTCGAAGAGCGCGAAGGCCTCACCATGGTCGCCGATCCGCCCCGCCGCGACGCCCCGCTCCCACAGGCCATCCTCCTGGCCCTCGGCGCTGACGTCCGGTACCTGTCGCACGGCTAGGTCGGCGAGTCCCTCTGCGGGAAGCCGGTCGGACCACCGCTGAAGTCCGCCTCCGAGCCTGCGGATGCGGACGCTGCCGCGTGCTCTGTGCAAAGCGTTGTAGCTCAGCTCGAGCGAACCGACGTGGACAGTCGCCGTCGCGGCGGGCGAACCTAGCAGCTCGCTCAATGCGACGAGCAGCTGTCCGATCCCCCGGACCACTGGCTCCACACCGATGCCCGCCGCTCCAGACTCGCCGGCTGGCGGGGCGGCCCCATGCTCACCGAGGAAGAGAGACTCGGACGACCGCCCGATCAGTTCGCCTCTCACCTCCACCGACCGCGACTCCCCACTCCCGTGTCCATTGACATGCACGTTGCGCACCGACAGATCTCCTCCACGAATCCACATGAACCGGCTCGCCTTACGCTGCCCACCCCGCCCTCATACTCACCAGGCGCGGTCGAGTGTAATTGCTCAGTTTCCGCGATGAAACCGCGTGCAGGAACGCACTACTCCGATGGAACCTTCGGAATCGGAGGCAATAGAACCACACCGTACGAATAAGTTAACGGCTTCTGACCTCAACCCGAGTAACGCGCCAACACTTGGGCAGCACAGAGCGCGCGTCCGTGAAGTACCTGGCGACCCAGGACCCCATGGCATGAGTTGCATTGCTTGCCTCGGAGTGACGATGACCCCGAGCGGCGAGCCACCACCGTGTCCCGGCCCGCTACCCCCTCCGTCGTCATCCTCTCGCTCCTTACATCGTCGAACCAGCCGATCGTGTTACAGAGCCAGTGTCGAGAACGTCGCAACTCTGCCGGTTGAGATGATCTCGCTGTGTACACGATCAGTTCCTCTCCGAAATCGCGTGACCTCCTGATTACGAACGGTGTCGCGGGAGTTCTTGTCGGGGCAGGATCGGCGCCATTCGATCCGCGATCATCCCTCATCGATGATCCGTTCTTGCGGCCCGGCGCAGCGAGTTGTGATCTCCGGTGAGCCGACACGGGTGTCCCCGGCGTGCGGCCCTGCCGCGGCCCGTCGGGGAA
>JBOHCT010000144.1:0-11132 GCA_050699055.1 Streptosporangiaceae bacterium | reverse complement strand
CCCGTGACCACCTGATGTCCCTGCAGGACGCCCAGGGGTGGTGGAAGGGTGAGCTCGAGACCAACGTGACGATGGATGCCGAGGACCTGCTGTTGCGTCAGTTCCTCGGCATCCGCACCGAGGAGGAAACGGCCGCGTCCGCGCGGTGGATCCGTTCGCAGCAGCGCGACGACGGCACGTGGGCGACGTTCTACGCCGGCCCGCCCGAGCTGTCGACGACCGTCGAGGCCTATGTGGCGCTGCGTCTCGCGGGGGACAGCCCCGCTGACACCCATATGCGCCAGGCCGCGGAGTACATCCGGGACCAGGGCGGGCTGGAGGCGACGCGTGTCTTCACCAGGGTCTGGCTCGCGCTGTTCGGGCTGTGGTCCTGGGACGACCTCCCCGTCATGCCCCCCGAACTGGCGTACCTGCCACGCTTCGTGCCGCTCAACATCTACGACTGGGGCTGTTGGGCGCGGCAGACGATCGTGGCGCTCACGGTGGTGACGTCACTGCGCCCCTGCCGCGACCTCGGCCTGGACCTACCCGAGCTGCGTACCGGGATGTTCGTTCCCCGGCGCCACCCGGCCGCCTCATGGAGCGGCTTCTTTCAACGCCTCGACGGTGCCCTGCATCTCTATGAGCGTTTTCCGATCCGTGGTCTGCGGCGTGCGGCGATCCGCCGCGCCGTCGACTGGATCATCGCCCGCCAGGAGGCCGACGGCTGTTGGGGCGGCATCCAACCGCCGTGGGTGTACTCCCTGCTCGCGCTCAATCTTGTCGGGTACGACCTCTCGCACCCGGTCATGCGTAGGGGACTGGAAGGGATGGATCGCTTCACCATCCGTGAGGAGGGCCCCGAAGGGGCCATCCGCCGCTTCGAGGCCTGCCAGTCGCCGGTCTGGGATACCGTCCTCGCGATGACCGCGCTCGCCGACGGCGGTCTCCCCGGCGACCACCCGGCCCTCGCTCGTGCCGCCGAGTGGGTGGCCAGCGAGGAGATACGCGGGCCCGGCGACTGGACGGTGAAATCCCCGGGTGTTCCGCCGGGTGGCTGGGCGTTCGAGTTCGACAACGACGGATATCCCGACACCGACGACGCGGCCGAGGTGATCCTCGCGCTGCGTCGCGTCCGCCACCCGACCCGGGGCGGCGACATCGACGCCGCCGTGCGAAGGGGTGTGACCTGGCTGCTCGGGATGCAGTCACGCGACGGCGGGTGGGGGGCCTTCGACGTCGACAACACCCAGGAGCTGTGCACGAAGCTGCCCTTCTGCGACTTCGGCGCCGTGATCGACCCGCCCTCGGCCGACGTGACCGCCCACATCGTCGAGATGTTGGCCGGCGAGGGACTCGCGGACGGCGGGGCCTGTCGGCGTGGGGTGGTATGGCTGCTGCGCGCTCAGGAGCGTGACGGCTCGTGGTTCGGTCGCTGGGGGGCCAACCACGTGTACGGCACGGGCGCGGTCGTCCCCGCACTGGTCGCGGCGGGTGTCCGGCGCGATTATCCCGCCATACGCCGGGCCGTCGACTGGCTGGAGCGGCACCAGAACGCCGATGGAGGCTGGGGCGAGGATCTGCGGTCATACGTCGACCCGACCTGGGTCGGGCGCGGCATGTCGACGGCCTCGCAGACCGGCTGGGCGCTGCTGGCGCTGCTCGCGGCGGGTGAGCGTTCGGACGCCGTCGACCGCGGGGTCGCCTGGCTGGTCGAGCACCAGCGAGAGGACGGGACCTGGGATGAGCCGCAGTTCACCGGCACCGGCTTCCCCGGCGACTTCTACATCAACTATCACCTGTACCGCCTCGTCTTCCCCCTCTCCGCGTTGGGGAGATATCTGGGAGGTGCGTCGTGACCATCTGCCCCGATCGTCAGGGCGAGCTCGCTCCGCGACTCGTGGTGTGCGCCCCGCTCCGGTTCGAGGCTCGCGGGCTGCGCCGTGGATTGACCCGCGGCGCGGTCGTCCGCACGGGGCTCGGGCCCAGGCGGAGCGCGCGTGCTGCCCGTGCCATCCGGCAGCGGGGGTTTGACGCCCTGGCAGTGGCGGGTTTCGGGGGTGCGCTGTCGAGCGAGCTCGAGCCCGGCGACGTGGTCGTCGCGACCGAGGTACGCGGCGGGAACTCGAGGGTCCACTGCGTATCCGCGGAACTGCTCGCGGCCGACCTGCGCCGGGCGGGTCTGACCGTGCACGCGGGGCCCGTCATCACCAGCGATCACGCTGTCGATGGTCGCGAGCGCGGCGAGCTCGCCGCGGGCGGCGCGATCGCCGTCGACATGGAGTCGGCCCCGCTCGCGGTCGCGGCGGGGGAGAGGCCGGTCGCGGTCGTTCGGGTCATCGTCGACACACACGCCCACCCCCTGCGCAGCCCGGGCACCGCCCGTACGAGTTGGGCGGCCATGCGGTCGCTTCGCCGGGTCGGGCCCGCCCTTGCCAGGTGGGGCGAGGCCGTCGGTCCGCGGAGAGTCCTGCTCGCCGGTCCTCGTTCCTTCTGCGCGGGCGTCGAGCGCGCGATCGAGGTCGTCGAGCGCGCGTTTGACCAGTACGACCCGCCGATCTACGTCCGCAAACAGATCGTCCACAACGTCCACGTCGTACGCGATCTGGAGCGACGAGGGGCGGTCTTCGTCGACGAGCTCGACGAGGTTCCCGCCGGGGCGACAGTGGTCTTCTCCGCCCACGGCGTCGCACCGGCGGTCCGCGAGGCGGCGGGCGAACGACGACTCAACGTCATCGACGCGACGTGTCCGCTGGTCACCAAAGTGCACACCGAGGCACGTCGGTTCGCGTCGCGGGGCAACCTCGTCATCCTCATCGGCCACGAGGGTCATGAGGAGACGGAAGGCACGCTCGGCGAGGCGCCGGACGACACGGTGCTCGTGGAAGATCCTGACGACGTCGCGAGGATCGAGGCCGGCGATCCCGAGAAGGTCTCCTACCTCATGCAGACGACCCTCGCGACCGATGAGGCGCAGGGCGTCGTCGATGCGATCCGGGAGCGGTTCCCTGAGGCAGAGGGACCGAGCTCCGAGGACATCTGCTACGCCACGACCAACCGGCAGAACGCCGTACGCGCCGTGGCGAGCGAGGCCGACCTGGTCCTCGTCGTCGGCTCGACGAACTCTTCGAACTCCAAGCGGCTCGTCGAGGTGGCGGAGCGCTCCGGCGCGGCCGCCCATCTCGTCGACGACCCGAGCGGCATCGAGCTGTCATGGCTCGCCGGTGCCCAAACGATCGGTCTGACTGCCGGCGCATCGGCTCCGCCCACGTTGATCTCGGAGGTGATCGAGGCCCTGCGTGGTTTCGGCCCTGTGGAGGTCGCGGAGCGTTCGGTGACAACGGAGTCGGTTCACTTCACACTGCCTAAGGAGGTGCGACCCTCATGACGATGCCGTTGCGGCAGAGCCTTCGCATCGGCGCGTACATAGCGAAGCAGAAGCTGCGGAGGCGGGAGAAGTTCCCGTTGATCGTGGAGCTGGAGCCGCTGTTCGCGTGCAATCTCGCGTGCGCGGGATGTGGCAAGATCCAGCACCCCGCGGACGTCCTCAAGCAGCGGATGCCGGTGGAGCAGGCTGTCGGCGCGATCGAGGAGTGCGGAGCGCCGATGGTGTCGATCGCCGGCGGCGAGCCGCTCATGCACCCGCAGATCGACAAGATGGTGAACGAGCTGGTCGAGCGGAAGAAGTACGTCTTCCTCTGCACCAACGCCGTGTTGCTGCGTAAGTGGTTCGACCGGTTCGACTTCCGGCCCTCGCAGTACTTCGCCTTTGCCGTGCACGTCGACGGGCTGCGTGACAAGCACGACGAGTCGGTCTGCAAGGAGGGCGTCTTCGACGAGGCGGTGGAGGCCGTACGCGAGGTGAAGCGTCGCGGCTTCCGTGTCACCACGAACACGACGTTCTTCTCCAACGACACGCCGCAGAACGTCATCGACGTCCTCGACTACCTGAACGATGATCTCCAGGTCGACCAGATGATGATCTCGCCGGCGTACGCCTATGAGAAGGCGCCGGACCAGGATCACTTCCTGGGGGTCGAGGAGACGCGGGAGCTGTTCCGCAAGGCCTTCGCGGACGGTCGTCGGGGCCGGTGGCGGCTCAACCACTCACCGCTGTTCCTCGACTTCCTCGAGGGCAAGGTCGACTTCCAGTGCACGGCCTGGGGGATCCCGTCGTACTCTCTGTTCGGCTGGCAGCGTCCCTGCTACCTGATGTCGGACGGGTATGCCAAGACCTACAAGGAGCTCGTTGAGGAGACCGACTGGTCCAAGTACGGCCGGGGGCGCGACCCGCGCTGCAACAACTGCATGGCGCACTGCGGGTACGAGCCGACGGCGGTGATGGCGACGATGGGCTCGCTCAAGGAGTCGGTCCGCGCGATGCGCGGCGCCTGAGCGCGCTCGCCGACCGCCCCTCTTCTCGCCGACCGCCCCTCCTCGCGCCGATCTTGATGTTGTTGGCCTCTTACCCGCGAGTAACCCACCGTTATCCTCAAGATCGGCGCGGGATGGGGCGGAGGGAGGGCGGTCAGCCGAAACGGGTGGCGAGCGTACGGAAGAGACCCGGAAGGCCGCCGTGGAGGCGGGCGGGCATCCGCGTCCATCCGGGTACGTACGCCTCCGCGCGCTCGTGGGCGACCGCGTCCACGATGGCCCCGGCCACCCGCTCGGGCGGGATCGGCCGGGGCCATCGCCTGTCGTAGGGAGTTCCGCGCCGGTCGAAGAACGGCGTGTCAACCACCCCGGGCACCACGATCGACACCCCGACCCCGCTGCCCGCCACCTCCTGGCGCAGGCTGTCGGCGAAGAGGTGCAGCCCGCCCTTGGTCGCGGCGTACACCGCCTCGTCGCGTACGCCCGTGCAGCCGGCGATCGACGAGACGTGCACGACGTGGCCGGACCCGCGTTCGACCATGGCGGGGATCAGCAGGCGAGTGAGGCGCAGCGGAGCAGTGAGGTTGATCGCGACGAGGCGCTCGATGTCGCCGCCGTCCATCGAGGCGAAGCGGCCTGCCCAACCGATGCCCGCGTTGTTGACGAGGATGTCGACCCGGCCGGCGGCGTGGAGCGCACGCTTGGCCGTGGCGGCGCACCCGTCCGGCGTCGACAGGTCCGCGACGATGGCGGTCGCGCCCGTACGGTCAGCGACGGCGGCCAGCCGCTCCTTGTCACGCCCGACGAGCAGGAGGCGCGCGCCGGCCGACGCGAGCGCCTGGGCCGTCGCGGCCCCGATGCCCGACGATCCTCCGGTAACCATCGCGACCGTATCTGTGAGCCTCATGACGCCCTATCCTGCCGTCCCCCACCAGGTGGAGTTCTTCCTGGTTTGACTTCTGATGTTACTTCAGAAGATACTGGACTCATGAGTGTGGGAGCGGACTACAGCCTGTCCGACCTTGTCCGCAAGCCGTCCGAGGTCGTCGCGGACGCCGAGCGCCGTGACGTGATCATCCACAGGCGTGGCAAGGCCGACCTTCGACTGGCGCTGGCCTCGCGCGACGAAAGCATGGCCGAGGCGAGTGACGAGCTGACGCGTCTCGTCGCGGAGATCGTCGGCGACCGGCAGGGCCGCGCGGTGCTCGGCGCCCACATGCCAGCGGTCTATCCATGGCTGCGACTCCTTCCGGAGTCCGAGATGGAGCGATGCGTTGGCGAGCTGCTTGACACCGCGCGCGCGTGCGCGTCCGTGCGGAACTTCTCCGCCTATGAGACGACGGTCGCCGCCTGGCGGCACACGGCGGAGATCTACTCCGACCCTGAGCTGTATGCGCTCCTCTCCGGTCCGGTCGAGATCGAGGCGGATCTCGGCGAGGTCCATCCACCGGACGTGCGGTGAGTCCCAAGCGCGGTGAGAGAGTCGCCCCTCCGCCGTCCAGCGGCGGGTGGGACATGCGCTACGCCACGAAGGAGGCAGTTGACGGATGGCAGGAGCTATGCGGCCAGGTGCCTCACAACGTCCGACGTGCCTGGGAGCAGATCACTCGCGACCCCACCCCGCGGGTGCAGGGTCCGCGTCACCACCGCCTGATGGGCGATCTCGCCGTTCGGGACTATCGCGGTCGGGGACTCGAGCAATGGCAGTACGAGGTCACCGGGGCCGGCAGGCTCTGGTATCTCGTGGGCCAGGAGCGGCGGGTCCTGTGGCTGTGGTTGGCCACCACTGGACACCCGAGACAGACCGGGTGATTCCGCGCTCGGCCTTCTCGATGTCGTCGCGGAGAGGACGTGGAGGGGATTAGGTGCCGCGCGGTCGGGGAACCGGGTGGGACTGCGGGGCGGCTCGACCCCGGCCGCGCGGCGGCTTACGGTCGGGTGTTCCTGTCGCCGACCTCGAACCAGACCTGCGTCCCTGCGATGTCGCGGGTGACGCCCCAGCGCGTGGCGAGCGCGTCGACCACGAGCAGGCCCCGCCCTCTGGTGGCGTCGACCGGAGGACGTTGAGGGAACGGGACGGTCTCGGAACCGGCGTCCGCCACCTCGACCCGCGCCCACGCGTCGCTGTGCGTCACGGCGACCATGAACGACCCGATCTCACCGTCGCTGGCCTCCCGCCCGGAGCCGGTGTGGCGGATCGCGTTCGTGGCGAGCTCGCTGGTGAGGAGCACCATGTCGTCGTGACACGGGTGCTCGGGGGCGACCGCGCTCGCGACGAGCTTGCGGGCGGCCGCCGCCTGGTCGGCGGTGCCGGGGAACGTCCCCATGTGGACGCACTCGCTCATCACAGGTACCTCGAGATCCTCGGGTGGCCCGACGGCGCGTTAGGCGGCCTCCGGCGCGCCCCGCCTTCTTACGCAGTGTTTCAAGTTGCTGACGCAATGCTGCTGTACCATACTCCGCGATGCATTCCTGCACAACACGGATCGGCAAACAGGGCGAGATCAGTGTGGATGGTGGGTCGCCCGAGCCGAGGTGAGGAGCGAACATGCCGACAGGGTCGACCCCGACGGTCAGGCGCCGGCGCCTCGGCGCGGAGCTGCGGAGGCTCCGCGAGGGAGCCGGGCTCACCTGCGACATGGTCGGCGAGCAGCTGGAGCGGGCCGGCTCCACGATCAGCCGGATCGAGAACGGCAGGGTCGGCATCCGGGCGCGCGACGTGCTCGACATGCTCGACCTGTACGACATGGGCGATAAGAAGACCCGCGACGCGCTCGCCGCCCTCGCCCGCGACTCCCGCAAGCGCGGCTGGTGGCGCACGTACGGCGACGTCGTGTCCGACCCGTACGGCGACTACATCGGGCTGGAGAGCGACGCGGTCTCGGTGCGTAGCTACGAGTCCCAGCTCGTGCCCGGGCTGCTGCAGACCGAGTCCTACGCGCGCGTCGTCGCCGAGGCCGGTCAGGTCCGCGACACCTCGGGGGAGAGCGAGCGGTTCGTCGAGGTGCGGCTCGCGCGGCAGGCGGTGCTGACGAAGGACGACCCGCCGGACTTCTGGGTGATCCTCGACGAGGCCGTGCTGCGCCGGCCGGTCGGCAGTCCGAAGACCATGCGCGAGCAACTCGACCGGCTCGTCGAGGCCGCCCGGCTGCCGACCGTGACGTTGCAGGTGCTGCCGTTCTCCGCCGGCGCGCACACGGGCATCGACGGCTCGTTCGTCGTCCTGGAGTTCCCCGAACCGACCGACCTCGACGTCGTCTACCTGGAGAACCTCACCAGCATCCTGTACGTCGAGCAGCCGGACGAGGTGCGACGGTATAGCCTGGCGTTTGACCACCTGCGGGCGGCGGCGCTGTCCCCACCAAAGTCGGCCGCGCTGGTCGCCGAGGTGGCGAAGGATGATTTGCATTGACGCGATCAAGGAGGTGCGGGATGGATGCCCCGGACCTGTCCCGCGCCGCGTGGCGGAAGAGCAGCCGCACCGGAAGCCAGGGTAACTGCGTCGAGGTCGCGGGCGCACAGCGCGTCGTCGCGGTCCGCGACTCCAAGGACCCCGACGGCCCGAAGCTCATCGTCGGGCCGGGGGCGTGGTGCGCGTTCCTCGGCGCCCTGAAGGCCGGGCGGCTCGACCCGCGCTGAGCCACCCGGCGCGTGCCGTATCGGTTGAACCCGCTGACCACCAAGTGCCGGTGGGTGCCCGCGGCAGCGGTTACCGTCGGCCTTGGCAGATTATACAAACGTGTGCACTACCGGGACGAGTCCCGCGCAGATCAGGACTCCGCCTGCTATCTGTGCCACCCGGCAGTGGGCAGTGGCCGGTGCAACTGTCAGCCGGTGATCAGCCACGGAATTGAACCCGCGAAGGTTCCCGCAGCCCCTGCGAAGCAGGTGGTACTGTCGATCGCGGACGTTGATCTGTGCATGGCTTCCACTGGCTTGGTGCTGGACCGGGGTCCTGAGGCCATGGGGTCTCGGAACTATGTCATGCGGCCGTTGGGGGCGGCTAGGTCGACGTGCTGGAGGCGCTGCGGGTCGCCGACCACCTCGATCTCAGTGATCTTGTCGTGCTTGTAGGTGAAGCCGAGTGCCCCGATGATCTCCCCGCGCCGGACGAGGGCGAGGCCGACGGCTCCATTGACCAGTGCGGGTTGCGCAAACCGCGCACCCCACGAGTAGCTCGCCGCGTGCGCGGCCACCGACCGGGCACCGTGCAGCGGCGTGGCGGTGTCGGGACGCTGCGCGAGGCTGTCGTCGCGCAGCCGGACGTCAGGGTGGAGCACGGCGAGCAAAGCGTCGAAGTCACCTTCTCGCAGCGCGACGAGGAAGGCGTCGACGACCTTTCGCTGACGGGCGAGATCGGCCTGGGTCGGTGGGGTTGCGCCGCGGACCCGTCGGCGTGCGCGGCTGGCGAGCTTGCGGGTGGCAGCCGGGGAGCGTTCCAGGATCGGAGCGATCTCGTCGAAGGGCATCGCGAACACGTCGTGGAGGACGAAGGCGAGGCGTTCGGCGGGGGCTAGGGCGTCGAGCACGACCATCAGCGCGGGGCCGATCGAGTCGGCCACGACCGCTTCGTTCTCTGGGTCGATCCTGTCCCCGCTGTTCGAGGTTGGCTCCGGCTCGTGGGCGGTAAGGGGTTCCTCGCGCCGCGATGCCCGTGAACGGAGCATGTCCAGGCACACCCGCGCGGCGACAGTGGTGAGCCATCCGCCCAGGTTGTCGACGCCGCTGGTGTCGGAGCGATCGAGCCGCAGCCAGGTTTCCTGGACCGCGTCGTCGGCCTCGACGGACGAGCCGAGCATCCGGTAGGCCACCGCCCGCAGGTGGGCCCGCTGCTGCTCGAACCGCGTTGCCAGCCAGTCGCCCTCGTTCACGATCCCTCCTTCAGTCACATCCTTCGCCCGCGATCCGTCATAACAGTGACGAACCAAGCCCGATCGATGTGACAAGGGCAGCGACATGACCAACCTCGCTGGCGTGAAAGCCGCTTTCTTCTCTTCCCGGACCCGCACCGTCGCCTACTGGGGTGCCACGGTGCTGGTCGTCGGCGAGCTGCTGTTGGGAGGAGTGTGGGACATCCTGCTGACGCCCGGCGGCCGCGAGACCATGACCCAGCTGGGCTACCCCGCCTATTTCGCTGTGATCATGGGCGTCTGGAAGGTGCCCGGGGCGGCGGCGCTGCTGGCCCCGCGTTTCCCCCGGCTCAAAGAGTGGGCCTACGCCGGTGCCATCTTCACCTACACCGGAGCGGCCGCCTCCCACCTGGCCGTGGGCCAAGGCGCCGCCACAGTGGTGCTGCCACTCATCTTCGTCGTCCTCGCCGCCGCTTCCTGGGCACTGCGCCCGCCCAACCGCCGCGACCGCACGCCGCGTGCAGGCATCTACGTGGAACCCACTCCCCGCAGCACCCCCCGCCGCTGGGCTCGCACGTAAGGAGGACGCCGATGGCACGCATGGCAGGAGTCCCCGCCCGCAACGCCGGACCGTTCATCAAGCTCGCCTATTTCTTCACACACCGCCAGCTCGCGCGGCTCACCGGCCGCGAACCCGAACGCATGATCGCGCCGCTCGAGATGTACGCACATGTGCCCCGGCTGCTGCGTGGCTACGCCAAGTTGGAGCAGGCCACGGCCCAGCTACACCAGCTCGGCCAGCGTCTCCGGGCGCTGGCCGAGCTGAAGACGGCCACGCTCACCCGCTGTGCGTACTGCATCGACCTCGGGTCCCAGATCGCGCGGCGTTGGGGACTCACCGACGAGGAGCTGCTGGCGCTGCCGTCCTACCGGACCAGCGCCTTGTTCAGCGACCTCGACAAACTCGTGCTCGACTACGCGGTCGCCATGAGCCGGACCCCCGTGGACGTGCCCGACGCGCTCGTCGCCAAGCTGCGGGACCATCTCGATGACGCGCAACTCGTCGAGCTCACCCACCTGATCGCGGCGGAGAACATGCGCGGACGCTTCAACCTGGCTCTCGGCATCGGCGCCGCGGGCTTCAGCGACGGGATGGTCTGCGCCGAACCAACAACCACCGCAACCCAATGAGGAGGCCCCGGTGAGCGACCCCGTCACGCTGATCAACGCATTTACGGTGCCACCGCAAGAAGCCGAACGGTTCCTGTACCGGTGGAAGGACAACGCTCGGATCATGGCCGCCCGGCCCGGGCTCATCCGGGCCCGGATGTACCGGTCCCTGGCCGACGACGCGGAGCTGCGCTTCATCAACGTGGCCGAATGGCGCAATCGCAAAGCCCTCGACGAGGCAACAGCCAACCCCGACTTCCGCGCCTCGACACGCAGGCTGCTCGACGACCCCGACCTGCACGTCACGCCCCGGCCGGTCATGTACCAGGTCGCCATCGACATCCACCCCGGCGACCCGTTGTAACCCCCACCCGACACGTGACCGACAAGCCCCGGCCGTGGGGCGCGAAAGTACCATCCCCCCTACC
Source organism: Streptosporangiaceae bacterium (assembly GCA_050699055.1). Classification (GTDB taxonomy): domain Bacteria; phylum Actinomycetota; class Actinomycetes; order Streptosporangiales; family JBOHCT01; genus JBOHCT01. The sequence goes on along the minus strand of JBOHCT010000144.1, from coordinate 331 downwards.
ATCCCGAAGCTGGGGGACGGCGGAGCTCGACTGGAAAGGACTGGAATGCAGCAAACGACTTGTTGCGTCGTGGGTGGTGGTCCGGCCGGCATGGTTCTCGGGCTGCTGCTCGCCCGCGCGGGCGTGGACGTAACCGTGCTGGAGAAGCACGGTGACTTTCTGCGTGACTTCCGCGGTGACACAGTGCACCCGACCACGTTGTCGCTGTTGGACGACCTCGGCCTTAGCGAGAAGTTCGCCGCCTTGCCGCAACGACGGGTGGACAGGGTCCAGATCCCACTCGGTCCGGAAGGAAGGCTCGTCACGTTCGGCGACTTCACACAGCTTCGAA
>JBOHCT010000143.1:0-11143 GCA_050699055.1 Streptosporangiaceae bacterium | reverse complement strand
TGGATGAGCTGAGCGAGGTCCTCGATCGAGTAGATGTCGTGGTGCGGGGGCGGCGAGATCAGCCCGACGCCGGGTGTGGAGTACCGGGTTTTCGCGATCCAGGGATAGACCTTGTGCCCCGGCAGCTGGCCGCCCTCTCCCGGCTTGGCCCCCTGCGCCATCTTGATCTGCAGGTCGTCGGCGTTGACGAGGTACTCGCTCGTCACCCCGAACCGTCCGGACGCCACCTGCTTGATCGCGGAACGCCGCAGGTCGCCGTTCACGTCGGCCGCGTACCTGTCGGCGTCCTCGCCGCCCTCGCCCGTGTTGGACTTGCCGCCGATACGGTTCATCGCGATCGCGAGGGTCTCGTGGGCCTCCTTGGAGATGGAACCGTACGAGATCGCGCCGGTCGCGAAGCGCCGCACGATCTCGGAGACCGGCTCGACCTCCTCGATCGGAACCGGCTCGCGCAGCCCCTCGCGCAGGTCGAAGAGCCCGCGGAGGGTCATCAGCCGCTCCGACTGCTCGTCGACCAGGCCGGTGTACTCCTTGAAGATCTCGTACCTGCGCTGGCGGGTCGAGTGCTGCAGCTTGAACACGGTCTGCGGGTTGAACAGGTGTGGCTCCCCCTCGCGCCGCCACTGGTAGTCGCCGCCGACGTCGAGGGTGCGGTGGTGCGGCCGCACGTCGTCGGCGGGAAAGGCGCGGCGGTGGCGTTCGGCGATCTCGCGGGCAAGCTGGTCGAAGCCCACCCCGGCGAGCCGGGACGTGGTACCCGCGAAGCACCGCTCGACCACCTCGGGGCCGAGCCCGACCGCTTCGAAGATCTGGGCGCCCGTGTACGACGCGACCGTCGAGACGCCCATCTTCGACATCACCTTGAGCACCCCCTTGCCGAGTGCCTTGATGAGCCCGCGCGGTGCCTCTTCCGGGGTGACGTCGACGGCGCCGGTCCGCGCCATGTCCTCGACCGTCGCCATCGCCAGGTACGGGTTGACGGCCGCCGCGCCGTAGCCCACAAGGAGGGCGACGTGGTGCACCTCGCGTACGTCGCCGGCCTCGACGACGAGACCGACCTTCGTCCGTGTCTTCTCACGCACGAGATGATGGTGGATCGCGCCGGTGAGCAGCAGCGACGGGATCGGTGCCAGGTCTGCCGTGGCGCCGCGGTCAGACAGCACCACGATCCGCGCGCCGTCGACGATGGCCCGCGACACCTCGGCGCAGATCTCGTCGAGACGGGCCGACAGTGCCTCTCCCCCGCCGGAGACGTCGAAGAGCCCCTGCACCGTCACCGCATGGAAATCGGGGACGTCGACATGCATGATCTTGGCGAGGTCGTCGTTGTCGAGCACCGGGAACGGCAGGACGAGCTGGCGGCACGCCGCCGGGCCCGGATCGAGGAGGTTGTCCTCGGCCCCCAGCCTCGTCTGCAGCGAGGTCACGAGCTCTTCACGGATCGCGTCCAAGGGAGGGTTCGTGACCTGGGCGAAAAGCTGGACGAAGTAGTCGAACACCAGCCTCGGCCGACCGGAGAGCACGGCGAGCGGAGCGTCGTTGCCCATGGATCCGACCGGCTCCGCGCCGCTGGCCGCCATTGGCGCGAGGAGCACGCGCAGCTCCTCGTCGGTATAGCCGAACACCTGCTGGCGCCGGGCGAGCGAGGCGTGGGAAACGACCTCACGATCGGCCCGGGGGAGGTCGGCCAGGCGAGTCAGGCCGCTCCGCAGCCGGTCGGCGTACGGACGCTCACCCGCGAGCTCGGCCTTGATGGCATCGTCGTCGATCACACGGCCGGCGGCGGTGTCGACGAGGAACATGCGACCGGGCTGCAGCCGCCCTTTCCGCACGATCGTGGACGGGTCGAGGTCGAGGACGCCAACCTCGCTGGCGAGCACGACCACGCCGTCCTCGGTGATCCAGTAGCGGCCGGGTCGCAGGCCGTTGCGGTCGAGCACCGCGCCGATCCGCGTGCCGTCGGTGAACGCCACGAGAGCGGGCCCGTCCCACGGCTCCATCACGGTCGCGTGGTACTCGTAGAACGCCCGCCGCGCGGGGTCCATCTCGGCGTGGTTCTCCCACGCCTCGGGGATCATCATCAGCACCGCGTGCGGCAGCGAGCGGCCGCCCATGTGCAGCAGCTCGAGCACCTCGTCGAACGACGCGGAGTCGCTCGCGTCGGGCGTCACCACCGGGTACAAACGCTCGAGCTCGCCAGGAATGAGGCCGGTGGCGAGCAGGCTCTCCCGCGCACGCATCCAGTTGCGGTTGCCGCGCAGGGTGTTGATCTCGCCGTTGTGCGCGACGTAGCGGTACGGATGCGCCAGCGGCCACGACGGGAACGTGTTGGTGGAGAAGCGTGAGTGGACCAGCGCGAGCGACGTACGGAACCGGTCGTCGCGAAGATCGGGGTAGAAGGGCTCGAGCTGCGGCGCGGTCAACATGCCCTTGTACACGATCGTCCGGGACGACAGGCTCGGAAAGTACACGTCGGCCTCGTGCTCCGCCCGCTTCCGGCAGCAGAAGACGCTGCGCTCGAGCGGCATGCCGGCGACGCCGTCACCCCTGGCGACGAAGAGCTGGCGCAGGTGAGGCATGACCCGACACGCACCCGGCCCGGGCACGCTCGCATCGACGGGCACGTCGCGCCAGCCGAGGACAGTGAGGCTCTCCTCCCGCGCGACGCGCTCGACCACCGCGATCGCCGCGGCTCGGGAGTCATCGTCGGTGGGAAGAAAGGCCGTGCCGACCGCGTACGCGGCCGGCTCCGGCAGGGCGAACTCGACCGAGGCGCGGAAGAGGTCGTCAGGAACCTGGGTGAGGACGCCGGCGCCGTCGCCCGTGTCGGGCTCGCTGCCCTTGGCACCGCGGTGCTCCAGGTTCCGCAGCGCCGTCAGTGCCTTCGCGACAACGGTATGGTCGCGGCGACCGGACAGGTCAGCGACGAAGGCGACGCCGCAGGAGTCGTGTTCGTGGCGAGCGTCGTACAGCCCGGGAGGCGTGGTGTATCTACCGTTGGGCACCGGCTCTCCCGTCGTCTCGTCTGCGGTACGTGGTACCCGCATAGGGACGACGTCGGCCCTGCTGCGGTAGCTACGCCAGGATACACGAGGGGCTCGACCGACCTGTAATGCCCGTTTTGCACCCGCCACGGCGACACAGCACGATTTCGCGTACGAGTCACGTGTCGTATGCGTACGGTATGACCGTGACCGCGACGAACGACCTCGCCCGCAGCACCCGTGAGGTCGCGATTGTGCCGATGACCCAGGCGTACGCCGAGGAGGTGCTCGCGATCTACCAGGCGGGCCTGGACACCGGCGACGCCAGCTTCGAGACCACCGCTCCCGACTGGGAGACGTGGGACGCCACCCACCTGCCTCATCACCGACTCGTGGCGGTGGAGCAGGGGCATGGGCGGGTCGTCGGCTGGGTCGCGGTCGCTTCGGTCAGCGCGCGGCGCGTGTATGCCGGTGTCGTGGAACACAGCCTGTACGTCCATCCGCGGGCTAGGGGCCGCGGCGTGGGCTCCGCCCTGCTCAAGGGTCTTATCCACTCCACGGAGGAGGCCGGGCTCTGGACCATCGAGACCGGTATCTTCCCCGAGAACATCGCCAGTGTGGCGCTCCACCGCGCGCACGGCTTCCGCATCGTTGGAATCCGTGAGCGGATAGCGCGCCACCGCGGCCGCTGGCGTGACGTCCTGCTCCTCGAACGCCGCAGCCAGGTCGTCAGCTGATCGCCTTCGACCCCTCCACGATCGAACGGATCTCGTCGGTCGCGAAGCCGCTGCGCACGCCCCAGGCGTAGCCGACCAGGCCGATCCCGATCTCGATCAACGTCCCCCACGGGAATCCGATGGGCGCGTGATCGAGCGGGCCGTAGAAGCCGTAGTACGACAGCGGGAACGTCGCCAGGATGAGCCAGATCAACCACCCCGTCCGCTCGATGTGACGGCGTCCCTCGGCCTTGGACAGCACCCACAGCGCCGCACAGAAGAACACGACGGCCGCCGAGAAGGCGATGTCGTAGACCGGGAACGGCCAGCTCCCAGGGCGCTGGCTGCCGCTGGCCGTGAGAACCCAGCCGCCGCGATCGTTGACGTAGATCCACGCGCCGAGGAAGACGGCGCCGAGGACCCCTCCCGCGGCCGGGCTGACCCATCCACGCTTCCACGCGAGGTACCACGCGAAGAGCGGGAGTCCGACGAAGGTGGCGGCGAAGACGTTGGCGAGGATCGCGAACCCCCACCAGTACAGGATCAGGACCGCCGCGAGGTAGCCGATCGGCGCCCAGAACGCCGCCCAGCCGAGCCGGAACGGCCGGGCGAGCTCGGGGGCGGTGCGGCGCAGGACAGGCAGGCCGACCCCGCCGGTAATGAAGGTGAGGACAGCGGCCGCGCTGATGAAACCCACCAGCTGATACCAGCTCGGCGCGGGGATGTAGAACAGGCAGCCGATCACGGCGGAGCCGAGCAGCGCGAGCCAGGGGATGCCGAAGCGGTTCATCAGCTGGAAGGGCCGGGGGGCGTTGCCGTGGATGGACAGGCCGTACGCGGTGCGGGTGGATGTGCCGAGGTACACCCAGCCGGTCGCGCCCGGTGAGATGCCGGCATCGATCAGCAGGACGGTGCCGAAGGCGGCGAAGGCGGCGACGCCCGTCGCGTCGAGCGCCTTGAAGAACGGCCCGCTCGCCCAGCTGCTGGTGACGAGGTCACCCCAGCTTCCCGGGTTCAGCCCCATGTCCCCCCAGTCGATCGAGCCGACGAAGGCGAGCTGCAGGGCGGTATAGATGACCAGCGGTATCGCGATCGAGCCCCACGTCGCGATCGGGATGTTGCGCTGCGGGTTGCGGACCTCGCCGCCGTAGTCGAGGGCCTGCCTGAACCCGATGAGCGAGAAGATGATCCCGGACGTGGAGATCGCGTGGAAGACCGGCGCCGCCCCGAACGGCGCGATGCCGCCGAACGACGTGTAGTTGCCGCTGTCGAAGACGGCGAAGAGGAAGCAGAACGTCAGGGTGGGGATGAGCAGCTTCCAGATCGTCACCCAGCGGTTGGACTCGCTCAGGAACCTCGCGCCGAAGTAGTTCAGGCAGAAGAACACGAGCATCAGCCCGACACCGGCGCCGATACCGACCGGCCAGGACAGGACCGTGACGCCCTTCTGCGTCGACAGCAGCCCCGCCTGCGGGAACCGGCCGCCCACGTAGGTGAGGACCGCCTCCGCCTCGATCGGGGGGATGGAGACCGCGGACAGCCAGTACGCCCAGCCGATGATCCAGCCGCTGAACGCGCCATGGGTGAGGTACGGGTAGCGCACGATCGCGCCGGAACGCGGCAGCATGCCGCTGATCTCGGCGAACGCCAGAGCGATGAGCCCGATCAGGATGCACGCGACGATCCAGGAGACGGCGGCCGCGGGACCCGCGATCCCGGCGGCGGCCAGCACCGCGAACAGCCAGCCCGAGCCGATCTGCGCGCTGACCCCGAGAAACAGCAGCTGCGTCAGGCTCATGCTGCGCCGAAGGTGTCGATCCGCCGCCTCGAACTGCCCGAGGCCGATCCGCGTGGGCTCCGTCATCGGCCGCCTCCTCGCGAGTTCCACGGCACAACGTGATCAGGCGGAAGACTAGCGACCCCCGACTATCGGGCGCACGCGGGCGGCGCTGATCGGTCAGAAGACGCCGCCGACGAGGTGGCCGACGCCGTACGTGACCGCCGCCGCGACTCCGCCGAGCACGAGCTGGCGAGTACCGCTGAACCACCAGCGTCGCGCGGTGACCCGGGAGACGACCGCTCCGGCGGTGAACAGGCCCGCCCCGGCCACCACCGCCGCGGGCCACAGGCTGGTGGCTCCCGCGAGATACGGGATCACCGGGAGGATCGCCCCGATGGCGAAGGACACGAACGACGAGACGGCGGCGAGCAGCGGGGACGGCAGGTCGTGGGGGTCGACACCGAGTTCCTCGCGCGCGTGGATCTGCAGGGCGTGCTCGGGGTTGCGGGAGAGCTGCCGCGCCACCTGAGCCGCGAGCCCTGGCTCGACACCGCGTGACTGGTAGAGCTGGGCGAGCTCGCGTTCCTCGGCTTGTGGCCGGGCACGGATCTCGGTGCGCTCGACCTCGAGCTCGGCCTCGGCGAGCTCGGACTGCGAGGCCACCGAGGTGTACTCGCCGGCCGCCATGGAGCAGGCCCCGGCGACGAGGCCTGCCAGCCCGGCCAGCACGACGACCTTGGGGGCCGCGGCGCCGCCGGCGACCCCCGCGATGAGCGCGAAGTTGGAGACGAGACCGTCCATCGCGCCGAACACGGCCGGACGCAACCATCCGCCCGTGACATCGCGGTGTTCGTGGTGAACCTCGGCCGGGCCGCCCTTGCGCTCCGGGGCGGCTCGCCGGCCGTCGCCGCGACGGCCGGGCCGGGTGACTTCCTCGCTCGCCGGACTCACTCCTCATCCGTGCTCGCTCCTCGTCCGGGAGGAGCCCTGCCATCGCGGGTCACCGGTTGGCCGGCGCCCGCTGGCCGCTCGGAGCCGAGGTCGTCGGGGTGATCGTCCCGGGGCTCCACCGCGACCGCTTCGGACCCCTCATGAGGAGGTTCAACGCTCTCTTCGCGCCCTTTATGTCTCGTCAGCCACAGGTAGGCGAGTGCGCCGCAGAAGACGAGGATGGAGGTCCAGTCGTTCAACCGGAGGCCGAGGAAGTGGTGGGCGAAGTCGACCCGCAGCGCCTCGACCCACCCGCGCCCGGCGGTGTAGGCGGCCGCGTAGATGGCGGCGGCCCGGCCGTGGCCGAGCCGGAACCTGCGGTCGGCCCAGATGACGAACACCGCGACACCGACGTCCCACAGCGACTCGTACAGGAACGTCGGGTGGTACGTCGCGACGTCCGGCGTCGCCACGGGACGGTTGGCCGGGTCGATCCACAGCCCCCACGGCAGTGTGGTCGACCGGCCGAACAGTTCCTGGTTGAACCAGTTGCCCCACCGGCCGATCGCCTGGGCGAGGACGACACCGGGCGCGGCCGCGTCGGCGAACGCCAGGACGGAGATCCCCCGCCTGCGACACGCGATCCACGCCCCCACCGCCCCCAGCGCGACCGCTCCCCAGATGCCGAGGCCGCCGTTCCAGATGTAGAAGACGCCCAGAGGGTTACGTCCGGGCCCGAAGTACAACTCGTAGTCGGTGATGACGTGGTACAGCCGCGCTCCCACGAGCCCGAAGGGCACCGCCCAGGTCGCGATGTCGGCGATCACGCCGGGCGAGCCGCCGCGAGCGATCCATCGTCGCTCGGACACCCAGACGGCGACGACGACGCCCAGGATGATGCAGAGGGCGTACGCCCGGATGGGGATCGGTCCGAGGTGCCACGTGCCCACCGGAGGACTGGGAATGAAGGCCAGCAGGTGGGGTGTCACCGTGCGACCCGCCTCACGAGGACGAACCCGCCTGCTCGACGGCCTGCGTCAGCTTGTCGGAGGAGAACGTCGTGCCACTGCCGAGCACCTTGCCGTTGAGATACAGGGTGGGGGTCCCCTGGAACCCCTTCATGGTGCCGGCGTGCTTGGTTGCCTTCAACACCGTGCCGGCGTACTTCTGCTGGTCGACGCACTTGGCGAAGCCCGGCTTGGTGATGCCGACCTGCTTGCCATACGCCTTGAGGTCGTCCAGCGTGAAGCCTTGGACGGGCTTCTCCGGCGGTTGCTTCGCGTACAGCAGGTCGTGGTACGGCATGTACTTGCCGTAGTGAGCCGCGCACTGCGCGGCGGAGCCCGCGCGCACCGACCGCTGGTCGATGATCGCGATCGGGTGGTAGACGACGCGCACTTTGCCCTCGGCGGCGAGCCTCTTGACGGTGTCGCCGTTGATGCTCTCGAACTTCTGGCAGATCGGACACTGGAAATCCTCCCAGATGTCCAGCTTGGGTCCCTTGACACCAGGCTTGGCGACCTCGATGCCGCCGTCGGAGAGGACCTGGGCGGCCGGGACCTTGCCGTGGAACTCCGGGGAGCTGTGATGGCGCTGCGACTGGACCACGACGGCGACGACGACCACGATCACGATGACGGCGATCGCCCCGCCGGCGAGCCCGAGCCGCCGCATCAACCGTTTACGTACGGCCTCGCGGCGCTGCTGCTCGCGCAGCCGCTCGCGGGCCGACCTCTGTCTGGCGGCCTTGCTCATGTCGTCCTTCCCGTGTCGTGCGGCGTGAGCGCGCCACCCCCCCGGTCGGTGTCGTCGCCATCCGCCTCGAGGTCGTCAGTGGCCGCCCACAGCCGTGCGGCCGCACCGTCGAGCCCGAAGCGTCCGCTCGGGAACGTCACCACCCACGCGGCGAGGATGACGAGCCCGATGTCGCGCAGGATCTCCCGCAGGTAGTGGGTCTCGCCCGCGGCGACCTGCCCGCCCCCGCCGAAGCACCCGCAGTCGATCGACAGCCCCCGCGCCCATACCGACGCGATCCCCGCGACGAAGACGAGCAACAGCACACCGCCTACGACGCTGACGACGCGGGTGCCGAGCCCGACGAGCAGCAGGGCCGCGAGCGCGAGCTCGAGGAACGGCAGGCCGTAACCGATGATCGACGCGAGCCCGCCATGGACGATGTCGTAGGACTCGACGCTGACAACCGTCTGCACGGGGGCGCTCGCCTTGATCACCCCTGAGGCGGCGAACACTCCCGCGAGCACCAGCCGGGCGCACGTCGTCACCCACGGCTGGACCCGGCGCAGCAGCTCCGCCTCTGCAGTCATCAACCGCGCTCCCGTCACGTGAGGCCGCCGGCAGTGTCACCGATCGTAGCCATGGCACCGACCGGCCGTGCACGGGAACCGTCGAGCCGATCGCAGGATGGCCCACGTCGGGATCTACGAAACCGACGCCGGAACGGTTCCCAGCCTACCGACCAACCAATCTTTCTCTGACGCCTTCCGCCAGCTCGCCGGCGAGCGTACGGACGCCCCGCGTCCCTTCCGTTTCGTCCCCCGCGTCGAGCAGGAGCCGCACGAGGGCGGAACCGACGATCACGCCGTCGGCGAACCCGGCCACCTCCGCCGCCTGCGCGGCGTCGCGGACCCCCAACCCCACGGCGACGGGAAGATCCGTGTGGCGACGGACCTGGGCGACGAGTCCTTGGGCACGGTCACCGACCTGCTCACGGGTCCCCGTCACCCCCATGGTGGACGCGGCGTAGACGAAGCCGCGGCACGCGCGGGTCACCGCGGCGATGCGGGCGTCCGTGGAGCTGGGCGCGACGAGGAGGACCGGGTCGACGTGGTGTGCGGCGGCCGCTTCGAGCCACGGGCCGGCCTCCTCGAGCGCGAGGTCGGGGGTGATCACGCCGACGCCGCCAGCCGCCGTGAGGTCGCGGGCGAACCGCTCCGCGCCGTACTGCTCCACGGGGTTCCAGTACGTCATCACCACGGTCGCCGCGCCGGTGTCCGCCACTGCCTCGACCGTGCGGAGAACATCCGCGGTCCGGGTACCCCCGCGCAGCGCGTGGTTGACGGCGTCCTGGATGGTGGGGCCGTCCATGAGGGGGTCGGAGTACGGCAGCCCCACCTCGACCACGTCGGCCCCGCCCTCGACCATCGCGCGCATCGCCGCGATCCCGCCGTCGAACGACGGGAACCCGGCGGGGCAGTAGCCGACGAGGGCGGAACGGTCCTCCGCGCGGGCCTTCTCGAACGCCGTCCGCAGGGTCGTGGTCACGAGGTGGCCTCCGGAGTAATAAGTATCGCAGCGGCATCGGCAGCGGGGTCCCCGCGGAAACGCGAGGCTTGCCGAGCGTTTTCGTGGGGTGCAGCAGCGGAGCGGAGGAGGACACCGGGATACTCGGTCACTGGTCCGCCGCCAGATCGAACCAGCGGGCCGCGGTGTCGACGTCCTTGTCGCCGCGTCCCGAGCAGTTGACGACGATGACCGCGTTCTCCCCGAGCTCGCGGCCGACCTGGACCGCCCCGGCGAACGCGTGCGCGGTCTCCAGCGCGGGCATGATGCCCTCGGTGCGGCACACCAGCGCGAACGCCTCCATGGCAGCGGTGTCGGTGATGGCACGGTAGGCCGCCCTGCCGGTGTCGCGGAGCCACGCGTGCTCAGGACCGACGCCGGGGTAGTCGAGCCCGGCCGAGACGGAGTGGGTCGGCAGGGTCTGACCCTCGGCATCCTGCAGCAGGTACGTCCGCATGCCGTGCAGCACGCCCGAGCGTCCCCCCGCCAGCGTGGCGGCGTGGCGGCCGCTGGCGAGCCCCTCTCCCCCGGCCTCACAGCCGATGAGGCGCACGCCGTCGTCGGGGATGAACGCGTGGAAGGCGCCGATCGCGTTGGACCCGCCGCCGACACAGGCCACGACGGCGTCGGGAAGCCGCCCCGCGAGCTCGAGGGTCTGCGCCCGCGCCTCGACACCGATCACCCGCTGGAAGTCGCGGACCAAGGTCGGCAACGGGTGCGGCCCCATCACTGAGCCGATCGCGTAGTGGGTGGTGTCGACGTTGGTCACCCAGTCGCGCATCGCCTCGTTGATCGCGTCCTTGAGGGTGCGGCTCCCGGTGCGTACGGACACCACCTCGGCGCCGAGCAGTCGCATCCTGACGACATTGAACGCCTGCCTGCGGGTATCCTCCTCGCCCATGTAGACGACGCAGTCGAGGCCGAGGAGGGCGCAGGCCGTCGCTGTCGCGACGCCGTGCTGGCCCGCTCCGGTCTCGGCGATCACCCGGTGCTTGCCCATACGGGTCGTGAGCAGGGTCTGGCCGAGCACATTGTTGATCTTGTGCGAGCCGGTGTGGGCGAGATCCTCACGCTTCACCAACACACGGGCGCCCCCGGCCGCCTCGGAGAAGCGTCGCGCCTCGGTCAGCGGCGTCGGGCGACCCGCGTACGTCCGGAGCAGCCCGTCGAGCTCGGCGTCGAAGGCGGGGTCGTCCCTGGCGGCCGCATAGGCGTCCGTGAGCTCGTCGAGGGCGGCCATCAGGGCCTCGGGTACGAAACGCCCGCCGTACGCGCCGAAGTGGCCGGTCGGGTCGGGCCGAGTAACCGTCACGAGGTGGCCTCCAAAGCGAGCATCGCAGCGAGCGCCAGCGAGCGAGGAGCGGAACGGAGGACGACACCGGGGTAAGCAGTCACGAGCGGTCATGCCTCAATGCGGGGTGCGCGCCCGCGGT
>JBOHCT010000142.1:0-11144 GCA_050699055.1 Streptosporangiaceae bacterium | reverse complement strand
GCCTCGGTGTCCTTGGACAGCATCGACTTCTGGATCTTCGGGATCAGGCCCTCGTAGGTCAGGTTGATGCCCTCGACCTTGATCTTGGTCGGCTCCTTGTAGAGCAGGTCGTGGAGCTCACGCTTGGTGTACTTGCTGATCGGCTTGTCCGGGTCGAAGAAGCCGCAGCCGCGGAAGATGCGGCCGTACCAGCCGTCCATGCTGTAGCCGGGGATGGTGAGCGCGCCCTCGTTGAGCGACTGGCTGTCGTCGTACAGCGCCGACAGGTCGAAGTCGGTGACCGCGCCCATGCCCTCGCAGCGCGAACACATACCGCCGAGGCGGAAGAAAGTCGCCTTTTCGGCCTTCGTCTTGCCTGCGCCGCGCTCGACAGTGATCGCACCGCTGGCCCTCACCGAGGGCACGTTGAAGGAGTATGCGTTGGGCGAGCCGATGTGCGGATGCCCGAGTCGACTGAAGAGAATGCGCAGCATCGCGCCCGCGTCGGTGGCGGTGCCGACCGTGGAGCGGGGGTTGGCGCCCATCCGCTCCTGGTCGACGGTGATCGCGGTCGTCAACCCGTCGAGTACGTCGACCTCGGGTCGGGCCAGCGTCGGCATGAAGCCCTGCACGAAAGCGCTGTACGTCTCGTTGATCATCCGCTGCGACTCCGCGGCGATCGTGTCGAACACCAGCGAGCTTTTGCCCGAGCCGGAGACACCGGTGAACACCGTCAGCCGGCGCTTCGGCAGCTCGATGTTGACGTTCTTGAGGTTGTTCTCGCGCGCGCCGCGCACCCGAATCAGATCGTGGCTGTCGGCAACGTGCAGCGCGGGCGACTGCGTCTCCGTCGTCGTGGCTGTGCTCATCGTGTCTCCATCTGTTAGGACGGAGCTGCCTTCGCGGTCTCCGTCGGCGTCGCCTGGCTCGATCTGCCCAGCCTCGAGCAGTACGTCTGGTTCTCCTTCGCTTCAGCCCATGGAGCGATCCGTGTCGCGACGAGGCTACGGGCGGGAGCGAGGGGTCGCACTCATCGGTCCTGAAGCAGCCCGAGGACGTTGCCATCGGGTCCGTGACGGTAGCCACCAGGTGGCCGCTACCGACGTCGCGCACGGGCTCCTTCACGGTGGCGCCGGCAGCGGTCACCTCGGCCAGCTTCGCCTCGATGTCCGGGACGTGCCAGTAGGCCACCGGCGAGGTCATGCCCTGCGGTCCGCCGCCCGGCACCAGCCTGATGTGCTGGCCCTCGGCCTCGAAGCCGACGTAGTAGGATTCCTCGGTCTGCGGCGGGACGCCGTCTTGCCCGTCGCCAGGTCGGACACGGGATGCAGCACGGTCTTGATTCCCTGGGTGGAAGAGCCGGCCATGGTCACTCCTGAAGTCGTGGGTCACATCGGGGTGTGTTGTCCAGGGCAGTCCACGCTAGGTGCGGCTCGGGGGCCGGCGCTTCTCGATTCCTGATCGGTCTGGCCACCTGTTTCGCCACGCGCGGCGGCATCCCTTCCGTCGCACGCATCGCCTCGCGTCGATAGACGCTGGGCGGCACACCGACCAGCTCGGTGAACCGAGTGCTGAAGGTGCCCAGCGACGAGCAGCCGACCTCGAAACAGGCCTCGGTGACGCTAAGGTCGCCGCGACGCAGCAGCGCCATCGCGCGCTCGATGCGCCGCGTCATCAGATAGGCGTACGGCGGCTCGCCGTAGGCGCGCCGGAACTCGCGGCTGAGGTGCCCGGCCGACACTTGTACGCCGCGGGCGAGCGCCTCGACGTCAAGCGGACGGGCGTACTCCCGGTCCATCCGGTCGCGGACGCGGCGCAGCCGCGAGAGGTCGCGCAGGCGTTCCGCCGCGGCGGGTCTGCCGGTCACATGCGAGATGGTACGTCGCGGTGGACGTCACCCCTGTGCAGGCCCCGGGAACGGCCAGGGGACGAACCCGAGCGCCGAGGCGACGGTCCCTTGCGCATCGTCTCGGGCCGCGAAGCCGAGCGGCTCGGTCAGCGGCCTCGCGGCGAGCCCAGCGACGGCCAGGTGAAGCGCGTCGAGCGAACGGATGGCGTGTTCGCGAACGACGGCCGTGACGCGGTCCTCAACTTGCACCGCGTCGGCCCGCACCAGGGTCACCGTGCCGTCGTCACCGGTGTCCTCGGCCAGGACAGCGAGAAGGTCCCCCGGGCCGTCGGCGCGTCTGCCCTTCGCGGCCCGCGTCAACGCGGATGTCACCTCCACGACCGTCCAAGTGGCGGAGACCAGCAGGTGCTCGTACCCGTACACCAGCTCCGCCGCCTCCTGATGGCCGGGCTCGTCCGGTAGGTACGCGCGCGTCAAGATAGACGAGTCGAGGTAGATGAGCATTCGGCTAGCGCCCGTCGGCCAGCAGCTGATCTAGGACCGGCCCAAGCCCACGCATGCTATCAACGCTTCGGTCTAATGTGCTAGCATCGCTGCGGCTCAAACGCCGCAAGACCCGGCCTCTCACCGGCAGTTCGTAGGGACCTCATCGGCGTCTGCGGGAGGCGCGTCGCATCACGGGGCCGTTGCGCTCCCATTCCGACGCGGTCACGTACCGGCCGCGCTACTTTTCATCGGCGGCCAGGCCGATAGGTTGAACAGCACACCATGTGTTGCCTCGGCCAGATCTCATCGAACGGGGGCGGCTGGCCACGCCTCGTCGCGCGACGGACTACGGGCCAGCCGGCTCGAGGCCGTACGCATGCGGGCGGTCACGAGCGAGAGCGCCCGGGACCACTCCCTCGGTCAGGCCCCCCGCTGCGTGACGGCGCGGGCGGCCCTGCCACAGACCATCTGATCTCCCGCGTGGCCGCTCCCTCGCGGCCACGCGGGAGATCGTTGACAGCCATGCAGGCTCCCGCTAAGGTTCCTCCACTGTGTTCGGGGGCGGCTCAGCGGGGTCAGCTGAGCCTCAACCTCACACCAAGGAGCCGTACTCGTGACAGACTGCACGTGGTAGGCAGGGGTAACCGGTTGCCGTGGCAGTTCGTGGACAACGCACAACGCTTCCCTGACGGGCGCTCGATGCGCAACGTCGTGGACAAGCACCTCGGATTCGTCGAGGACGGTCCCGGCGAATTGGGATGTGCGGCCGAATGTCGCAACCGAGTATCGACACGATTCGCATTGTTGACAAAATACGACGCCCCTTTGCTTGCGTTCACGGCAGGCACGGATACCTGCGGAGGTTAGCGACCATGTGGCACCTGTACCCAACGCACAGCGCCGACGACTCGAAGGCTCCCAGCGCCGCGACTGCCGGTCGAACATCTGCGCGGCGAGGGCGGGCCGTGTTTGGTCTGGCCGCGCTGGCGACGGCCGGTGTAGTCGCCCTCGCCGGCTGTGGCGGCGGCAGCGCCGGTGGAACCGGCAAGACCGGGACCAGCGGCGGGAACGGCGCGCTGGCGGACTTCCACAAGAACGGCATCACCATCGGCTACGCCGGCGAGCCGCCCTACGACTTCAAGAGCGAGCAGGGCCAGGTCACCGGCATGGCGCCGTCGGTGGGCAAGGCCATCATGTCCAACCTGGGGATCAGCGACATCACGTGGAAGAAGGTCGACTTCAGCGGCTTGATTCCCGGCTTGAAGGCCGGCCGCTTCGACATGACGATGGCGGCGGCCTCGATCACGCCCCAGCGCGCCAAGGCGGTCGACTACACCGACCCGGTCTACTGCGTCCTGGAGGCGCTCGCGGTCAAGAAGGGCAACCCGCTGAACCTGTCGGACTACAAGTCCATCGCGAACAACCCGAAGGCAAAGCTGGCCGTCGAGTCCGGCGCCACGGAGCTGAAGTACGCCAAGGCGGTCGGCGTGCCCCAGGACCAGCTGGTCGTCGTCAGCAACCCCTCCGCGCTGGTCGCGTCGGTCAAGACCGGACGCGCGGACGCGTTCTCGCTCACCGGGATCACCGTCCGCAGCCTGGTCGAGAAGTCCGGAGGAGGGCAGCTTCAGGCCCTGAAGGGCTTCAACCCCGTCGTCAACGGCGAGGAGAAGATCAGTTGCGGCGGCCCTCAGTTCCGCAAGGACGAGGGTGCCCTGGTCAAGGCCTACAACCAGCAGTTGGACAAGCTGCAGAAGAACGACAAGGTGTACTCCATCGTGAAGCAGGCGTCACCGAACGGAGACGCGTTCGGCTTCGCGAAGAGCCAGTTCAAGGAGGCCAAGAAGCACACCTTCGCGGAGCTCTCGAAGGGCTGAGGGCCGGGGCACCGGCCTACAGGCACCGCGACCATGTTTCTCGATGACTTCGCGCATGGCGCTCTGACGACCATCGAGCTCACCGTCTACTCCGGATTGCTCGGTTTCGCCATCGCCCTGGTCGCCGGCACGGCGATGCTGTCGCGCTTTAGGGTCCTGCGGTTCGTGGCGCGCACCTACACCGAGGTGTTCCGCGGCGCCTCCGAGCTGGTGATCCTCTACGTCTTCGTCTTCGGAATCCCGCAGTGGACGCCGCTGGACCTGCCGACGTTCGGGGCAGCGGTGGTCGCACTGGCGCTGAACATCGGCGGCTACGAGGCCGAGGTCGTCCGCGGCGCCGTGCAAGCGGTGCCCCGCGGGCAGACCGAAGCAGCCATCGCGCTGAACATGCCGCCGTTGCTGCGGCTGCGACGGATCATCGTGCCGCAGGCGCTGGTGTCGATGCTCCCCCCGATCAACGTGCTCACGGTGCAGCTGCTCAAGGCGAGTGCGCTCGTGTCGATCATCGGGCTGACCGACCTGACCTCGGCGAGCGAGCACGCCGTAAGACTGACCTTGAACAACGTCCGCTTCTACGGCGAGGCGCTGATCGCCTACTACATCATCGCGACGGTCATCAACCAGCTCTTTCGTGTCACCGAGCGCGCCCTGCGGCGCGGACGTGACATCGGCGGAGCCCGCCGAGCCCCAACCCCCCCGCCTCCGCCGCCATCGATCGGTGTCTAGACGCGATGTTCGACTTCGGCTTCTTCGTCTCCGTCCTCCCGAAGATCGCCCGCGGTCTCGAGGTGACGGTCGAGATCACCGCCGCCGGCACCGGAGTCGCGATGATCCTGGGCCTTTTCATCGATCTCGCCCGCCGCACCACGTTCGCACCGCTGCGGTGGACCGTACAGTTCGTCCGCGACTTCATCCAGAACACGCCGCTGATCCTGCAGGCGTTCTTCTTCTTTTATATCTTTCCCCAG
Organism: Streptosporangiaceae bacterium; assembly: GCA_050699055.1. Taxonomy (GTDB): domain Bacteria; phylum Actinomycetota; class Actinomycetes; order Streptosporangiales; family JBOHCT01; genus JBOHCT01. The sequence continues at coordinate 5,988 of JBOHCT010000142.1, read as the reverse complement.
TACGGCGGCTTCAAGCTCAGCCCGTTCTTGTCCGGTGTCATCGTGATCGGCATCCAGTACGCCGCCTACACCGCCGAGGTCTACCGGGCGGGCATCGACGGGGTCCCGAGTGGGCAGTGGGAGGCTGCCCGGGCGCTGAACTTCGCTCGTGTCGACACCTGGCGGCGAGTCGTCCTGCCGCAGGCGATCCCCCCGATCTTCCCCGCGCTCGGCAACTATGTAGTCTCGATGTTCAAGGACACGCCGCAGCTGCTGGTGATCGGCGTGATGGAGATGGCCGCCACCGCGAAAGCCATCGGGAGTCTGACGTACGAGTACGGCGAGCCGTTCGTCGCCGCGGGTATCTTCTTTGTCGTGCTGAGCTACGCGTTTTCGCTCGTCGTCCGCCGATTGGAGGCCCGCTTTGGCCGGCTCGCCTGATGCCACGCCCACCGGCGACGTCGGCGATCACCGTGTTCAGCATGCTCGGCGTCGCCGAGCACCTTCCGCTTCGTCGAGCCGTACACGATCGCGGGGCTACTCCTCCTCGTGCTGAGCTATCCTTCTTCTATCCCGTCAGACGGTTGGAGCGTCGTTTTGGACACGGAACCGGCCGTGCAGCAGACATCGCAAGCGCAGGGACCTGACCGCTCGCGGATGATCCGCTTCGACAAGGTTGTCAAGCGGTTCGGCCAAAACGTCGTGCTCCGCGAGCTCGACTTCGAGGTCAACCCCGTCGAGCGCGTGACGCTGATCGGGCCGAGCGGCTCTGGCAAGACCACGATCCTGCGGCTGCTGATGACGCTGGAGAAGGTCAACGGGGGCACGATCGAGGTCGACGGGGAGCTGCTGTCCCACGAGCGCAAGGGAAGCAAGCTGGTCCCCGCCGGCGAAAAGCACCTCCGGGAGGTCCGCAAGAAGATCGGCATGGTCTTCCAGCAGTTCAACCTCTTCCCGAACATGAAGGTGATGCGGAACCTCACCGAAGCGCCGATCCACGTGCTCGGGTTGTCCAAGGACGAGGCGACCGAGCGGGCCACCCGGCTGCTGGAGATGGTCGGGTTGCAGGACAAGGCCGACGCCTACCCCTCGCACCTGTCCGGTGGGCAGCAGCAGCGGGTGGCGATCGCGCGCGCGCTCGCGATGCAGCCCGACGTCCTGCTGCTCGACGAGGTGACATCCGCCCTCGACCCCGAGCTGATCGCGGACGTGCACGACGTGCTGCGCGACATCGCCAGGTCGACAGACCTCACGATCCTCTGCGTCACCCACGAGATGGGGTTCGCGAAGGACCTGTCCAACCGGGTCCTCATGTTCGACCAGGGGCAGATCGTCGAGGAGGGCCCCCCGGACCAGATCTTCAACGAGCCACGCGAGGAACGCACGCAAAACTTCCTCAAGGCCATCCTCGAGGCCACCTGACGCGGTGTCGGCGGGGCTGCCCGAGACCTCGTCGACGTCGCTCTTGCGCAGGGGTCGTGACCCGGCGGTACCGGTGCGGAGGTGGGCGTGAGGCCGCAGTACTTCGAGCAGCGACCCAAAGCCGCCCACAGACCGGGCGCCGTCGATCTTGTGCTGTCCGACACTCATCTCCGGCTCGCCACCGACAGCGGCGTCTTCTCCGCCGACCGCGTGGACCCGGGCACACGTGTGCTGCTGGAGACCGTCCCCTCTCCCCCGCCGGAAGGCGATCTTCTCGACCTCGGCTGCGGGTACGGGCCGATCGCCCTCACCATGGCCGCCCGCACCCCACACGCGAGGGTCTGGGCCGTCGACGTCAACGAGCGAGCGCTCGAGCTGTGCGCGCGCAACGCCGAGGCCGCGGGCCTCCAGCGGGTGCGCCCCTGCCGCCCTGACCAGGTCCCTGACGCCGTCCGCTTCGCCGCGATCTGGTCGAACCCGCCCGTACGCGTCGGCAAGCCGGCACTGCACGACCTCCTCCTCCGCTGGCTCATCAGACTCCGCCCCGACGGCACCGCGCATCTCGTCGTGCACCGGCATCTGGGCTCCGATTCCCTCCAGCGCTGGCTTACCGAGCAGGGCTTCCGTGTCACCAGGGTGGTGTCGCGGTCGGGCTACCGCGTCCTGCGTGTCGAGGCCGGATCGTGACGGCCCGACCCGGCGGACGACAGCTGCGGACGACCGACGTCAAGCGCCTCAACCGCACATGGCGACGCCGTACCCACGCCCGGCTCGGGTTGCTGGTCGACTCGGTCACCTCGCCGTTCAACCTCGGCTCGGTCGTACGTTCGGCGGCGACCTTCCGGGTCGAGAGGGTCTGGCTGGCCGGCAACACCGGCGAGCCGTCCCACCCGTCGGCGCGAAAGGTCTCGTTGGGGACGGAGCGAACGCTCCGCTTCGAGCGCGTCCACCGCCCAGCCGACGCGGCCGCTGCCGCGCGGGTCGAGGGCTTCCGCGTCGTCGCCGTCGAGCTCACCGGCGACGCCGACCCGCTGCACCTCGCCCCACTCGACGGCGACGTGTGCCTCGCCGTCGGAAACGAGGACCACGGCTGCTCCCCCGCCCTCCTGGCGGCCGTCGACGCCGCCGTGTACATCCCTCAGGTGGGGCGGGTCGGTTCGCTCAACGTCGCGGTCGCCGCGGCGGTCGCTTTCGCGGAGACACGCCGCCGCGAGTGGACCCATGACTCGGCATGACTCAGCATGGTCCCCGCGGCAGGGGTGCGCTCGGCCATACTCGGCATGTGCGCCGTCACTACCAGTTTCTCGACCACACGGGGCCGCTGGCGTTCGCGCACCGCGGTGGCACCCTCGACGGGCTCGAGAACACCATGCCGGCCTTCCAGCGTGCCGTCGACCTCGGGTACCGCTACCTCGAGACCGACGTCCACGCGACCGCCGACGGCGTCCTCCTCGCCTTCCACGACCACACCCTGGACCGCGTCACCGACCGGACGGGGCGGGTCGCCGTCCTTCCCTACGCCGAAGTCCGTCGGGCGCGTATCGGTGGCCGGGAGCCGATTCCCCTCCTGGGGGACCTGCTCGGCGCGTGGCCGGACGTGCGCGTCAACATCGACGTCAAGGAGGCGTCCGCGGTGGGGCCGCTCGTCTCCGCCCTGCGGCGCACCAACGCGTTCGACCGCGTCTGCGTCGCGTCGTTCTCCGAGCGCCGCATCGCCGCCGTACGCGCGGCCCTCGGGGCGCGAGTCTGCACCGCCCTCGGGCCGCGCGGGGTCACCTCGCTGTGGGTCGCGTCGCGGGCGCCGTTCCTCGGCCTCCTCGCCCGCGGCGGCGTCCCGTGCGCGCAGGTGCCGTCGCACACGCGGCGCGTGCGGGTGGTGACACCGGCGTTCGTCGCGGCCGCCCACCGGCTCGGCGTGCAGGTGCACGTCTGGACTGTCAACGACCAGACAGAGATGCGGCGGCTCCTCGACGCCGGGGTGGACGGGATCTTCACCGACGAGCTCGAGGGGCTGCGCGACGTGCTCGCCGAACGCGGCGCGTGGGGCGGGTCGTGACAGTGACCGCCGGAGACACCGACGAGCCGACCGAGCAGCCGGGCAGGCGACGCGAGCGGCGCGCGTGGTACGTCTACGACTGGGCCAACTCCGCGTTCGCCACCACGGTCATCGCGGTCTTCATCGGGCCTTACCTGACGAACGTCACCCAGGCCGCCGCGGACCCAGCCGGGTTCGTCCATCCGATGGGCCTCCCCGTACGCGCCGGGGCGTTCTACCCGTACGTCGTCTCGCTGTCGGTGCTCCTCCAGGTCGTCGTCCTGCCGTTCGTCGGGGCCCTGGCCGACCGGACGGGCCGCAAGAAGCAACTCCTCGCGGCCTGTGCCTACGTCGGCGCGTTCGCCACGATGGGTCTCTACTTCCTCGCGGGTGAGCGGTACCTGCTGGGCGGCGGACTGTTCCTCGTCGCCAACGTCGCGCTCGGCGCGTCCCTGGTCGTCTACAACTCGTTCCTCCCCGAGATCTCGAGCCCCGAGGAACGCGACCGGACCTCGGCGCGCGGCTGGGCACTCGGCTACCTGGGCGGCGGGGTGCTGCTGCTCGCCAACCTGGTGCTCTTCCTCCGCCACGACGCGTTCGGACTGTCCGAGGGCACAGCCGTGCGGGTCTCACTCGCGTCCGCGGGCGCCTGGTGGGCGGTCTTCACCGTCGTGCCGATGGCGGGCTTGCGCCGCCGCACCTCCGCGAGCACCGCGGAGGGCGGCACGGTCGCGGCGAGCGTCCGCCAGCTCGGCCGTACCCTGAGCGAGCTGCGTGGCTACCCGCACACGCTGCTCGTCCTCATCGCCTTCCTGCTCTACAACGACGGCATCCACACCGTGATCGCGCTCGCGTCCACGTACGGGTCGGAGGCCCTGGGGCTCCGCCAGACGGTGCTCATCGGAGCGATCCTCATGGTGCAGTTCGTCGCGTTCTGCGGGGCGCTGCTGCTCGGCGCGGTCGCCCGTGTCGCGGGGACGAAGCGGGTCCTGCTGGTCAGTCTGGTGGTCTGGACGGTCGTCGTGGGGGCCGCGTACGCGCTGCGGCGTGGGGAGGCGGTCCAGTTCTTCGCGCTCGCGTTCGTCATCGGCATCGTCCTCGGCGGCAGCCAGGCCCTCTCCCGCTCGCTGTTCTCGCACCTCATCCCGAGTGGAGGCGAGGGCCGGTACTTCAGCCTGTACGAGATCAGCGACCGGGGCACCAGCTGGTTCGGCACGTTCGTGTTCGGGATCGCCCTCCAATGGACGGGCAGCTACCGGGTGGCCATCGTGTCGCTGGTGGTGTTCTTCGTCGTCGGTATCGCGCTGCTCGCGGCGGCCGACGTCCGCCGGGGCATCCGCGAGGTCGGCAACCCCGTCCCGCCGACGATCTGAGTTGGCGTCGGCCCCTCATGCCTGCATCCTCCTCCCTGTCGGGCGGACCCCGTTGACGCGACGCGTGTAGAAGTGCGCCGCTGTCGCGGATGTGAACAACGCCTCGGGCTCCCACACGGACGGGCGACCCGCTACCATCGCTATCCGTGCCTAGCGCTGCCTCCACCGCTCCCCAGAAACCCCCGCCTTTGGGGGAATACCTCGCGTTCTTCCGCGACGAGCTCGATCCCGTCGCCGCCGAGGTCGAGGCGACCGACCGGATCCCGGACCAGGTCACCGAACGCATGACCGAGCTCGGCGTGTTCGCCTTGACCGTACCGCCGGAGTACGGCGGGTACGGTCTGCCGATGCGCGACTACCAGCCGTACCTCGAGGCCGCGGGCATGGGGCCGGGCTTCGGCCGCATGCTCGCCCACGTGTCCAACGGGTTCTGGCGGCCGGTCCTGCGCTTCGGCGACCGGCGCCAGCGTGAGGTCGTCCGCCGTATGGCCCGCGGCGAGACGTTCCTTGCGTTCGCGCTCACCGAGCGGGCCGGAGGCACTGGGCGCGACCTGCACTCCCGTGCCGTACGCGACGGCGAGGGCTGGCGTGTCACCGGGGAGAAGCACCTCATCACCTTCGCCGACCGGGCCGACTTCTTCCTGCTCACGGCGGCGAGCGACGACCGGCGCGCGGCCGACTCGCTCACGACTTTTCTGCTCCCCCGCGACACGCCCGGGCTTGCGATCGACGCGACCCAGCACACGATGGGCCTCGCGGGCACCGGCCATGGCGTCTTGGCCTACGACGAGATGTACGTCGACGACACCCACCGCCTGGGCGGGGTCGGGCAGGGTCTCGAGGTGGGCCTGTCGTTCCTCGACTACAGCCGCGTCTCGCTGTCGACATGCATGGTCGGCCTGGCGCAACGGGCACTCGACGAGTCGGCACGCTTCGCCGGCAGTCGACAGACCTTCGGCAAACCCATCGGCTCACGGCAGGCCGTCCAGGTGCGACTCGCCACGATGCACGCCGACGTCGCCGCCGCCCGTGCCCTCGTCCACGACGCCGGGCGGCGCTACGACGACGGCGAGCCGCTGACCACGGCCGCGGCGACGGCCAAGCTGTTCTGCCAGGAGATGGTAGGCCGGGTGACCGACCATGCCCTGTGCGTTCATGGTGGGTACGGCTACACCAAGG
>JBOHCT010000141.1:0-11221 GCA_050699055.1 Streptosporangiaceae bacterium | reverse complement strand
CCAGGACATCGTCTACATCGACAGCTCCGGCGGTAACATCTACTTGGAGAAGATGCGTGACGTCCGTCGGCACGCCCGAATTTTCGACCACCTGCGGGCGGAGGCTCTCGGTGCCGGCGACTCGGCGGCATTCATCGACTCCGTGGCGAAGGAGATGACGTAGCGGCGGAAGGAGGCGCGGGATGTTCGTCCCCGACCTTGCCCGCGCCGACTGGCGCAAGAGCAGCCGCAGTGGCAACGGTGCCCACTGCGTTGAGGTCGCGCCGACTGACCGGACGATCGCGGTGCGCGACTCCAAGGACCGGCGCGGATCCGTGTTGGTGTTCGACCGCGCCGGATGGCGGGCGTTCGTTCGCGGCGCGAAGGACGGCACGTTCGACCGCTGACGCGACCTTCCCGTGGTCGAGGCCGGTCGCTCGGCACGGGAGCGGCCACGCGCGGCATCGGACTGACGCACACACCAGACGGCGGGCGCACGAGCGACGCCTCGCCGTCACACGCGGTCCCTCATACGTGGCTTGAGTCCATAGGTGCTGTCCACGATGGCGGCGGCCTGCACCACCAGTGTGCGACGTACAGAGTGGCGCACGACCGTGCGCGGCCCCTCCGATGCGGTGGCTCGCGGGCGTCGAGGATGATGTCGATGAACCCGTCGATTCGCCGGTCGAAGAGCGCGTCGAAGAGGCCTATCCGTGCCCCGCCCGCGTCTGGAGGGACGATGACGTCCGACGCCACTGCTCCCGCGACATCCGGTCACGCCCGCCTCCCCCTCGTCGACCGCCTATACCGCCGTCGCCTGGGCCTGCCGAAGGGCCGCCGGTATCGCGTCGCTCCGCTCCGCGTCCCCATGCGAGACGGCGTCGAGCTCGGCGCCGACCTCTACACGCCCTCGGGCGATTCGAAGGGCCTGCTGCTCATGCGGGGGCCGTACGGTCGCGGCGTGATGTACGGCCTGTCGACCGTTCGGGCGTATGCCGCCCAGGGCTACACGGTGCTGTTCGTGAGCAGCCGCGGGACCGCTGACTCCGGCGGTGCTTTCGACCCCATGCGCACAGAGGCCGAGGACGGGCATGACGTCGTGGCGTGGATGCGCGCGCAGGCTTGGTACCCGGACCGGTTCGGCACCGTCGGCGGCTCCTACCTGGGCTACACCCAGTGGGCGATCCTCGCCGACCCGCCCGGGGACCTCGCTGCCGCGGTCGTCATGGTGGGCCCGCACGACTTCAGCCGCCACGCGTGGGGCACCGGCAACTTCAACCTCGACTTCATCGGCTGGAGCGAGCAGGTCGCGGTGCAGTCCACATCGGCCGGGCCGGTTGCGATCCTCAAGATGATGACGGCGGACAAGCGCCTCCGTGCCGTGCTCGAGGCCACCCCGCTCGCGGAAGCCGCGACGGCCCACTTCGGCGACGCGACGCCGTGGGTGCGCGACCGGCTCGTGCGCCCCGACCTCGCCGACCCGTTTTGGGCTCCCATGCAGCACGGGGCCGCGCTCGAGCGGACGGGAATCCCCGTCCTGATCCTCTCCGGCTGGCAGGACATCTTCGTCCGCCAGAGCGTCGAGCAGTACCGGCGCCTGCGGGAGCGCGGCGTCGACGTGGCGCTCACGGTTGGCGCGTGGACGCACCGCGACCTCATCGGCGCGGCCGCGGCCGCGATGGTCGCCGAGACCCTGCAGTGGTTCGACACGAAGCTCGCCGGGGCCGAGGTGCCCGAACGCCGCTCGCGGGTACGCGTGCGGGTGACGGGAGCCGACGACTGGCGCGAGTTCGACGACTGGCCCGCGGCGACCGGCATGACAACGCCCGGCATGACAACGCTCAGCCTTCCCGACCCCCACGGTCGGCGGCCCCATCCTCGTCCACGGCGGCTACGTCGAGGACTCGGCGCTCGCCGCGCGGTCGGACGTGCTCACGTTCACGGGAGAGCCTCTCGAGCACGACCTCACGGTCCTGGGCGCGCCGCGCGTCACCCTGGCGCACAGATCCGAGCGCCCCGATGCGGATCTCTTCGTACGGATCAGCGAGGTCGATGCCAAGGGTCGCTCCCACAACGTGACGGAGGGGTATGCGCGTGTCCCCGCAGATCGCGGCGATCGGCCGGTGACGGTGGACTTGCTCGACACGGCCCACACGTTCCGTGGGGGCACCCGCATCCGGCTGTACGTCGCGGGCGGCTCGTTCCCGCAGTACGCCCGCAATCCCGGCACGGGCGGGAACCCGCTCACGGCGACCCGGCTCGAGGCCAACCAGCATTCGATCGAGCTCGCGGCCGGGGCGTCCGTGCTGGAGCTGCCGCTCGCCCGCGCCTGAGGCACCCCAGCCACCATCTCCCGCGACGACGCCGCGACACACCAGGGGGAGGAGCGATGACACTGGCCGTCGAGCACGCCTTCACACTGGACGTGGACATCGCGGCACCGATCGAGGTTGGCGCCGTTCCGACAGGGTTCCGGCGGGTCATTCCCATCACGGGCGGGCGCGTCCACGGGCCGAAGCTCAACGGCACCGTCCTCGCGGGCGGCACCGACTGGAACCTCATCCGCACGGACGGCGCGATCCACGTCTGGGCGCGGTACGAGATCAGGACGGATGAGGGGCGGTTGTCTCGATCACCAACGAGGGCCTCAACAAGCGCGAGCCGTCCGACCCCACCGCCGCAAGCCGCGCGTTCATCACGCGTCCGACCTCCGAGGTCGGCGAGGGCGGACCGACATGGCTCAACCACGGCTCGTTCGTGGGCGAGCTGCGACCGCTTTCGACGGGGCAGGTACAGATCACGGTGTCGCAGCTGCTGACGGCCTGAGCGTAACGCTGTGCAGGTGGCCACCGACCGCCCCCGCAAGGAAAGCCCACCAGGCTCGATCACGAGCACCTGCGCATGGTCTGGCTTTCCGTGGATCCCGCTGCCGAACCGGACCGTGGTGCGGGGTCCTCGGCTTCATCAGGCGCTATGACCGAACCCGCTGCGGCCAGGGAGAGGCTGGCGCTCAGCTTGAGCAAGGGCGAGCGGCGGCTGATCCCGCGTGTATCCCGCTGGGCCCATGGAGCTGCTACACGCGCGAGTTCGCGAGCGGCCCGGTCTTCTCTTGGCTGTACAGTCGATGCGGTTAGGGGTGGTTGGCCCTACGAGGAACGCGGACAGTGGAGGCTGGGGCGAGGCGGCCGTGTCACCGTTGCGAAGGAGGCGGGTGGGGACGCGCTCTGACGGTACCCGGCGGAGGAGCGGAATCCCGGACTCATCCACGCTGAGTCCGGGCACGGGGCTGGTCGGCTCGCTCGACGACGCACCGTCACACGTCCGTCGGTGAGGTCGAGCGGATGCGGCGCCCGATACCCACGCCTGTCATGCACTTCACGCATGTCGACCATCTCCCGAGCATCATCCGTAGAGGCTTGCTCGCAGACGCTACGGCGCACGCCAGCCGCGTTGTCACCGTCGAGGTCGGCCACAAGGAGATCAAGCAGCGCCGTAGCGCTCGTGTCGTGCCCGTCGCGCCGGGCGGGGTTGTAGCGGACTACGCCCCCTTCTACTTCGCAGCGCGCAGCCCGATGCTGTACGTGATCGCGAAGGGAGGAGTGCCCACGTACTCGGGGAGCTGCGACGATCTCATCTATCTCGCGACGACCGTGGAACGCTTGCTCGAGCTCACGCTACGGCCGGTGTTTACGGACCGTAACGCTGCCAAGGGCTATGCGGCCTTCACCAGCGAGCCAGCCGAACTGGACGATCTTGTCGACTGGGCGTTGATGAAAGCGAGGATGTGGACAGACACCGAGGACGAGCCCGACCGCAAGGAGCGACGGATGGCTGAGTGCCTGGTACACCGACGCGTGCCATGGGAGGCGTTCGACGAGATTGTGACACGCACCCCAGCGTGTGCGCGTCGTGTGCAGCGCGCGTTGGCTACGGTGGGCCCGTCGGTACAAGTCGTTGTCAGACGCGGCTGGTACTTCTGAAGTATGGGATGTGCGGCCATGATCACTGAAGGGCGTGGCAACCTTCTCGACGCCGACGTCGAGGCGCTAGTCAACACGGTCAACGCCGTGGGTGTGATGGGCAAGGGTGTCGCCCTGCAGTTCCGCCGCGCCTACCCCAAGATGTTCGACGACTACGCTCGCGCCGCCAAGGCCGGGAGAGTCGAACTCGGACGGATGCACGTGTGGCCGACAGGGGCCCTGAGCGGCCCGCGGTACGTAATCAACTTCCCGACCAAGTCACACTGGCGATCGAGGTCGAGGCTCACCGATCTCGAGCGCGGCCTGGTCGATCTCGTCAGGGTGATCCGCGAGCTGGACATCAGGTCCATCGCCGTCCCTCCCCTCGGATGCGGCAATGGGGGGCTGGACTGGCGAGACGTCGAGCCGCGGATCCGTGCTGCCCTGGACACGGTGCCCGAGGTGGATGCCGTCGTCTACACGCCAGGTGGGGCCCCTCGGGCCGCCGAGATGCGGACGGCGACGCGACGCCCTGACATGACGCCAGGGCGTTCCGCATTGATCCATCTGTTGCGGCGCTACAGTGAACGGGCGCTCGAGGCCTCGCTGATCGAGGTGCAGAAGCTCTTGTACTTCCTCCAGGTGGCGGGCGAGCCGTTGCGCTTGAACTTCGCTAGGGGGCGCTACGGTCCGTACGCGGGCAACATCAGACATGTGCTTTCGTTGGTCGAGGGGCACTACCTCACTGGCTTTGGCGACGGTAACTCTCGCGTCCTGGACGCCGAGCCCATCAGGCTGCTCCCTGGTGCCGACGAGGCAGCGGTGAGGGTGTTGCGCGCTCACCCGGGGACCGCGGAGCGTATCGAGCGCGTCCTGGCCTTGGCGGAGGGCTTCGAGTCCGCCTACGGCATGGAGCTGCTCGCGAGCGTTCACTGGGTCGCCACGGGAGAAGAAACGGACGCGGCTGTCGACCCTAGGATCGCGACCCGGCTGGTGCGCGAGTGGACACCGCGCAAAGGGCGCATGTACACGCCCGATCACGTGCGCGCCGCCTGGGACGTCCTTTCCGCACAGGGCTGGATCCACGCTCCCGCCTCGCGGAAGGAGGGGGCGCCGTAGCATCTGCGTCCTGAGCCTACGTCGGGTAGGACGGGCGGCACTCACTCCGAGGGGACGGGCCATGAGCGGCTGGGACACGTTCGTTCACTGGGGGGCGCGCCTCGCCCGAGACGTCGACCTGGACGACGAGGAACGTGACTACAAGCTCGAGACTGCGGCCCGGCTCGCGGACGTCCGTGGGCAGCTGATCGCGGGCGACCCCGCGTGGCCCGAGGAGTTGCGACGGACGCTGCAGTCGACCAACTTGCTCAACCGGTTCTTCCTCATGGCGCTGATCGACGACTTGCGAGCGGATGCCGCGCGGATGCGCGAAGCTCTGCTCGGGGTCTGGCAGGAGGGGTCCGATCTGGCGTCGCTCGACACGCTGGCCGCGTCCTTGCGTAACCAGAACGACAGGTACAGCCCCGGTAACGTCCTCTCTCTCGGGAGTGTGCTGCTGATGGCCCGCGACCCGTCGTCGTATCCGCCGTACCGGACGAGGGCGGTCGCGAAGTGGCGTCGCCTGACCGGCCTACCGGCCGTACCGTCCAAGGCTCCGCTGTCTGAGCGGTACCGCGGGCTTCTGGAGTTCTGCGATGAGTTCCTGCGAAGGGCCCAGGAGACGGGCCCGAGCCTCCGCGACCGGCTCGACGTCCAGTCCCTGGCGTGGCTCGTGACTGAGTGGGACCCGCCCGCGTCGTGGAGTTCCGCCGACCAGCGGGCCCTGCTGGAGTGGCGGGACGGCAAGGTTCCAAGCGAGAGCCGGCGGGCCTGGCTCGTGCGTGGGTCCAGCGTAGAGGGCTACAACCTCGTCACCACCTGGCTCGCGGAGGGCTGGGTATCCCTGGCCGCCGCTCAGCTACGCGCGGTTGAGCCTGGCACGAGCCGGCGCGAGCTCAAGGAGATCGTCGACAGCGACTACCAGCACAAGTCGTACGCGGCCCGCGAGACGAAGGTGCAGGAGTTCGACGCGTTCCTGAACCAGATGAAGCCCGACGACCTCGTGGTCACCACGAGCCAGGGCCGCGTCTACCTGGGCGCCATTAGCGGCCCGCCGGAGTTCGTGGAGTCCGAGGGCGGGAGGTCGAACCTCCGCAGGCTCGTGCGGTGGCGCGACGCCGCCAATCCCGCGGACTTCGGCACGCTCCCCGCGCCGCTGCCGGCGAAGTTCGGCAGCCAAGCGGACGTCCTGGACCTCACCGAGGAGCTGTCACTCCTTGAGGGCATCGCCGGCCCCGTCGACCGGCCCCCAGCCAAGGAGTTGCACCTCCCCGATGCCACCGACGACCTCTCCGCCAGACTGCTCGTCGAACGCGGATGGCTGCAGGAGCTCATCGAGCTGCTCCGCGACCGCCGCCAGGTCATCCTCTACGGTCCGCCCGGCACTGGCAAGACCTACCTCGCCCAGCATGTCGCCCGCCACCTCACCGAGGTGGAGCCAGGTGCGGTCAAGCTCGTGCAGTTCCACCCGTCGTACTCCTACGAGGACTTCTTCGAGGGTTACCGGCCCGTCGGCGGCGAGGACGGCACGCTCAGCTTCGAGCTGCGGCCCGGACCGTTCCGGCGGGTTGTCGAGGCGGCCCGCCAGGACCCGTCGACCCCACGCGTCCTCATCATCGACGAGATCAACCGGGCCAACGTCGCGAAGGTGTTCGGGGAGCTGTACTTCCTCCTCGAGTACCGCGACCAGACGATCGGCCTGCAGTACTCTGCCGCCGAGGACGACTTCACTCTCCCGCCCAACGTCTTCCTCATCGGCACGATGAACACCGCCGATCGCTCGATCGCGCTGGTCGACACCGCGCTGCGGCGGCGGTTCGCCTTCGTCTCCCTTCACCCCTCCGACGAGCCCGTACGGGGGCTGCTGCGCCGCTGGCTCGACTACGAGGGTCTCGCCGACGAGCCGGCACGTCTTCTCGACGCGTTGAACGAGCGGGTCGCCGACCGTGACTACGCGATCGGGCCGTCGTACTTTATGCGGCGGGAGATCTACGAGCGGGAGCACGGTCTCGAACGCGTGTGGCGGACCGACATCATGCCGCTGGTGGAGGAGCTGTACTACGGCGAGGAAGGTATCGAGGAGCGGTTCGGTCTCGACGCTTTGCGTAAGGTGATCGCCGCTGAGCCAGTCGAGCCGTGAACGTCATCCGCCTGGACGAGCTGGGTCCGCCCGTACCGGTACGACTGGCGCCCGAGCAGGCCCGCCGTCTCATGGAGTCCGGCGTCGCCGAGGTCGTGCCCGACCCGTACGCGTCGGGTCTGTGGATGGTGCGGCCGGCCGGGCAGGTGGGCGTCGCGCGGGTGGGAGACGTCGAGGTGTGGGTCCGCCCGAAGGTACGCATCGAGCGGCTGCTCTTTCTCCTCGGCTACGCCATCGACCCACGGGGCTGGCGCGACGACACGGTCGCACTCTCCGCGGCGGAGGACCTAATCCCGGCGGTCGCCCAAGCATTGTGGCGGCAGGGGGAGCACGCTGTACGTCGCGGCCTGCTCCAGGACTACCGCGTGCACGAGGACAGCGCGCCGGTCCTGCGCGGCCGCCTGCGCGAGTCGGAGCAGCTGCGGCGACACCACGGCCTGCCGATCCCGCTCGAGGTCCGCTATGACGAGTTCACCGTCGACATCCCGGAGAACAGGCTGCTGCGCACGGCGGCCGAGCGCATGCTGCGTGTGCCACGCGTCGATGGTGAGTCGCGCAGGCGACTGCGGCACCTGTTGAGCCGCTTCGTCGGGGTGTCCCCTCTCGTTCCGGGGCGGCCGCTGCCCGCCTGGGCGCCGACGCGGCTGAACCAGCGTTACCACACGGCTCTGCGGCTCGCCGAGATCGTGCTGCGGGGGGCGTCCTTCGAAGAGGCTCCCGGTCGGATCATCGCCAACGGCTTTCTGTTCGACATGGCGAAGGTCTTCGAGGACTTCGCCACGGTCGCGCTGGCCGAGGCGCTGCGGCGTCACGGCGGACGGGCGCGTCCGCAGGACCACCACCACCTCGACGTCAGAGGTCGGGTACGGATGCGGCCCGACCTCGTCTGGTACATGGCGGGTCATCCGCAGGCGGTGGTGGACGCGAAGTACAAAGCGGAGAGGCCGAGCGGCTTCCCCGACGCTGACCTCTACCAGATGCTGGCCTACTGCACCGCGCTCGGGCTTCTCCGTGGCCACCTCGTCTACGCGAAGGGCAACGAGGACGCCGCCCGGCACGAGGTCCGTAACGTCGGCATAGAGATCATTTGCCATGCGCTCGATCTCGACCAAGCGCCCGGTGGGCTGCTGGCGGACGTCGGGGGCGTCGCGGTTGACGTCGCAGCGGTTGCGGCTACGCTGCCGAGGCGGGCGAGTCCGGGTCGTAGCTGCTGATCCCCGACGAGCCGCGGCGCCGGTGCTCGAGGCACACACGAAGCGGCTGACCCTCGATCCTTGCGCAGATTCCGATAAGGCCGGAGACGCGCGGGTGGATCGGTCGCGCGCAAGCGTGTCGGCGTCCACGTAGAAGGCGAGAGTTCACCGATGGGGAGACCAATGGAGGTATCTACCCCCGCTAGATACTTCCTGTCTAGCGGGGGTAACGTAGTCTGATGGTTAAGCCGATGCGCTATCGCGAGGTGAAGCGGGCCCTGGAAGACCACGGCTGCACCTGGAAGCAGGAAAAGGTGACCACATCAAGTGGTATTGCCCGTGCGGCGAGCACATGGCGGTCGTCACACGGTCCCGCACCGTGTCGGCTGGTGTCGTTCGCGACACGATCGACAAGCTGGCTTGCCTACCGGAAGGATGGCTGCAATGACCACCGCCTACACCGTGACCGCGAAGCGGTGGGCGCACGGCTGGGAGCTGCACATCCGCGACGATCAGAGCGGCCACATCGGTGTCACCCAGTCCCGCACACTCGAAGGCGCTGACCGCATGGTGCGCGACTACATCGAGTCCCTCACCGACCACGACGCCACGGACGACGAGGTGACCATCCGCCCCGACCTCGGTGGCCTCGAAGAGCGAGCCGCAGAGGCCCGGGCACGTGTGGAGGAGGTACAGCGGAAGAACCGCGAGGTAGCGGCCGACTCCCGATCTGTCGCCCACGAGCTGCGTGACGCCGGTCTGTCGGTGACGGACACCGCAGTCATTCTCGGTGTGTCCCGTGGCCGCGCCTCACAGCTCGTGAGAACCTAGTCTAACCGCAGCACGGGTCCGGGCGGCTCCTGCCGCCGCCCCCGCCGTAACGCGAACCGCCGTGTCTGGGCCTCGGCGTGTCTGCACCGGGGAGGCGGGCCCGTCTGGTAGGTGTCGAACATGACGACAGGCGCGGTGCCAAGGGACGATCCGCTCGATCGGGTACGGGAGCTGCGCGAGGTGGGGCGGTCGCCAAAGGAGATCGCCCGCGCCCTCGGGGTCAAGCCCGCTGTCGTGGCCCGGATGGTGCGGACCATCGCCCGCGCCCGACACGTCCACTCCTGAGGAATGGCCGGTGGCGGGGTGCTGGGTCAGCCCGGGCTGGAGCAACGGGCTCACCGTGCGGCGGGACGGGTGGCCGGCCTCCGTGTCAAGGCCGGCGAGCGTGTCGACGACAGTGACCCGCTCGGCCGGCGACGCCTCTGCGGCCGCATGGAGCAGCTCCTCGGCCCCGTCCGCCGGGTCTCGGTCGTCGAGCCACGACCACAACTGGCACCAGGCGTCCTCGTCGTCCGCCGCGGCGGCCAGCCGCCGCAGCATCTCGTCGGCCGGTAGGTCCGGTGTGGCCGGCGGGGGTACGGAGTCGGTCAGCCGCTGGAGAGCCCAGTGGCCGAGCGATGTCAGTCGGCCGGCCGCGTCCATCGCCCCGAACTCGGCGAGCACCATGACCGCGCCATCCGCGGGCATGGCACGGCGCCCGAAGGCGGTGAACGCGTCGAAGCCCTCCTCACTGTCGCGGTACCTGAGCGCCTCGTGCGCGACCTCCACCAGCCTCTTAGCGTCTGAGACGCCGGCCGCCAGCTCGGCCAGGACCACCCGACACGCGACCGCGGCCCCGCGGCCCCGCTGATCGTAGGACTCGGCGAGGAGCACTGCGCTCAGCCCGGCGAACCACGTGTCAAGATCCACGTCGCTGGAGGTCCGGGTGGCGACCGCGTGATCATCCCCGACCTGGAGCATGCCGAGCCCCTGCGCGGCGATCCACGGGTGGTGGATGGCCTCCACGTCGGCCGCGCTGCGTACGTGCCCGGGTAGGTCCACACCGAGGGCGGCCGCGACCGCCGGTACGTCGGCACGGCGCGGCACACCCTTCGCCGTGACCGGTCTGCCCGTGCTGACCCATGCGGCCAGCTTCCGCGCTTGCGACACGACGCGGCAGCCACTCGCCAAGCGAGAAGGGTCTGAAGTCACGAGGCGATGATAGGGGCCAACCGCTCACCTGGCTGTCGGATCGGCGCCGCGCGTCGCGCTGTCATCTGGCGTCGTACGCCCGCGACGTCCATCCTCAAATCGCGTCGGCAGGGCGATATGGAGCGCGATGTGACGGGCCCTGCCGTGTCCTCACGCGCCCGCCTACCTCGCCGTGCGAGGATGCCACATTGAGACGACCGGGGAGGGCGGGCAGTGGGGAAGGCGAGCAGGCAGCGGCGGCGCGCGAAGGACAGGGAGCGGCAGCGGCGGCGCGACCGCCAGCGGCCGCCCGGCGCCTCCCAGGAGTTCGGGGCGTCCTGGCCGTTTGTCGGCCCCTCGCAGCCGACGACGGCGGAGCTGGCCGAGCGGATGGTGGCCGAGGCGGTGCACGTCCAGCTGCACGGCGACGAGGCCGCGTTCGGCCGGTACGTCGCGCGGCTGGCGGACTGGCTCGGCGTCGCGGGTCGGCGGCGGGCGGTGGAACAGGCTGTGGCGACGTACCTGGGACGCGGTGTGACCGCCGCCTGGCGGCTTGGCTGGCAGCCCGCCGACGTGGTCCGGTACGTCACCCGCGAGTACGGCGGGCGGCACGCGCGGTTGGTGATCGACGCGGTCGCCGCGGAGATGCGCGGCTACGCGGCCGCGACGGTCGACGACCGGTGGGAGCGGCAGCTGCGTACGCTTGACGCCCGCGTGTGGTGGGCGCATGACGACCGCTACCTGCGGGAGTGGGCGGAGCGTGAGCGCGTCGATCACGCCGCGGCGGTGACGTGCGCGCTCGAGGTGCTCTCGGTGCTCGCCGGGCTGCCCCCGCTGCCGCGGCTGTTGCC
>JBOHCT010000140.1:0-11281 GCA_050699055.1 Streptosporangiaceae bacterium | reverse complement strand
GTCGGTCTCCGTGTAGACCTTGAACAGCTTCGTCGGCACGTCGAGCCGCGGCACGCCCCCGCCGAGCCCGACGAGGAAGCCGTCGTAGACGTCCGCGGCTCGCTGGATGCCGTTGTAGTAGCGGACGAGGAACCCCGCCGACTGCGACACCCCGGCGGCGTAGGCCCGCCGGACGTGGAGCCCGGCGAGCGGGTCGGGCCCGGTCGCGGGACCCTGCTTAACGAGTCGCGCGATCTGCGTGTAGACGTCGTACGACTGCGAGTCGTCGAGGACGGTCCCGCCGTTTGTGAGGTCGAGGTCGCCGTAGCGGGTCGGATTCCACTGCTTCAGGCCACGGCCCGCCGTCGGGCCTTCCGTCGCGCCGCCCACACCAACGCGCTGCACCGACGCGCCGACCCACACCCAACCGTGCCGGACGAAGAAGTCGCCCGCGGAGCCCCACTCGGTGTCGATGTCGTGGCCGGCGGTGACGTTCTGCCAGTCGACCACGGCCACGCCCGCGAACCTCTGCGGGTCGACCGGGCGCCGCACGACGATCCGCGTCTCGTACGGCATCTCTCCGATCGGCTTCGACGCGTCCGGGTTTGTCGCTGAATATCGTGTGGCCACGCCCTTGATGAAGTACTCCTGCTGCTCGTAGCCGACCTTCGCGAGGTCCATCGGCGTCGAGTAGAAGGTGTAGTCGTGCGACGGGTCGCCCGGCGGGGCGGTCGACGTGATGGGCCCGATCACTGCGGGCACGCTCGTCGAGGCGGGAGGAGCCGTGGTAGCCGCCGACGCGTTGCCCGCGACGGCAGGCGAGACCGCGACCGCCGCGGCGACAGCCAGCACCGGCACCCTCGCGCGAACGCGTTTCCGTACCTTCCTCATCCCTGCCTCCCAGCGCCCGCTGTGCGTCCGTATCGTGGGCCGACTCATCGTGGCTCCGGTGAGTGGTCGGTACCGCCCCGGTCCGCGAGAAGCTCGGTGCGCCGCTCCTCGTGAGCCCGCACATCCGCCCGCGCCGCCCGCACGCTCCAGCGGCCGGCCAGCGGCAGCATGAGTGGAATGAAGATGATCTCCGCTGCCACGCAGACCCAGAACCACGTCTGCCACTGGTGCGGTGCCGCCGCGGCCGCGGCCTTGATCTGTGCGAGCTGCGCGGCGAGGGCCGGCGGCGGAGGTGTGCCGGCCGGGAGGGCATGCGCCTTGGCCAGGACCGCGGGCGCCTCGACGAGCGTGGTCGCCGCCGTGACGACGAACGGCAGGAAGAACAACGACCCCGACACCACCAGCCGCAGGATCCAGCCCCATACGGCGAGCCCCGTCGCGGTCAGCGCCGGGTTGCGACGCTCGACGGTCTCGGTGAAGGCGGCCATCCAGGGCGCGTACGCGATGCCCAGCCCGGCCGCCAGCAGGCTGATCATCCATACCAGCGTGTAGTAGCCGGTGTGGGGGTGCGTGGCGCGGGTGAGGAAGATGATCGTCATGACCACGGCGATGGCCGCTCCGGCGACCATGAACGGCTTACGCACCCGCAGCCGGTCGGAGACGACACCGACGACCACGAGGGCGGCGGCGTCGACCGCCCAGTACCACGTGTTGATGCCGTTGGCCTGCGCGGTGGAGAAACCGAAGATCGTCGTGAAGTAGACGGTGAAGAAGCCGACCGCGGTGTAGTAGATGATCAGGAAGACGCTGATCGCGATGGCGGGAGCGAGGATGTCGAGGTGCAGCATCTGCCGCCACGGATGGGCGCTCCTCGTCTCCACCTCCAGGTCGCGGGCGCGAGCCTCGATCACCTCCCGGTCGGCGAGGCTGACCATCACCTGACCGCGTATCCCCGGGGACAGCTCCCTGAGGCCGACCAGGGCGATCACGAACATCACGAGACCGACTATCCCGACGATGAAGTACTGGCTCTGCCACGTGTGGAGGGCAGGCAGCGTGGCCGTGGCCACGGCGCTGACAACCAGGCTGCCGACCACCGGTCCCAGCGTCCAGAAGCCCATCGCCGACGCCCGGCCGAGCTGCGGGGAGAAGTCGCGGATCAGTGCCGGGGTGGCGACCAGGATGACGCCCTCGACCAGACCGATCACGGCGGTGAGAACCCCGAAAACGAGGGAGTTGGGGGCGTTCGGCACCCCGAACAGCGACAGCACGCCGGTGATCGCGAGGCCGTACGTCACCAGGTTGGCCCGCCCCCACCGGTCGGCGAGCCCCGCCACCAGTGACCCGAAGGCGCCGACCAGGTTCGCCACCACGATGATGTTCACGTAGTAGATGAACGACATGTGGTAGTCGGCGAGCAACAGCGGCGCCACGCCGCCGGTGATGTAGAGCTCGTAGTAGAGAACAATCGTGGCGAGGACCGAGACCGCGAGATACCACACCAGCGGGCCGTTGCTCGGGTAGTGCTCCAGCCGGCGCACCCACAGCCGACGCACGATGGCCGCGCCTCGCCCAGCCCCCGTGGCAGCCGTGTGGTCAGTCGACATCGGCCCTCCTCGCCTACCCGCAGCCGGTCGGTCACCCACCCGCGGCGCCGCCGCACCCGCGTCCCGTCCTCCTGGGCGTCGGGCGTACCCGCGTCCGCGTCCTCTCCGGCACCAGGCCCACCCGCGTCGTGGTCCTCTCCGCAGCAGGCGCAGTGTGAATGAGCGTTTATATAGCCTTGGAAGGTACGCTTGTCTGGATGGCCCGTCAAGGATGTGGCGGCCGGATGTGCAGACTGGAGCCCCATGGACGCGACCGCGATCCCCTCAGACCCCGGCGGTCAGCCGATCCCCGCCGCCCTGTCCGACCAGGGCCAACGCCTGGCCGAGGCGGCCGTGGACCTGTTCTACCGACAGGGGGCGCTGGCCACGACCGTCCGGCAGATCACGCGCGCGTGCGGGCTGACTCCGGGAGCGTTGTACAACCACTTCTCCTCCAAGGAGGAGTTGCTGTACACGGTCGTGCGCGACATCCACCTGAGGCTGGAGGCCAGCGTGGCGGGGGCCCAGGCTGGTGCTGCCGGAGATCCAGTGGCCGAACTGATGGCGATCGTCAGGGTGTACGTGGACCGGCACGCCCACCACAAGCGGGACGCTCGCGTCGCCAACCGCGAGTACACCCTGCTGACCGGCGAGTGGCGCAGCGAGGTCGTCGCGATTCGTCGTCGGCTTCGTGACCGCCTCGCCGGTGTCCTCATGGACGGGCAGGCTCGGAGCCTCTTCAATCTCGTCGGCGGAGACGACAGAGCCTCGGCGACCCTCATGGCCGCGACGATCCTCGACATGTGCATCCACGTCAGCGAGTGGTTCCACGAGAGCAAGCCGCTCGCCACCGCCGAGCTACAGGACCGCTACGCCGCCATGGCCCTACGCCTCACGGGCGCCCCGGAATCTCCGTGAACGCGCCAGTCCGATGGACCCGCGGCGCGGCCATGATCTCGGTCTGCGGTCGGCGAGAGGAGGATGCTGCGCCTTCGGACCGCAAACCGGGATCACGTGGTGGGGAGGGCGTGGGTGGGGGCTCGAGATGCTAGGCGGTCAGAGCCGTTCCTTCCGGCAGACGTTGCGGCACTCGCCGATGCCCTCGACGCGCGTCACCAGGACACTTCCGTCCTTGAGGTAGCGCCGCGGGTCGCGGGCATGCCCGACGCCGCCCGGGGTGCCGGTCGCGATGACGTCGCCCGGGGTCAGGGTCGCGATCGTCGAGGCGTACGCGACGAGGGCGGCGGGGTCGAAGACCAGGTCCTTGGTGTTGGCGGACTGCATGACCTCGCCGTCGACCTCGCACACGACGTCGTACGACACCTCGCTCGCGTCGGCGTCGTGGGTGACGAGCACGGGGCCGAGCGGGGTGGTCGCCTCGAACGTCTTCCCCTGCAGCCACTGCTTGGTCCGGTACTGCCAGTCGCGGACGCTCACGTCGTTGCAGACCGTGTACCCGGCGATCGCGGCCCGCGCCTCGTCCATCGACGCGTGCCGCACCCGGGAGCCGATCACCGCGGTCAGCTCGACCTCCCAGTCGACGGCGTCGGAGACGGCGGGCAGCGCGATGTCGTCGCGCGCGCCGACGAGGGCCGTGGGGTACTTGGCGAACAGCGTCGGCTGCTCGGGCAGCTCGCGTCCCATCTCCAGGATGTGCGTGCGGTAGTTCAGCCCCACGCAGATGATCTTCTCCGGCCGCGGGACGAGCGGCGCGTAGTCGAGGGAGTCCGCGTCGTGGCGCGGCCCGTCGGCGTCAGCGACCTCGGTACGCCAGGAGGGCCGGGCGAGCAGCGCCCCCACATCGGGCGGGCCGAGCTCGACCGCAGCACCTCCCTGGGGGTCCCCTTCGACGCGGACGGCGGCCGTGCCACCGCCAGTACGGTTGTTGGTGCGGATGGTAGCGAGCCTCACGTGGACGGGTCCTTTCCTTCGGCGGTGCGGGCGAGGTTGAGCGCCTCGTAGACGGGTGCGTCGGTGAAGCGGAAGGCGTCGAGCCGCGAGTGGGTCTCGATCCCCAAAGGGCACCACGATGGCACGACGAACAGGTCGCCGTCGCGCACGCTGAACGCCTGGTCGCCGAGCTGGATCGTGGCCTCGCCGGTGAACACCTGCCACACCGCGGAGCCGACCTCACGCCGGGTCCTGGTGCGCGTGCCGGGCGACAGCCGGTGCATCTCCATGCGCATCTCCGCCAGGGCGTCGCGTCCGGTGGTCGGGTTGCTGTACCGGACGGCGGCGTGGCCCGGCTCGACGACAGCGCCGTCGTCGTGGCCCTCGGACTCGAGCTCCAGCTGCGCCGACAGCGCGGCGTCGGTCTGCGCCCACCGGTAGGCGGCCAGCGGCGAGTTGGGTGTACGGGTCGCGGCCGAGGCCACGGGCCGCAGCCCTGGCTGGCCCCACAGCCGCTCGGAGCGCGATCTGTCCGGGGTGGACCGGTCGGTGATCTCGTCGGGTCCGAACTCGAAGAAGCCGGCGTCGAGCTGCCTTACCAGCGGGATGTCGAGCCCGTCGAGCCACACCATCGGCTCCGCACCGGTGTTGTGGTGCTCGTGCCACGCCCAGCCGGCGGTGAGCAGGAGGTCGCCGGGGCGCATCGCGACCGGGTCCCCGTCGACCACGGTCCACACGCCCTCGCCCTGCAGGATGAACCTGAACGCCCCCTGCGTGTGCCGGTGCGCCGGCGCCGCCTCCCGCGGCCCGAGGTACTGCAGGGCCGCCCACAGCGTCGGCGTCGCGTACGGTTGGCCGGCCATGCCGGGGTTGGCCAAGGCGATCGCGCGCCGTTCCCCGCCCCTGCCGACGGGCACCAGCTCCCCCGCGCGCTGGGCCAGCGGGTAGATGTCCTTCCAGTGCCACACGTGCGGCAGCGCCGTCGGGCGCGGCTCCACCGGCATCAGGTCGCCGGTCTGCGTCCACAGCGGCAGCAGCCCGGCCGACGCGAAGTCGTCGTACAGCCGCTGTACCGCGGCGTCATTCTCGGTCGTGGTCATCACGGACCTCCAACAGCGGATCGGGGAGAGCCCGACAGGCTCTCCCGCAGGGCCTTCTTGTCGATCTTTCCGACGTTGGTCAGGGGTAGGGCGTCGAGGAACTCCAGACGTTCGGGGATCTTGTACGGCGCGACGCCCCGGTCGAGCAGCGCCCGCCTGATCTCGTCGAGAGACAGCTCCTGGTCGGGCCGCGGGACCACGCAGACGCACACGCGTTCGCTCAGCTCCGGGTCGGGCACCCCGACGGCCGCGACCTGCGCGACGGCGGGCAGCGCGTACATGAGGTTCTCGACCTCCTCGGCCGAGATCTTCTCCCCGCCACGGTTGATGATGTCCTTCGTCCGGCCTTCGACGACGAGGTTGCCGGACGGGTGCAGCCGGACGACGTCGCCCGGCCGGTACCACCCGTCGGCGGTGAACGCGCGGGCGTTGTGCTCAGGGGCGCGGAAGTAGCCGCGGGGCGTGTAAGGGCCGCGTGTCTCCAGCTCGCCCATCTCGCCAGGCGGTACGGGCCAGCCGGCACCGTCGACGATCCGGATCTCGTCGTCCGGGCTCATCGGGCGTCCCGACGTCCGTACGATCGCGTCCTCGGGGTCCCCGAGCCGGGTGTAGTTGAGCAGTCCCTCGGCCATGCCGAACACCTGCTGCAGCGTGCAGCCGAGGACAGGGCGTACCCGCGCCCCGACCTCCGGGGCGAGCCGCGCGCCGCCGACCTGCAGGACCCGGAGGCTGGACAGGTCGTGGGCGTCAGGTGCCGCGGCCACGGCGTCGAGCCAGCGTTGCGCGACGGCGGGCACCACCGCCGTGACCGTGACCCGCTCCCGGGCGATCGCGGCGAGCGCCGCCTCCGGCTCCGGCGAAGGCTGCATCACGATCTTGCCCCCCACCATCAACGTCCCCAGGATGCCGGGGCAGGCGAGCGGGAAGTTGTGCGCGGCCGGCAGCACGACCAGGTACACCGTGTCCGCGTCGAACCCGCACACCTCCCCGCTCCGACGCGCGTTGTACTCATAGTCATCGTGTGTCCGGCCGATGAGTTTCGGCAAACCGGTCGTGCCGCCCGACAGCAGGAACACCGCGACGTCGCGGCTCGCCGGAGCACCCGTGTCGAGTGCCGGCGCGCGGTCCCCGGCGTCGGGCGCGCACATCGCGTCGAGGTCGAGATGCCCGTCCCCGATGTCCTCGCCGAGCACTAGAACATCGCGAACGCTCGGGGCGGCATCCGCGACCTCGCGGGCGAGGGCCTGGTGGTCGAAGCCGCGCCACAGGTCGGGCACGGCGATCGCGGTGGCGTCGGCCTGACGTGCGACGTGGGTGAGCTCGCGGGCGCGGTGTGGGAGCAGCGTCATGACCGGTGCGACACCGAGCCGCAGGCAGGCGAGCGTGAGAACGACGAAGTGCCACGTGTTGGGGAGCTGGACGACGAGGTTGTCGCCGTCGCGCATGCCGCGGGCGGTGAGGCGGCCCGCCAGCGCGTCCGCCCGCTCGGCCAGCGCGCGGTAGGTGAGCCGCACGTCGCCGTCGACGATGGCGATCCGCCGGTCGTACCGCCCTGCCCAGTCCCACATGTGGTCACCCAGCGGACGACCGAGCCAGTACCCCTTCGCGGCGTACCGCTCCGCGAACTCCGGAGGCCAGGGCACCGCGCCGTCACGCATGCTCCGGCCCCTTCCGCGTCGTCACGAGGGCGTCGAGCGCCACGAGGTCGCCGGCCGGCGTGACGCGCAGCGGGTTGATCTCCACCGCGGCCAGCGCCGGTGACGCCGCGAGCAGGCCGCCGACGGCGCACACGATCCCGGCCAGGCGGGAGCGGTCCACGGGGGGCAGCCCCCGCGGGCCGTCGAGCAGCTTCCGGGCGGCGAGGTCGTCGGTCATGCCCGCCGCCTCCGCGGCCGAGAGCGGCGCGAGCCGTACGGCCACGTCGTCCAGCGCCTCGGCGGCGACCCCGCCCAGCCCGAGCAGCACCACCGCCCCGAACTCCGGGTCTCGGCGCGCGCCCACGATCAGCTCCAGCTCGCCCGGCACGGTCCGCTCGGCGAGGTAGCGCCTGGCCCCGGCCGCGTCGAGGGCCGCCAACGCCTCGGCCATGTCCGCCCGCTCACGGACGCCGAGCCGTACCCCGCCGATCTCGGTCTTGTGGTGGACGATCGGGTCGAGGATCTTCACGACCACCGGGCCGCCGAGCGCCTCCAGGGCCTCGTACGCCTCGGCGTGCGAGGAGCAGGCACGGCGTTCCGGGGCGGTGACGCCGAGGGAGGCGAGCAGTTCCTTCGTCTCGAGCTCGTCCAGCGGACCGGCCGTGCCGCGGGCGACGGCGACAGAGTCTTCGCCCATGTCGTCCATCGTCTTGCGCCGCCATGCCGCCCGGGCGTCGGCGACAAGGGCGCGGACCGCGGCGACGCCGGCCGCGGGAGAGCCGTACGCCGGGACTCCCGTCGCCAGCAGCCGGGCGCGGGCCCCGCGTACCTCCTCCGGCTGGCCGCCGACCACCGCGACTGCCGAGTCCGCGTCTGCTCCGGCCACCGACCCAGAGATCGACGCAGGGATGTCGGCGGCGTCCGGCTCCAGCAGGCCGTAGACGGCGGTGAGGTCGATCTCGGGGTCCGCGGCCACGGTGCGCAGGATGTCGGGGAACGCAGGGCCAGGCCGCCCGGTGTCGACCGGGTTGCGCTGGTAGGTGAGCGGCGGGAGCAGCTCCCCAAGCCGGGCGACGGTCGCGTCGGTGAGCCGTGGTACACGTACTCCCGCGTAGCGCAGGCCGTCGGCGAGCAGCAGCCCGGGACCGGCCTGGGCGGTGACGAGCCCGACACCGGGACCCTCACTGGGCGGCAGGCGGGTCGCGGACAGCGCCGTCACCGCGTCGACGAGCTCGCGTTCGTCGTCGACGAGGACGGCGCCGGCCTGGCGGAGCGCGGCCCTGGTAGTCCGCCACGACGTGGCGAGCGCGCCGGTGTGGGAGCGGGCGAACTCCCGCACGTCGGCCCTGCCGAGGACGAGGGCGACGACCGGGGTCGTCGCGGTGAGCCGGGCGACGGCGTCGGTGAGCGCCCGGCCGTCGGCCGCGGACTCGACGTACAGGGCGATCGCACGGGTGCCGGGGTCGTTCGACAGGTGGTCGAGGACGTCGGCGGCGGTCACGTCGACCCCGTTGCCGATCCCGACCGCGAGTGCCGTCCCGACGCCGTCCTCCGCCAGGTGGAACGCCACCGCGTGGTTGGCCCCGCCGCTCGCGGCGACGATCGACACCGGACCCTGCCGCAGCGCCGTCGTGCCCGGCACGAAGCTCGCGGCGAGACGGCGCGGGGGAGCGAGGAAGCCGGAGGTGTTCGGCCCGAGCACCCGGATCCCGTAGGCCTCGACCACCTCGGCGACCTCGGCCTGGTGCCGCGCGCCCGCCTCGCCTGCCTCGGCGAACCCGCCCGCGCAGACCAGCGCCGCTCGCGTACCGGCCTCGGCCGCCTCGCGCAGGGCCTCCGCCGTTGCCGTCGCGGGGAGGCAGCAGATCGCGAGGTCCGGGGCGCCGCCGGCCGCCGCGGCGGCCTCCGCCACGGTGCCGTACAGACCGCGCTCCGGGTCGGGGTGGCGCCCGTTGACCGGCAGCACCGGGCCGGGGAAGTCCGCGAGCTGGCGGGCCATCACCGCGCCGAGCTTGCCGGGCGAGCGGGACGCGCCGACGACGGCGATCGACCGCGGCGCGAAGAGGGGGTCGAGGGCGCTCATGGCGTTGTCCCCTTTCGAGTTCGGTCGCTCGTGCCGCCGACGGCGTCGGCACGGCCGGAGAGCAGGAGTGTTTCTGCCCCGTCGGCGTCGAGGCCGTCGTCAACGAGCACAGCGGGCAGCTCGTGGCTGAGCCGCGCCTCCTCCGACAGCAGGACGCGGGTCACCGGGGTGCCACCGTGTACGGCGGCGAACACCGCGCCCGCCGCCGCGCCCGTCTCCAGCTCGGCGACAGCCTTGGGAAGGTCGTCTTCACCGTCGGGCGCCTCGAGCCACAGCCCGAACGGCGGGGCCGGCGGCGACTGGCGCACGCGAGAGAGGGGAAGCGCGGGCAGCCGCCCGCCGCCCGCCGACTCGATCCAGGTCCCTTCTCGGCCGACCCGTACGGGCACGACCCGCCGGTCAAGGCGGAGGCCTTCGATCCGAAGGGGCGAGTCCAGCGGGGCCGCGCCGTGCCGCTGCCGCCACCACGCCTCCATGGCCGCGACGAAGCCGGGGTCGCGCCGCTCGACCTTGCCCCTGGTGATGCTGCGGGTGAGGAAATGGAAGGCGAACTGCTCGGGCCCGAAGCTGTCGTGGTACCGGCCGAAGTGCTCCCACCAGGACAGGCTGGGCCGGGCGGAGCCCTGGATCCGCTCAACGTCCGGCCTCCGTGCGTGTTCGTAGGCTCCGAGGGCTCCTTCGACGTCACCGGGATGCTCCGCGAGGGAGCGGACGAGCGTCGCGGCGTCCTCCATCGCCATCTTCGTGCCCGATCCGACGGAGAAGTGCGCGGTGTGGGCGGCATCGCCGAGCAGCACGAGGTTGCCGTGCCGCCAGGTTCTGGTGCGGACCGTGCGGAAGTTGGCCCACCGCGAGTTGTTGGTCAGCAGCGGGTGGCCGTCGACCTGCCCGGCGAAGAGTCCTTCGAGGTACGCGCGGCTCCTCTCGTCACTGGGGCCGGGCGGCTGGGTCGTGTCGAAGGCGTCGAGACCGGCGCGCCGCCACGAACCCTCGTCGGTCTCCACGATGAACGTGCTCTCGTCCGCGCTGTACGGGTAACCGTGGACGGCGAACACGCCGTCCGGTCCGCGCTCGTGCACGAAAGTCAGACCGTCGAACATGTACGTCGTGGCGAGCCAGATGAACTTCGTCACCCCGACGTCCACCGTGGGCAGGAAGTGGCCGGCGAACCGGCCGCGGGTCATCGAGTTCGCGCCGTCCGCGGCGACGACGAGATCGAAGCCGTCGAGCTCACCCGGGTCGCGGACCTCGTGCTCGAAGCGCAGCCGCACCCCGGCCGCCGCGGCCCTTTCCCGCAGGAGGGCGAGGAGCGTGCGCCGGGCGATGGCTCCCATGCCGTTGCCGCCGCAGCGCAGCCGCTTACCGTGCACCCTGACCTCGATCCGGTTCCAGTGGGCCCCGTGGTCGCGCAGGGCGTGGAGCAACGCGGGATCGGCCTGGTCGATGGCTCCGAGCGCGGCGTCGGAGAAGACCACACCGAACCCGAAGACGTCGTCGGGCCGGTTGCGCTCGTAGACCGTGACCTCCACGCGCGGGTCGGCGGCCCGCAGCAGGGCGGCGAAGAACAACCCGCCGGGGCCGCCGCCGATACATGCCACCCGCACGTCTTTCCCCTGCCCCTCGATTCGCGTCCACGCCCATCTTCGAACACTCTACGAGCGGCCGTCAATGAACTGTTACGCCTCCCGGCGACGAGGTCCACGTGTCGATCAGCGGCCTGGATCCGTCCACAACCACGTAGCTGCCGCCGGACGGAGGTAATCGTCAGATCCGGCCCTGCTCGACTCGGACGGGCGGCGGCTACTCGAAGAAGCTCGATGGCGGGGCACTGCCCCACTCGTCCAGGGACTTCTGGTCGGTGACGGACCATGTCCGCGGGACATAGGTCTCGTCGGCCAGGATGGTCTCCTCTTCGCAGGAGTACTCGATCGTGTTGCCGACGGCGTCGTGGAAATAGAACGCGATGTTGTGTCCCGGCCCGTGCCTGACCGGCCCCAGGTGTCCTGACATAGAGGGATTGATCATGAATGGTTGGGCTGGTTCTTGACGCTGTAGACGATGGTGAGATCGGTGCCGGGGTAGGTGGTCTCGGTGGCGGTGAGCTGCTGGCAGAGC
>JBOHCT010000139.1:0-11291 GCA_050699055.1 Streptosporangiaceae bacterium | reverse complement strand
CACGTCACCAACGGCGACAACCCCCGGACCGCCACGACATCGGCGTCGATCACGCAGCGTCGATGACGCTCAAACCGTCGTGATCACCCTGCCACAGCGACAGACACCGTGGCGGCTAACACCGCGATCCAGCGCCGCCGCGCCAACGTCACCGTCAGCAGCGCCGCGGCCAGGGCGAGGAACCACGCCGCGGTAGCCGGCGTGAACCACCACACGGGCTCGTCCCACAACCGGATGTCGGACCACGTGGCGAACTCAGGAGGACCGGGGGACGGAGACGGCGCCGGGGAAAGCAACCCGTGGCCCCCATACCCCACGTTCCCCAGGTAGACCGCGCCGAGGTAGGCGGCCCCGCCCGCCGCGGGGGCGACCAACCGGCCCGGCACCCACCAGCCGAGCACGAACCCGAGCGCGGCAGCGGCGGCTATCGGAGCAATGACCGCGGCGTGTATCCCGAACAGCGGCGGCCCGGAGGCGGCGCGCATACCGAGCATCCCGAGTGCCATCGTCGCGGCGATCCAGGCCAGCGCCGGCCACGCCGCGGTGGGCAGCCAGGCGGCCAGCGCTCGCTGCAGCCTTGGGCGGGGGGTTGAGGCGATCAGCTCGTCGGTGCCCCGGCGCCGCTCGCGGCCGCCCCACCACACCGCGACCGCCAGCGTGAGTCCCTCGGCGATAACGACCAGCCCGGGCAGCGCCGCGAGGAGGGATATCGACCAGTGAAACGGCGGCCCGTAGTTAAGGAGAGGTTTGAAGTCGATGGCCAACACGACGGCGAGCAGCACAGGCACTATCCACGGGCCGTGGCGCAGTTCGATCCGCAGCACGCGGCCTGTCATGCCGCCGCCGTTTCGCGTGCGGTCCGCAGCGCCGCGCTGTAGCCGCGTTCCAGGGCACTGTCCCCGGCGGTCGCGTCACCGGAGGCAGATGTGCCGATGTCTTCGAGCTGACCGGGGGTGCCGGTGAATGCCAGTCGCCCCTCATCCAACAGGGTGACCTCGGTGCAGGCGGTCGCCACGTCTTCGACCAGGTGCGTGGCGACGATCACCGTGCCGGTGGCGCCGATGCCCCGGAGTAGTCGGCGGAACTCCACCCGCTGCTCCGGGTCGAGCCCAGCGGTGGGCTCATCAAGCAAGAGCACATCGGGGTCGTTGACGATGGCCTGCGCGATCCCGGCGCGGCGGAGCATTCCGCCGGACAGTTTCTTCATCTTCGAGCCCGCCCGGTCGGCGAGCCCCACCCGGGCGACGGCGCGATCGACCGCGTCCGGAACCCGATCTTTGGGCATCTGTTTCAGCCAGGCGATGTACTCCACGAACTCGGCCACGGTGAAGCCGCGGTAGTAGCCGAACGTCTGCGGCAGGTACCCCAACCGGCGCCGCACCTGCGTGCGGTTCTCCCGACGCGACACGTCCAAGCCGAGCAGCCGCACCTTGCCCTCGCGCGGGGGAATCACCGTGGCGAGAGTGCGCATGAGCGTGGTCTTGCCGGCGCCGTTGGGGCCGAGCACGCCGTGCACCCCGGCGCCCATGCGCAGGCTGATCCCGTCGAGGGCCACGCGGGCGCGGTACCGGGCCCGCAGCCCGTCCACGCTGACGGTCGTCATGTGTCAGGCCTCCATTCGGTCGTAGGCGCCACGGCGGAGGAACAGCAGCCCGATGGCGAGCACCGCCGCTCCCGCCCACCCCCACTGGGCGGAAGCGGCGAACACCGGCGGCGCCTCGACGACCGCCAGCGCGTGGGGGATGAGCACCGCGGCGATCCATCCCCCACCGGCGATTCCTGCCGCGACACGTTGTTCGACCCAACTGCCTAGGACGAGCGCGGCCAGCACCAGCGCCAGGGCGGGCAGCAGCCACGCCGCCGCATTCACCCCGGCGGTGGGAATCGCGAAGGAAGCAACCAGCAGCAGCGGGACGGTCACCCCGAGAACGGTCACCGTGCGCAGCAACAGCAACCGGAACCCGGAGAACGGGGTGGCCAGCGTTAGCTCGTGCGCGGGGTCCATGCCGGGCCCGTAGGTGGCCGCCACCCCGGCGACCGGCAGCAGCGGCGCGACGAGCAGCAGTACCGGATGCGTGCCCCCCGGGTAGCTCACCAGGCTCAGCAGGGCCGCGCAGGCGATGGTGACCACCGCCGCGGTGATCCACGGCAGCCGCAGCGCCGGTGCCGCGGTCATCAGCCGCCAGGCGCGGGTCCACGACGACGCCGGCCTCGTGCCGACTCGTGCCCGCTGGCTCGCCTCGCTGCGGACCTGAGCCATCACTACGCCTCGCACATCATCGACACGCACAGCGAGGTCGCGTTGCTGGACGGCCTCGCCTACGCGGGTGGCGCACCCCGGGCAGCTGGCCACGTGGGTCTCCACCGACCAGGCGTCCGCATCGCCGAGCCGGCCGCAAACGTAGGCGGTCAGCTGCTCGCCCGAGACGTGCCACCCCATCGTCGCTCCCTCGTACGCATCCGCCTCGGCGGGTTGACGGCCCGTCATCGGGCCTTCGCGCGGTGGCTTTTCCTTCACGACAGCGCCTCCCGCAGCTGCAGACGGGCGCGTCGGGCGCGCGTCTTGACTGTGCCCTCGGGCAGCCCTAGTACGGCTGCCGCGTCGCGTGTGCTCATGCCGTCGACCACGGTGGCCTGGATGACCGCCCGCAGCTCGGGCGACAACCGCCCCAGCGCCGATCCCAGCTCGCCGTGCTCGACGCCGCCCAGCACAAGTTGCTCCGCGGACGGTGCCACCTGGGCAGCGCCGACCGCGGGGATTGCGTCTTCCGGCCGGGCGCGGCGGGCGCGCAGCGCGTCCACCAGGCGCCGGGACGCGATCGTCCAGATCCAGCCACCGACGGTGCCTTGCTCGAATCGGCCGGCTCCCCGCCACACCGCCAGAAACGTGTCCTGTACAACCTCGTCGACCATGCCCTGATCTCGACAGCGACGCATCAGCCGCACAAACAACCACGGCGCATGCCTGTCATACAGCCGGGCCAGCGCATCCGGATCCCCGCCGGCGACCGCACGCACCAAACGCTCGTCAGAGGACACCTCTGGTCCCGAGTCCCTCACACACTCACTATCGGACACCAAACTCGATCCGGTTCTCGACCAGACCTGTCTCGCTACGGCGGTGCGTGGCGACGTTGAGGACCGATTTGGCCGCCAAGGCGGTCCGGGGCTTGCTAGTCGCGCGAACTTTGCGATACAAAGTGGACGACATCGAGCCGAGGGCGGGACGGACGGATGGATACCGAGGGTGCGGTCGACCTGCTGGACGAGGTGCGGCGGGTACGCTCGCGGTCGCAGGAGCGGCGGCCCGGGATGTGGTTCCCGATGCTGCTCTTCGGCGCGCTCTCGCTGGTCAGCGTGGCGGTCATCGTTGGTTACGGGGCGGAGTGGCTGGGCGCCTACTGGCCGATCGCGGGCATCGGAGGCAGTCTCGCGACGGCCGTCTTCTACCAGCGCGGCGGGCGTCGGGTCGGGTTCGAGAGCCGGGGGAGGCCGTACGTCGCCG
Organism: Streptosporangiaceae bacterium; assembly: GCA_050699055.1. GTDB lineage: Bacteria > Actinomycetota > Actinomycetes > Streptosporangiales > JBOHCT01 > JBOHCT01. The sequence goes on along the minus strand of JBOHCT010000139.1, from coordinate 7,786 downwards.
CGGCCGCCGTGATCCTCTGCGGGGCGTTTGTCACCGGCTCGGTCGGCGGGGCGCTCGATGCTCTCATGGTGGCGACGGTCGGTCCGTTCCTCGCGGTCTCCGCGGGCCTGTTGATGTTCGCACGCGTCGACCGCAACCCGCCGCTGACGGCTTTCGCGTTGGCCGGGGCTGTGTTCTGTATCGGCCTGGCCATGGCGGGTGTCGGACCCGACCCGGCTGCTCTCGCCCTCGCGGTCGGCTATGGCGTGTGCTCCGTCGTGCTGGGCGCGGGCGACTGGATGCGGGAGCACCGGTGGCCGTGAGCCACCCGGTGACCGGCCTCGAGACGACGGTGCACCAGCGGGTGCGCCTCGGCATCCTCGCCGTTGTGCTGGAGTCCAAGCGGGTCGACTTCTCGTTCCTTCGCGACACCCTGGACGTCACCGACGGCAACCTCTCCCGTCACCTCCATGTGCTGGAGGAGGCTGGCTACATCGAGATCGAGAAGGTCTTCGAACATCGCCGCCCGCGAACGTGGGTGCGGGCGACCCCAGAGGGCCGGTCGGCCTTCGACGCGGAGGTGGCCGCCCTGCGGGCCCTGCTCGTCCGGGTGGGTCCGCGAGAGAAGGGAGAGCGCTCGTGATCGTCGTCGAGTCCCTGACGAAGCGCTACGGCCGCACGCGCGCCGTGGACGGTCTCTCGTTCACGGCGCGTCCCGGCCGGGTCACCGCGCTGCTCGGCCCGAACGGCGCCGGCAAGACCACCACGCTACGAGCGCTGCTCGGCCTGGCCCGGCCGACTGCGGGTTCGGCGACTGTCGACGGCCGCCCGTACGCGGAGCTGGCCGACCCGTGCCGGACCGTCGGCGCGGTGCTCGAGGTGCACACGTTCCACCCGTGGCGCAGCGCCCGCGCACACCTGCGGGCGCTGGCGTACGGGGCCGGGCTCGCGGAGGACCGCGTCGAGACGACCTTGCGGCGCGTCGGCCTCGCCGACGACGCCGACCGCCGGGTCGGCGGCTACTCGTACGGGATGCGCCAGCGGCTCAGCCTCGCCGCCGCCCTCCTCGGCGATCCGGGGGTGCTCATCCTCGACGAGCCGCAGAACGGGCTCGACCCCCAGGCGACGCGGTGGCTGCGCGAGCTGCTGCGTTCCCTGGCGGCCGGCGGGCGCACGGTGCTCATCTCCAGTCACCTGCTGGCCGAGATGTCCGAGGTCGCCGACGATGTCGTTGTCGTGGACAGCGGCCGCCTCGTGCGTCAGGCGCCGCTCGCGGAGCTCCTGGCGCAGACCGGTGAAAGCGTACGCGTCGCCAGCCCCGACGCTGAGCGGTTCGCGAAGGTGCTGGCCGCTGGCGGCATGCCCGCCGACCCCGTCGGCGACGGCCGGCTGCTGGTACGCGGCCGGGCGCCCGCGGTCGGCTCGCTCGCCGCCGAGCACGGCGTCACGCTGCACGAGTTGACCCCACAGCGCAGCGGCCTCGAGGACGTCTACCTCGCGCTCACCGGCGAACAGGGAGAGGACTGACGTGGCCGTCCAAGGAACCGTCACCGCCGGTCGCCTGGCGCGGGCCGAGCTGTTCACATTGCGCGCCACCCCGACCCCGTGGGCGCTCGCGACCCTCGCCGTGCTCGCCGGTTGCGTTTTCGCCGCCGTGATCTTCGCCGTGTTCGGCATCACGCCCACCACGGACGTCACCGCCTTCATGTCCTTCGGGAGCACCGCGGGGACTGTCACGCTCCTGCTCGGCGTGGTGTGGGCCGCGGGCAGTCACCGGCATCACACGATCGTTCCCAGTGTCCTGGTGAGCCCGCGCCGTGTGCCCCCCGTACTGGCCCAGATCGCCGCCCTGTTGGCCGTGGGGGCGGTCGTTGGGTTCGTCGTGGAGGGCCTGACGTTCGCGCTCGGCGTGGTCTGGTTGGCTGGCGCGGGCGTCTCGTCGGGCATCCCGGCCGGTGCCGTCGCTGCCGCCTGGGTCGGTGGGATCGTGTACTGCGCGTTCGCGGCGGCGCTGGGCGGCGGCCTCGGTCACCTGACCCGCAACCAGGTCGCCGCGGTGATCGCTGTCCTGCTGTACCTGGAGATGGCTGACCCGCTGATCGCCATGGGGGTTCCCGCGTACGGGCAGTTCGGACCGCTGGGGCTGGGCACCTCTCTCACCGGCGGGTCCGCGTCGAGCGGTGGGCCGACCACGCAGCTGCTTCCGCCGGCCGTCGCGGGTGTGGTGTGGGCCGGCTACGCCGCCGTCTTCGTCGCCGCCGGCCTCATCGCCACCAGACGCCGGGAGTTCCCGTAACGGTCGCCGCCCGGTGTGCCGGTTGCCAAGTGATCCCGACCTGCGGTCTGGATGTGGTGAGTGCCGCCTTGCTGGACCGGCAGAGGAGATCTTGCCAGGGGTGCGCAGTTTCGGTGCGCCGCGTCCGGGTCAGCGACTCGGGGGGTCGTCGCCCCTGTCCCGCTCGGCGAGGAACCGTTCGAACTGGGCGCCGAGCTCATCGGCGCTCGGGATGTCGGTCATCTCGACCTCCGCGGTGTTCCGTTGCTGGGCCGCGACGTAGGCGTCGTACTGTTGCTCCAGCCCGCGTACGGTCTCGGCGACCTCCTCCGAGCCCTCGACCTGGCGCGCGATTTCCGCGTTGGCTCGTTCGGCTCCCTCGCGCAGCTCCTTGTCGGGGAAGGACAGCCCGGTCGCGGAGGAGACCGCCTCGAGGGCGGTGAGCGCCGCGGCGGGGTAGGCGGACTGGGAGAGGTAGTGGGGGACGTGAACGGCGAACCCCAGCGCGTCGCGCCCAGCCTCGCCCAGGCGGAGCTCGAGCAGCGCGGCCGCGCTGCCGGGCACATCCACCCGGCTCAGCCACTGCCTGTAGTTCGCCACCAGCTCGGGGCGGGTCGCGTGCGCGGTCAGGCCGACCGGTCGGGTGTGCGGCACCGCCATCGGGATGCCGTGGAACCCGACGGTCAGCCCGACGTCCAGCCGTTCGATCAAGCCCTGCGCGGCCGCGGTGAACAGCTCCCACTCATGGTCCGGCTCCGGCCCGCTCAGCAGCAGGAACGGTACGCCCGCGCCGTCGTGCACGAGCCGTAGCGCCAGCTCAGGGGCGTCGTAGGTCTCCCAATGGTCCTCGACGTATGTCATCATCGGGCGCCGCGACCGGTAGTCGATCAGCCGGTCCACGTCGAATGTGGCCACGACCTCGTGCTCGAGGTCGTTCAGTATCTGTTCGCGCACGAGGCCGCCGACGCCGCCGGCGTCCACGAAACCGTCCAGGCCGCACAGCAGCGCAGGCTTCCGCAGGTCTGGAAGGTCCGAGCCGAACTCGTACAGATCCGTGGGATCCGGCATCGACACAAGCCTCCCTTCGCTCTGTCCGCGCTCACCATAACCGGATAACACGCGCCGCCGGTCGATCCATCCCTGTCGACGGTCCGGGTGTGCTGGCCGCTACCAGTGGTTCCGATGGACCACGTCCTCGAACGGCCGGCGGTCGGGGCGCTCGATCGGCGTCAGCGGGCGGCCGGCGGGATAGCCGAGCGCGATGAGGTACGCGCGGAACCGGTCCTCGGGTAGCCCGAGGATCTGGCGGGCCAGCCTCTGGTCGGCGACCGACGCGTGGCCACTGCTGATGCCGAGGTCCGTGGCGGCCAGCATGATACTCATGGTCGCCTGGCCGAGGTCGTACTGAACCCAGCGACGCCGGTGCTCGTCCTCGGGGATCGGCGCGACGAGCGCGATCGTCGCCGCGGAGCTTGCCACGTGCCCCGCGCCCTGCCATACCTTCGCCAGCTCCTTCAGCCGCCCCCGGTCCGTGACGACGACGAAGTCCCAGGGCTGCCAGTTCTGCGAGGAGGGCGCGCGGCGGCCCGCTTCGAGTATCCGGTCGAGGTGCTCGCCCGTGATGGCGTACTGGCGGACGTTCCTCCGCGACCTGATGGCTTCCCACGTCTCCACGTGTCTCACGTTACCCATCTACCGCGTGGGCGAGCGCCGAGGCGGCCCGGCGGCCTCCCGGTCGTCGGGGGGACCGGTCGGTGGGCGGAAGCGGTACATCACGTCGCTGGGCCCGCCAACTCCGCCAAACGCGGTTGAACGAGTTCGATCGCTCGCTCCGGGGATACGACTGTCGCTGGGTCGGGTTTGACGATCTCGCGTGTCGACAGGTCTTCGTAGATGTGCTCGCCGATAAGCAGAGCGCCGTCGCTGTACGGCCAGACGAAAGCCTGCCGGCTCTTGAGATGGTAAGTGGCCCGAGGATCGTCGATGTCTTCACCCTCGGCGGCGAGCGCATGACCGGGCATGAGCTGGTTGAGGGTGAGCTCCGCGGCGAACCCCCAGTCGGCGACCGCGATCTCTTCGTCGGTGTTCCACAGTACGGCGCCCGCGCCGCCGAGCTCGTTGTAGAAGCTGCGTACCTGATCGGGGCCGTCGAGGACCCTCGTCCTCCCCGCCCAGCAGATGCGATAGACGGGGTGGGGGACGGTCATGTCGGGAGCGAGAATGTCGTCGATCCGCCCGCAGACCTCGAGGTGCACATGCCTGCGGTAGTTATTCAAAATCGCGCGATGCCTCGGGTCCTCGGTCTTCTCCAGCAGCGTCTCAGCCGCCGCCATGCTCTGTTGGAACTCCCGCTCGTAGTCGATCACGGTGCCGCTCCTTTCGCTGTGGCTGGTGCCTCAGCAGGTCGAGTGGAAGAGACCGCCGACGGAATCGGTCGCCGCGAGCCGGTTGTAAAGGTCGGCAGCCCTGGACGTCTCCTCGACGCGGACCTCGATGCCCCTCGCGTCGAGCAGCTCCAGGGTCCGCGGTTGGACCCGTAGCCGCTCCTGCAGACCGCGGCTCAGTACGATCACGGAGGCGCCGCGGTCGAGCAGCTCGGTCACGTCGGCCGGCTGGATACCGGGCACGTGCGCGGTGCCGGTCTCGCGCCAGTCCCAGGGGCGGCCACCGCCGGGGTACAGCTTGAAGTCCTTGCCCGTCCCGACGCCGTCGACAGTCATCGTCCCCCACGAGACGTGGGTGATCCGAGGTGAACGCGGCGCCATGTGGCCACCTAACCATCGCATCCGCCTGAGTTCCAGACCGACCGCGGGAGGCGGACGTAGCGTGATGGCCATGCGTGCCGTAGGCATCCCGAAGTTTGGTGGGCCCGAGGTTCTGGAGATCGTCGAGCGTCCGATGCCGGAGCCCGGCGACGGGGAGGTCCGGATCCGCGTCGCGGCGGCGACGGTGAACCCCACCGACACGGTGCTGCGGGCCGGCTACCAGACAGACCGGCTTGCGGAGCTCGACCCGCCGTACGTGCCGGGCATGGAGCTGGCCGGCACCGTCGACGCGGCGGGGGCGCGGGCCGGCTGGCGCGAGGGCGGGCGGGTGATGGCGATCGTCGCGCCGCAGACCAGCCACGGCGGGGCACAGGCCGAGTACGTCGTGGTGCCCGCTGACTCGGTCGCGGGGGTCCCCGAGGGGACGAGCCTCGTGGAGGCGGCGACACTGCCGATGAACGGCCTGACCGTGCGCCGCGCCCTGGACCTGCTCGCGTTGCCTCGCGGAGAGACGCTCGCGGTCACCGGTGCCGCGGGGGCGGTGGGCTGCTACGTCATACAGCTCGGGGTCGTGGAGGGGCTCCGCATCGTCGCGGACGCGGCGCCCGACGACGAAGACCTGGTACGGCGCCTCGGCGCCGACATCGTGGTGCCCCGCGGTCCCGATGTGGCCGCCGCGATCCGCCGTGCCGTCCCGGACGGGGTCGCGGCGCTGGTCGACGCCGCCGTCATGGGCGCGCCTGTGCTGCCTGCGGTCCGCGACGGAGGCCAGGTGGGCGCCGTACGTCCGTTCGCGGGCGAGACCGAGCGCGGTATCGAGATCAAGCTCGTCCGCGTCGTCGAGTACCTGCACGCCGGCGACGCGCTGGCCGGACTGGCCGACCTGGTAGCCGAGGGGAGGCTCACACTGCGCGTGGCCGCGACCGTCCCGGCCGGGCAGGCAGCCGAGGCGCACCGCAGGCTCGAGGCGGGGGGCACCCGGGGACGGCTCGTCCTCACCTTCTGATCGCCTGTGCCAGAAGTCGCCGTGATCCGCGTCTGCGGCGACGTGCCGAGCGCCTACGCTCGAAGTCGTCAAGATCCGTGTCTTTGGTCCGGACGCGCAGCATTCCTCGCTTTCCGACCACGCACGCGGATCTTGGTCGTGTGCCGGACGGGTCCGGCAAAGAGCGGGGACGAGCTCCGGCAGGATGTGAGCGTGAGGGTCGCCGTACTCGCGGACACGCATGCTCCCCGGCGGTGGAAGTCCTGCCCGCCGCGGGTGGCCGAGCACCTGCGCGGGGTGGACCTGATCCTGCACGCCGGGGACGTGTGCACGGCCGACGTGCTCGACGAGCTGGCGGCGTACGCGGCCGTCCGGGTCGTACGGGGGAACAACGACGGCCCGGACGTCGCCGCGTGGGGAGCGCCGGAGTCGCTGGAGCTCGACCTGGGTGGGCTGCGGGTCGCGATGGTGCACGACGCTGGACGGGCCATGGGCAGAACGGCGCGGCTGCGCCGCTGGTTTCCCGCCGCCGACCTGCTGGTCTTCGGCCACTCGCACATCCCGCTCGACCAGACCGGCGACGGCGGCGTACGGATCTTCAACCCCGGATCGCCGACCGACCGCAGGCGCCAGCCCCACGGCACCATCGGCATCCTCCAGATACGGGACGGCGGCCTTGTCGCGGCCGAGGTCATCCCGGTGACCTGATCAGGCACGTCGCGGCGCGCACCCCCGCCCTTCCTGGGCCGCCCCTTCAAGATCCGCGTCCTTGGTACGAAGAGCCGGTATTCCTCGCGCCGGACCGCGAACGCGGACCTTGCTGCGGGATCACGACGGCCGCTCGGTCAGGACCGAGCATGGTCCGCCGAGGGCGGGTGGCCGGGGCCGCGTGGGGACCGGCTTCGCACCTGGAGCTGGTCGAGCAGGGTGTGGGTCGCGGCCGCGACGGAGTCCACGGCCTGGTCGAACGCGTCGGTGTTGTGCGCGGCGGGGGACCGGAACCCGCTCACCTTCCGCACGTACTGGAGCGCGGCGGCGCGCACGTCCTCCTCGGTCACGTGCTCGGCGTACGGCTCGCGAAGTGTCTTGATGCTGCGGCACATGCCCCGAGGGTACGGGCTTCCGCATGCCCCGCGCCCCGCCGACGAGACTGGCACGCCACGTCGAGCGCGCGACCCCCGCCTCCATCTCGTGACACCTCGCGACCTGTACGAGTCCGAGTGATAAAGGCTTCGCGCCGGGCGGCGTCCGCGACCGATAATCGCAGGCGATGCTGCTGACACTGACGACGACGTACGAGCCGGCCACCGACCTCGGGTTCCTGCTGCACAAGAACCCCTCCTCCGTACGCTCGGCCGACCTGTGGTTCGGCTCGGCGAACGTCTTCTATCCGGAGGCGGGCCGGCGCCGGTGCACGGCCGCGGTGCTGCTCGACGTCGACCCGGTGGCCCTGACGAGGCGCCGCGGGCGCGGTGCGGGCCCGCCGCTGGCGCCGTACGTGAACGACAGGCCGTACGTCGCCTCGTCGTTCATGAGTGTCGCGCTCGCCAGGCTGTTCGCCACCGCGATGAGTGGCCGCAGCAAGGAGCGACCCGATCTGGCGGAGACGCCGATCCCGCTGGTGGTACGGATCCCCGTGCTCCCGTGCCGTGGGGGGGTGCCGCTGCTGCGGGAGCTGTTCGAGCCGCTCGGGTACGAGGTGGCGGCGCTGCCGATCGGGCTGGACGAACGATTCCCGCGGTGGGGCGCGAGCCCGTACGTCGACGCCACGCTCACCACCAC
>JBOHCT010000138.1:0-11397 GCA_050699055.1 Streptosporangiaceae bacterium | reverse complement strand
CCCCGGGTCGCTAAGCTGCCGGCATGGCAACTCGCAGCATCCGTCTGGCCGTCGTGCCGGGGGACGGTATCGGCCACGAGGTCGTCGCCGAAGGCCTCAAGGTACTCGAGGGCGTCGCCCATCGGTACGACCTGAAGCTCGACACCACCCATTACGACCTCGGCGCGCGGCGCTGGCGTGCCACGGGCGAGGCCCTTCCCGACAGCGTGCTCGACGAGATCCGCGGCCATGACGCGATTCTCCTGGGGGCTGTCGGCGACCCGTCGGTGCCGCCCGGCGTGTTGGAGCGAGGCTTGCTGTTGCGCCTCCGCTTCGAGCTCGACCACCACGTCAACCTCCGCCCGGTCCGGCTCTATCCTGGCGTGTCCACCCCGCTCTCCGGCGTCGCGCCGGAAGACGTCGACATCCTCGTCGTCCGCGAGGGCACGGAGGGCCCGTACGCGGGTGCCGGGGGGGTGCTGCGCAAGAACACCCCGGCCGAGGTCGCCACCCAGGAGAGCCTCAACACCGCGTACGGCGTCGAGCGGGTTGTCCGCTACGCCTTCCAGCTCGCGGCGGCACGTCCCCGCAAGAGCCTCACTCTCGTGCACAAGACGAACGTCCTGGCCTACGCCGGCGACCTGTGGACGCGAACGACCGACGCTGTGGCCCGCGATTTCCCTGACGTGAGCCTCGACTACTGTCACGTCGACGCGGCCGCGATGTATCTCGTCACCGACCCGCGCAGGTTCGACGTCGTCGTCACCGACAACCTGTTCGGCGACATCCTCACCGACCTCGGCGCGGCCGTCGCCGGCGGCATCGGGCTCGCGGCGAGCGGCAACATCAACCCCAGCCGTCGGGCGCCCAGCATGTTCGAGCCGGTCCACGGCAGCGCCCCGGACATCGAGGGCCAGGGGAGGGCCGACCCCACCGCGACGATTCTCTCCGTGGCCATGCTGCTCGACCATCTCGAGCTCGTCGATGCCGCCGCGGCGGTCGAGGGGGCAGTGGTCGCCGACCTGCGCGAACGCTCGGCCGTACGGTCGACGGGACAGGTGGGTGACGCCATCGTGCGGCGCCTGGGCGGATGAACGACGATCTGGGACCGAGCGGACCATCGAGGGCGTAAGGATCGGGAGATGACGAGCGAGGCTGGGCTGACATTCGAGATCCACAGGTCCGAGCGGCCGACCCCCGCCGCGCGGCGGGCGGAGCTGCTCGCGGACCCGGGCTTCGGTCGGGTGTTCACCGACCATATGGTGACGATCCGGTGGTCGAAGGGCGAGGGCTGGCATGACGCCAGGCTCGCACCGTACGCCCCGATCCAGCTCGACCCCGCCACGATGGTCCTGCACTACGCGCAGTCGATCTTCGAGGGCTTCAAGGCCTACCATCAGGCCGACGGCGGCGTGAAGACGTTTCGACCGGAGGCCAACGCCCAGCGGTTCCAGCGCTCGGCCGCGCGCCTGGCCATGCCGGAGCTGCCGGAGCGGGTGTTCGTCGAGGCGGCCGACCTGCTGATCGGTACCGACCGCGAGTGGGTGCCGACGGAGGTCGACCAGAGCCTCTACGTGCGGCCGTTCATGTTCGCGACCGAGGTGGGGCTCGGGGTGCGGCCGTCGTCGGAGTTCGTGTTCATCCTGCTCGCCTCACCCTCCGGCGCGTACTTCACGCGTGGGATGAAACCCGTGAGCGTGTGGTTGTCCGAGGAGTACGTCCGCGCGGCCCCCGGAGGCACCGGGGAGGCCAAGTGCGGGGGCAACTACGCCGCGAGCCTGATCGCCCAACAACAGGCGATCGAGCAGGGCTGCGATCAGGTGGTGTGGCTCGACGCGGTCGAGCGCCGATACGTGGAGGAGATGGGCGGCATGAACGTCTTCTTCGTCTACGGCACCGCCGACGACGAGGTCACGCTCGTCACGCCCGAGCTCACGGGCACCCTCCTGCCCGGTGTGACGCGCGACTCGCTGCTGACGCTCGGCCGGGAGCTCGGGTACAAGATCGAGGAGCGGCGCGTCAGCACCGACGAGTGGCGGCGGGACCTCGAGACCGGCCGGATGACAGAGGCCTTCGCCTGCGGCACCGCCGCGGTGATCACGCCGGTGGGCCGCGTCACCTCAGCTCGGGATACCTTCCTTGTCGGCGACGGTGAGCCCGGGCCGATCACGATGGGGCTGCGCAGCACGCTGCTAGACATCCAGCACGGCCGCACGCCCGATATCCGTGGCTGGATGCGCACGGTCTGCTGACCGCTTCGACCTCGGACGACCCTCCAGCGGATCGATCGGCAGATCCATGTCGATTACCCATTGTGTCAGTGGGTATGCGGACGGAAGATTGATCATGGGGACTCGTCGTCTCGGCCGCGCTCGGCGCGTGCGGAGAAGGGAGGGGAGGCCGATGTCCCCTCGTACACGCCCTGCGGAGCAGTCGTGGGCGCCGCGCCTCGAGGTGACCTCGTGGCCGTTCGACCAACGGGCGCGGCAGCGCCTCACCCAGTTCCGGCAGGAACGGATGCGAAGCCTCGACGTCATCTTCTGGGGGGCCGACCTGGATCTGCGCGGGGCTCACCTCTGCGGCTTCGATTTCTCCCGAGCGGCCTTCAACGGTGCCGTCCTCGACAAGGTCCGCATGCTCGGCGCCAACCTGTCCGGCGTCGCCTTGAGTGGCGCGTCGCTGGAGCACGCCGACCTCACCGGCTGCGTGCTCGTGAAGGCGGACCTGTCGTACTGCCGCGGGCGCGGGGCGGTCCTGGCGTGGGCACGCCTGAGTCGGGCGGAGATCTATGACGCCGACCTTCGGGAGGCCGACCTGATCGGAGCGGAGCTCGACGGCGCCGCGTTCGCGGGCTCGGACCTCCGTGGGGCGCGGCTGCAGGGCGTCCGGTTCAGCGGTACCTCACTCGGTCGCGCGCGTCTGGCCGACTGTCTGCTCGCGGACGCCCGTGGCTCGGTCCTCGGTCCGGTCGACGTGTCCAAGACCGACGAGCCGGAGCTGCTCGACGGCGAGGAGCTGCTGGCCTGGTTTCGCGACAGGAGGGCCGCGCACGTCACGCTCAGCCGCCGCGCCGCCTGACCGGCTTACGGGAATCGCGACGGCGACCAGGTGTGCCCGCCGTCGCGGGTGAACAGGAGCTTTCCAGCGCCCGCGTCCTCCGGCACCAGCACCCCTTGACGGCTACTGGTGAAGCCGACGTAGGCGTAGCTGTGGCCGGCCAGATCCCGCCGCCAGGTGCGGCCGTGATCGCTCGAGATCAACAGTCCGTGGTTGGTCGCGAAGAACATCTGCTCCGGTGTCAGGGCGATCGAGGTCAGCAGGCCTCCGGAGGGCGCCTCCCCGACGCGGCGCCAGCTCGCTCCGGCGTCATCGGAGAGGTAGACGGTCTTGGGCTGGCCGCCGGCGTCCGGCCGCCCGGCGCAGACGAGTACGAGATCGCCGGAGCTGGCGGAGCCGATCCCGGCGGTGACGGCCTCGCCGGTGCAGGGAGCGTCGCGGCGGGTCCACGTGGCGCTGCCGTCCACCGGCCCGCTCCACACGGCCGACTGGCCCCGAGGCCCGCCAGCGACGTAGGCGCGGCCGCCACGGATCGTGAGCGAGAGGTTGGCCGCGTCGCCCTTCGCGCCCGGAAGCGGCCGCCACTGGTCGGTGTCGGCGGGGGTCCCGTACACCTGGAAGCCGGCGCAACCCTGCTGCGACCCGCAGGTGGACACGACCGCCACCACACGGCCCCCGGCGGCGGCCAGAGCGAGCACCCGGCCGCCGCCGGGGGCGCCGACCTCGTGCCATCCGGACGCACCGCCGTCGTGGGTCGACCACAGCCCAGGCCCGTACGCCCAGCCGTCACCCGGGTCGGCGAACCGGATGTTCGACACGTCGCGCGGCTTGTTACCGCCGTCGGTACGCGGCGCGGGGATGCCGACCCAGCTGCGCCCGTAGTCCTTCGTCCGCACCACCGAGGTGCAGTGGGGATTGGAGCACGGCGCCTGGCCGATGGCCCAGCCGAGCCCCAGCGAGACGAACGTCACCGACGCCGGCGCGAAGCCCCGCGGCACCGGCCCGCCCGGCGGACCGGCCGAGCTCCCGGGCCGCGGTGTCGGCCCCACCGTGCTCCCCCCGTGGGCGCCCGCGGGGGGAAGGGTGGCGTGCTGGGGCGTGGTGGGCGTCCTACTCGGAGGCGGGGATGCCGCGGCGGAGGAGCTCGTGCTGTGGGTCACGGGCGGCGGGGCGGCGACATTGGGGCCCCGCTGCGCGCGCAGCCCGAACACCGCACCGGGGACGCCGGCGAAAACGATCACCGCGGCGCTGGCGCTCACGACCGCCTTGGTCCACCGGCGCCGACGGGCCGCCCGCCTGACGTGATCGAACGATCCCGGCGGTGGCGGGAGCATGTCGACGGAAGGCCGGAGCAGCCGGTCGAGGTCTTCGCCTGGTTCCTTCACTGTGCACCTTCCAACGCCTCGCGCAGCCGTGCCCTCGCGCTGTGCAGATCGCTCTTGACGGTCCCCTCCTTGCGGTCTAGCAAGAGCGCGATGTCACGGATCGGCATGTCCGCGTAGTAGTGCAGCACGACGGGGCCGCGGAGTCTGTCGGGCAGCGACATGACGAGGGCCCGCAGGCCGAAGTCCGCGTGCGGGGGCCGGTCCGGCTCGGTACGTACGAGCGTGGACACTTTGCCGAACGCGCGGCGTTCTCGCTCGGCCTTGCGCCAGTGGTCGCGTACGAGGTTCGTGGCGGTCACGTAGAGGAAGCCGCGTGGGTCGTCGACCCGTGACCACCGGGACCAGAGGCGGACGAACGCCTCGGCGGCGATCTCGTGCGCGGTGTCGGTGTCATCGACGAGGCGCCTGCACCAGCCGGCCAGGCGTGGGTAGAAGGCGTTGAACAGCTCTGACGCCGCGGCGTCCTTGGATGGGTCCTGAGAACGAACCACGCCAATCCCCGCGCTTGTCTCGGGTACGGCCACCCTGGCTCCTTGTCGGCGCGAACCCCTACATGACTGAAGGACGCCGCAGCGCGGAGCAAGGTTGGAAGCGATCTCACTGTGCCATACCGCCTCGTGCCCGCCCGTCCGGAATTTGAGATCAGGGGTGCCAGGACGTGGGCGAGTGTGCGATAGTGAGAATCGTGCAGTGCACGCTGATCATTAGCAGCGGGGCGCCGGTCTAAACGTCAGAGACCGTGCGCCCAGACCTCTCGCGTCCGCGAGGGGTCTTTTTCTTTGGCACAGACTCTTCAACACAGAGAAGGAGCGAACCGGATGCTAGCCCCACCCGACACCTTCCACGTCTACGACACGACGCTCCGCGACGGAGCGCAACGCGAGGGGATGACGCTCTCCGTCGCCGACAAGCTCACGGTCGCCCGCCATCTCGACGCGCTCGGCGTGGGGTTCATCGAAGGCGGGTGGCCCGGGGCCAACCCCAAGGACACGGAGTTCTTCAGGCGGGCGCGGACCGAGCTCGACCTGGATCACGCGCAGCTCACGGCGTTCGGCGCGACCCGCCGGCCCGGGGTACGAGCGGCCGACGACCCCATGGTCGCTCATCTGCGCGACTCCGGCGCAGGGGTGGCGTGCCTGGTCGCGAAGGCCCATGACCGGCACGTCACCCAGGCGCTGCGGACCGACCTCGACGAGAACCTCGCGATGGTCCGCGACACCGTCGCCCACCTCCGAGGTGAGGGTCTGCGAGTTTTTCTTGACGCGGAGCATTTCTTCGACGGTTACGCCGGCAACCGCGCGTACGCGCTCGAGGTCGTGCGGGCGGCTGCCGAGGCCGGCGCCGATGTCGTCGTCCTGTGCGACACCAACGGCGGGATGCTGCCCGCGCAGATCGCCGACGTGGTCGAGGAGGTCCACGGCGCCACAGGGGCGCGCCTAGGCATCCACTGCCACGACGACACCGCCTGCGCCGTCGCCAACAGCCTCGCCGCCGTCGACGCGGGCGTCACGCACGTGCAGGGCACGGCCAACGGGTACGGCGAGCGCTGCGGCAACGCGAACCTGTTCAGCCTCGTGGCGGCGCTGGAGCTGAAGAAGGGACGGCGGGTCCTCCCCAGCGGGAGGCTAGTCGAGCTGGGCCGGGTGAGCCACGGCGTGGCCGAGGTCGTCAACATCCCCCCAGACCCGCATCAGCCGTACGTCGGGCAGTCGGCGTTCGCCCACAAGGGCGGGCTGCACGCTTCGGCGGTGAAGGTCGCGCCTGAGCTGTACCAGCATGTCGAGCCGGAGGCGGTCGGCGCCGACACGCGGACGGTCGTCTCGGAGATGGCGGGTCGCGCGAGCGTCGAGCTGAAGGGACGCGAGCTCGGGCTCGACGTCTCAGGAGCGCGCGACGCGGTCGGCCGCGTCGTCGAACGGGTCAAGGAGCTGGAGTCTCGCGGGTACACGTTCGAGGCCGCCGACGCCTCGTTCGAGCTGCTGCTGCGTGATGAGGTCGCGGGGGAGCGGCGGCGCCACTTCGACGTGGAGTCGTGGCGGGTCATCGTGGAGCGTAGGCCCGATGGGGAACTGGCCAGCGAGGCGACGGTCAAGCTGTCTGCCAAGGGGGAGCGGATCGTCTCGACGGGCGAGGGCAACGGTCCCGTCAACGCGCTCGACCGCGCCCTGCGGTCCGCGCTCGAGCGGCTCTACCCCGAGCTGGCCTCGCTCGAACTGGTCGACTACAAGGTGCGCATCCTCTCGGGCGGCCACGGCACGGGCGCGGCCACCAGGGTCCTCATCGAGTCCACCGACGGCGAGTCGGAGTGGGGCACCGTCGGCGTGGGGGAAAACGTCATCGCGGCCTCCTGGCAGGCCCTCGAGGAGGCGGTGACCTACGGCCTGCTCCGCGGGGGCTACGCCCTGCCCTGATCGGGGCCCCGCGCCGAGTCGGCCACCGGCTTGGTGTCTGAAGTGGCGGGTCACATGGGGCGCGGGCGCTCAGACTCCGGGTGAGGGTGGGAGTGGGGTGTCTGAGCAATCGCTTCGTATGCCGCGCGGTTGCTCAGACATCCGTGCGTGAGATCGCGGGACGTTCCGAAGCCGATAACCTCTGAGCGTGCGTATCGCGAGGTTTTCCCACGAGGGTGACGTGGCGTTCGGTGTGGTGGAGGGTGACCCGCCCGCCATCGCGAGGCTGGCGGGTCACCCTTTCGGCGAGTTTCGGTTCACAGGAGAGCGGTTCCCCGTCTCCGACGTACGTCTCCTCCCGCCCGTCCTGCCCACCAAGGTCGTGGCGATCGGCAAGAACTACGCCGACCACGCGCGTGAGATGGGCGGTGACGTCCCCGATGAGCCGGTGATCTTCCTGAAGCCGTCGAGCTCGGTGATCGGCCCAGGCGGGGCCATCACCTACCCTCGACAGTCCCGGCGGGTCGACCACGAGGCCGAGCTCGCCGTGGTCGTCGGCCGGCTGTGCCGCGACGTCCCGCGCGAGCGTGCCGCCGAGGTCGTGTTCGGGTACGCCTGCGGCAACGATGTGACGGCCCGTGACCTGCAGAAGGCCGACGGGCAGTGGACACGCGCGAAGAGCTTCGACACGTTCTGCCCGCTGGGTCCGTGGATCGAGACCGATGTCGATCCCGCGGACCTGGCGATCGGCGCCACCGTCAGCGGCGAGCCGCGGCAGAACGCGCGTACCTCGCAGCTGCTCGACGACGTGCCGTCGCTCGTCACGTACGTTTCCTCGGTCATGACGCTGATCCCCGGCGACGTCATCCTCACCGGCACCCCCGCGGGCATCGGGCCGATGGAGGTGGGCGACGAGGTCGCGGTCACGATCGAGGGGATCGGCACACTGACGAACCGGGTGGTCTCCCGTGACTGACGAGAGGAGCCCCGAGGTGCGGGTGCGCTTCGCGCCGTCGCCCAGCGGCGACCTGCATGTCGGCAACATCCGTACCGCCCTGTACAACTGGGCGTACGCCCGGCACACCGGCGGAGCGTTCATCCTGCGGGTGGAGGACACCGACCGCGCCCGGGTGACCGACGAGTACTATCGCGCGGCGCTCGGCACGCTGCGCTGGCTCGGGCTCGCGTGGGACGAGGGTCCCGGGGTGGGCGGCCCGCACGGGCCGTACCGCCAGAGCGAGCGCATGGAGATCTACCGGGCGACGGTCCAGCGGCTCCTCGACGAGGGACACGCGTACCACTGCTACTGCACGCCTGAGGAGCTGAAGGCGCGCCGCGAGGCCGCCCGCGCCGGCGGTGGAGGGGCGACCGGTTACGACGGGCACTGCCGCGAGCTGACGGGCGAGCAGGTTGCCGCCTATGCAGCCGAGGGGCGCCGGCCAGCCGTGCGTTTCCGCATGCCCAGGGGATCGACGACATTCACCGACGTCCTGCGCGGCCAGGTGAGCTTCGACCACGGGCACGTCCCCGACTTCGTGCTGGTGCGGGGCGACGGACACCCGCTGTACACCCTGTGCGTGGCCGTCGACGACGTGCTGATGCGGGTCAGCCACATCATCCGCGGCGACGATCTGCTCTCGTCGACCCCTCGCCAGCTCGCCGTCTACCGCGCGTTGGGCGTACGCGACGGGGACTTCCCGACCTTCTGCCACCTGCCGTACGTCCTCGGCCAGGACGGCCAGGCGCTTTCCAAGCGCAATGGAGTCGTCTCGACCTCGTGGTACCGCGATGAGGGCTTCCTGCCGGAGGCCATGGACAACTACCTCGCCCTGCTCGGCTGGTCCCCCGGCGACAACCGCGAGCTGTTCACCCTCGAGGACATGGCCCGCGACTTCACGCTCGAGCGCGTGGGCAGGGCCGCCGCGCGGTTCGACATGAAGAAGCTGGAGGCGATCAACGGCGACAAGATCCGCGCACTGCCTCAGGAGGACTTCATCGCCCGGATCACGCCCTTCCTGCGAGGGGCCGGGCTCATCGGGGATCCACCGGCCGACCGGGAGCGGCGCCTGGTCGAGGGTGTCGCCCCGCTCGTACAGCCGAGGGTGAGCAGGCTCGTGGACGTCGTCGGCATGGCAGGATTCCTCTTCGTCGACGAGCGGCACTTCGCCGTGGAGCCCGAGGCCGCCGAGCGGTCGCTCAGTGCGGTCTCGCGGCCGGTGCTGGAAGAGGCGGTCAAGATGCTGGACGCGCTGCCCGGCTGGGAGCCTGCGGAGATCGAGCGTGCCCTGCGTGGCGCCCTCGTCGATGCCCTCGGCCTGAAGCCGCGGAAGGCTTTCGCGCCGGTACGCGTGGCGGTGACGGGGCGGCGCGTGTCGCCGCCGCTGTTCGAGTCGATCTGGTTGCTCGGGCGGGAGCGTACGATCGGCAGGCTGCGCACCGCCGTGGAGTCCATCGAGTGATCGCGGCGTCTGCTGGCGGCTTTGGTCGGCGCTTCAGGTGTTCGATACACTCACCGGCGAACGGGCGGTCCGGCCCGCTCGATGGGGTATGGGGTAATTGGCAGCCCGACGGGTTCTGGCCCCGTTAGTCTAGGTTCGAGTCCTGGTACCCCAGCAGGCTTACTGACCAGCACGTCCCGCGGTCATTCCGCGGCGTCCCCCTGTTGCGATCTCTCGTCGGTGGGGAACCATACCGAGTGCGGCAGGCGTACGCGCCCTGCGCGCGCCTGCCGATCGGCCGTTCACCAAGCTGTTCCCGGTCGTGCCGGAGCGGACGGCCAGGGAATCGCGAAGAGCGGATCGAGGGGTCAACGTGGGAGAGAGACCGGAACAGGAACCTGCTCAGCAGGGCGACGAGAGGCGGCGGCAACGGCACAGCTCCCGCGGGGAGCGCCGATTGATCCGCATGGCGGTGCGTCGCGGGCTGCGCATTCTCGCCCGCGTGGTCCGGCAGCAGGGGTGAGCGAGGCGATCGTAGGTGGCGGCTGCGGGGCGCCTCGGGCTCGCCGGGGTCGGCCGCGAAACGTAGCCCGTGCGCAGCCCTCGCGCGACGTCTCCCCGCCATGTTCGATATGCTCGTTGTGGCCCCGTGGTCTAGTGGCCTAGGACGCCGCCCTCTCAAGGCGGTAACGCCGGTTCGAATCCGGTCGGGGCTACCCTCCTCCACGTCCGCAGGGTGCGTCCGCCTGGCGGGACGCTCAGGTGGTGGAGTTCTCGCGGAAGCGTAGGGCGGACTCGTGTTCTTGGGCGAGGCGGCGCAGGGCGAGGAGGACTGGCTCGTACAGCACGCTCGAGGCCACCGCGACGCGGATCATCTCCTCACGCCCTTCGGCTCGCGCGACCCGCGCCAGCTCGTGCTCGGCCAGCGGGCGGGCGGCGTCGGCGTACCGGCGGAGGTCCTCCCATGAGGAGTCGACGCCGAGGCGGCGCAGCGCGAGTACGGCCTGCGCGAGACCGTCTCGGGCTGGCGCGTGCGCCGAGACCCGCCAGCCGAGGTCGTCGAGGAAGGCGTCGACGTCAGCACGTGCCGCCAGCCACTCCCGGTCGTCAGCGGGGACCTCCACGTGCGGCCCAAGGGCATGGTGGGCGGTTCCCAGCGTGCGATGGGCATCGGTTGCCTCGTCGTCGACCGCGCGCAGGATGCGCTGAATGGCGGCAAGGGAAAGATGACCGGCCTCGGCGAGAGCACGGATCAGCCGGAGCCTGCGCACGTGGGTCTCGTCGTACTGCGCCTGGGTGGCCGCGGTCGGTCGGCCGGGCGGGAGCAGGCCCTCCCGCAGGTAGTACTTGATCGTCGCCGTCGGCACCCCGGTGCGCTGGCTGAGCTGCGAGATCCGCACGCCATCTCCTCTCTTGACAAACTAGATAGTAACACTCTCTAATATTGATGAGCTTAACTATCCAGTTGGGAGTGCGAGATGGCGGAGGTACGGCGAGGACGCTGGACCGCGGAGGTCGACGGCGACCTCGTGGTCTTCATGATCGGCATGCGGGTGAACCGCTGGCGGGCTCTTCGCCGGTGGCTGCCCGTGTTCCGCGCGATGCCGGCAATGCTGCGGGAGCTCGAGGCCGACGAGGAGGGCGGGCTGCTCGGTTATCGAATGTTCCCAGGCCTGCGCTCCTTCATGGTCGTCCAGTACTGGCGCAGCACGGAGCACCTGCTGCGGTACGCGAACGACTCCGACCGCGCCCACCGTCCGGCGTGGCTGGCTTTCTTCAAGGACTCGTGGCGAGACGGCGCGGTCGGCATCTGGCACGAGACCTACGCCGTGGACTCGTCCGAGTGCATCTACGGCAACATGCCGCCGGTCGGCCTTGGGCAGGTCGGTGATCTGGTTCCCGTGGGCAGGCACGACGATACGGCCACCAGGCGACTCGGTCGGCAGGACGTGGGGAGTGCGGCGTGAGCGTCGAGCCTCTCGAGCGCAGCCCGACAGACAAGCGGGTACGCCGACCGGGACGCGGAAAGGGGTCGGATCTCGCGGTCCGTGTGGCGCAGCCGCTGATCCTGCTCCTGCTGCCCCTCCTGGCCTGGCAGGGAAAACACGTCCGGTCTAGGGTTCCGTGGCTGCCCGAGGCCGAGGGCCC
>JBOHCT010000137.1:0-11836 GCA_050699055.1 Streptosporangiaceae bacterium | reverse complement strand
TCGCGGCGGCGCGCGCCCTCGCCGCCGAGGCCGCGACCCGACGTCCGGTGTACGGGCGCACGACGGGTGTCGGCGGGAACCGCGATGAGGCTGTCGAGGAGGATCTCGAGGGACACGGGCTGCGGCTGCTGCGCAGCCACGCGGGTGGCGTGGGTCCGTTGCTGCCGTCCGACGTGGTGCGGGCCATGCTCGTGGTCCGGGTGAACCAGCTCGCCGCCGGTGGGTCAGGTATCCGCCCGGAGGTCGTAGACGCGCTCGTCGCCGCTCTTGGCGCCGGGGCGCTGCCGCCGGTCCGCGCGGTGGGGGCGATCGGCACCGCGGACCTGTCCGCGCTGGCCGCGACCGGGCTCGCCTTGGCCGGCGAGCTGCCGTGGGTAGCGGGCGGGCAGGTGCCGCCGATCGAGCTCGATCCCGGCGACGCCCTGCCGCTGATCAGCAGCAACGCCTGCACGCTGGCCCAGGCCACGCTCGCCTGGCACGAGGCCGAGCGGCTGCTGGTCGCCGCGACCGCCGTCGCCGCCCTGTCCTTCCTCGCGGTGCGGGGGAACGCCGAGGCCTACGCCGCCGAGGTCCAACGCGTACGCCCGCACCCCGGCCAGGTCGACGTGGCGGCCCGGCTCCGCGCCCTGCTCACCGCGTGCGGCTCGGAGCCCGCCCGGGTGCAGGATCCGTACGGCCTGCGCTGCGTCCCGCAGGTGCACGGGGCGGTGTCCGACGCCCTCGACGGGCTGCGCCGCGTCCTCGACGTCGAGCTGAACGCCGCGACCGAGAACCCCTTGGTGTCCCGCGCTACCGGCGACGTTTTCCATCACGGCAACTTCCATCTCGCGCACGTCGCGCTCGCGCTCGACCAGGCACGCGCGGCACTGGTGCCCGCCTCGGCCCTGTCCGCGAGCCGCCTCGGGACGCTGATGGACCCCGAGATCACCGGGCTGCGGCCGTTCCTGGCGACGGGGCCGGCGGCGAGCTCGGGCCTGATGATCGTCGAGTACGTGAGTGCGGACGCGCACGCCCGCCTGTGTGCGGCCGCGGTGCCGGCGAGTACCCAGTCCGTGCACATCTCCCGCGGGCTCGAGGAGCACGCCAGCTTCGCATGGCAGGGCGCGCGGCTGTTGGTCGACGCGCTCGTCGCGTTGCGTACCGTTCTCGCGAGCGAGCTCGTCGCGACGGTGCGCGCGCTGCGCCTGCGCCGGGCCCACCCGCGAGGTCCGCTGGCGCACGTGCTCCGCGCCGCGTCCGAGGGGCTGAGCGCGGAGATGGCCGACCGCCCCTCGGGCGACGACATCGAGACGGCGACCCGCACGCTCGCCCGGCTCGGCGACGTCGTGGACGACGCTGTCGGCGACGCACCGCAGCCGACAGGCCTCCTATGATCGTGAAGGATCTTCCTCGTTATGGACGGGTTTCTTCACGATCATGAAAGGGGACCCGCCGCGTTCACGGAGGGAGGGTGCGGGGCCACGAACTTGCGCCGGGCCCCGCACTGAGGCATGAGGATGTGTCGCCTGGCTACTTCAGGCCGTTGGCCTTGAGGAACTTGCTCGCCACCTTGCCGGCATCCTGGTGGTTCAGGACCACGGCGGCGTTGAGCTGCTGCATCGCCTTGAAGGTCAGCAGCGAGCTCACCTTGTTGAGCGTGCGCTTGAAGGCGGGTCCCTCCTTCTTGAGCACCTTCTTGTTCACCACGGGCGCGGCCTGCTGGAAGCCGAAGATGTGCTTGGTGTCCTTGAGCACCGCGTACTTGTTCTTCTGCAGCAGCTGGCCGTCGGTGGTGAACACCGTCGCCACGTCGATCTTGCCGCTGTTGAGTGCCTGGTACTGCAGGCCGATCTCCAGCGGCACGAAAGTGACGTTGTGCAGCCCGTACGCCTTGTGGATGCCGACCAGCCCCTCGTAGCGGGTCTTGTTCTCCGCCGGGCCGCCGAAGCGCCAATGGTCGACGCTCTTGAGGTCGCCGATCGTCTCGAGGTGATGCTTCTTGGCGTAGGGCGGCTTGACCGCCAGCGCGTCGGTGTCCTGGAACGGGGTCGGCTCCAGCAAGGCGAACCCGCGCTTGGCCTCGATCTTCTTGGCCATCTGGTAGGCCTTTTCCTCGCTCTTGGGGTGTGTATTCGTCTTGCCGCCGATCACCGTGATGATCACACCCGTGTACTCCGGGTACGCGTCGATCTTGCCGCTGGTCAGTGCCTTATCGATGATCTCAGAGGAGCCGATGTTGCCCTTGAGCTTGACGGTGTAGCCCTTGGCCCGCAGCGCCTGGGTGTAGAGCTCCCCGAGCAGGAACTCCTCGGGGAAGTTCTTGTCCCCGAACGTGACGGTTGGTTTTCCCTTGCCCGGCATCCCGCCGCTCGAGCCGCCGCCGGCAGCTGAGCCGCCCCCGCCGCAGGCGGCGAGCCCGACCGCCATGGCCAGTGCGGCGACGGCGGCGGACAGCTTCGGGGTTTGTCGTGACCTGGTCTTCATGAGCTCTCCCCTGTGGGCGGTGTGGGTCGAACGGTACTCTCACGCACCGACGGTTTCCGGCGCCTCGGTCTTGTCGGCGGCGTTCGCACGGCCGGGCCGGGTGCGTAGCCCGCGCGGGGTGATCGCCCGCTGTACGCCGCCGAACCCCAGCTCGAAGGTGAGCGCCAACGCGGCGACCAGGATCGCACCGGCGAGCACGCCCGACAGCCCGTAGCTGGCCTGGTTGACGATGATCGCGCCGAGCGTCCCTCCGCCGAAGATGCCCGCCAGGGTGGCGGTGGCGATCACGTAGACCGTCGCCGTGCGGATGCCCACGAACATCAGGGGCAGGGCCAGCGGCACCTCGACGCGCCGGAGCACCTCGAGGGGTCGCATGCCCATGCCGCGGGCCGCCTCGACGGTGTCGCGGTCCACCTCGTCGACGGCGACGTAGGCGTTGGTCAGGATGGGCGGCACCGCGAGGATGATGAGCGCGATCATCACGTTGGTGAACCCGATGCCGACCAGGACCAGCAGCAGGGAGAGCACGGCGAGGCTGGGCAGCGCACGCCCCATGTTGCCGACGTTGATGGCAACGAACGAGCCCTTGTGGATGTGGCCGAGCCACATCCCGATGGGGACCGCGATGGCTATCGAGATGCCGACCGCGGCGAAGCTGACCTCCAGGTGCTCGACGACCTTCTGGAGCACGAGGGCGGGGTGGTCGACGATGAAGGGAAAGGCCCGCACGAAGGCCTGACCGACGCCGCCCCCGGTCGCCGCCTTACCGTGTGTGGACTCGGCCAGCATGAGGGGAAGAAGGATCAGCGCGGTCATCCCTCCCCTGGCCGCCACCCGCGATGGGACCAGCCTCCGGAGACCGACGCGGGGTCCGCGGCGCACCGCGCCACCCGCACGCGCGGCCGTCCACGGGGTGATGAGGCGCTGGACGATCACCAGCACGCCGTCGGCGACCACCGCGAGCAGGATCGCCAGCACTGCCCCGCCCACGACCTCGGTCTTGAACGGCCCAGAGTTCAGCGCGTTCAGGATCGGCGCTCCGAGACCCATGTTGACCACGTACGCCGCCACGGTCCCCAGGCTGATCACGGTCACTACGGCGACGCGCACCCCCGCGACGATGGCCGGCACCGCCAGTGGCAGCTCGACGCGCAGCAGGCGCTGGGTCGGCGTCAGCCCCATCCCGTTGGCCGCCTCGCGCACCTCGTCCGGCACCTCGGTCAGACCCGTGAGCGCGTTGCGGAAGATGATCAGGAGGGTGTAGGAGACGAGCGCGATCTCCGCGGTGAATATGGTCAGGCCGGTGACCGGCACGAGGATCTGGAAGAGGGCCAGGCTGGGGATGGTGTAGAGGAAGCCGGTGAAGGCGGTCACCGGCGGGGCGAGCCAGCCGAACCGGTACGCGGCGATCGCAGCCGCGAGGGCGATGACGGAGCCGATCCCCACCGCGACCACGGTGAGGACGATGTGCTGCACCAGGGCGGGCCCGAAGACGTCGCCCCAGTGTGAGCTGAACCACCCCCAGCAGAACCCGCGGTTGTTGCGTACGCAGGGGGTGGCCCCGCCGAAGCTGGGGATGACGGGCTTACCTCCGTCGGCCAGCGGGAGCACGAGCGATACGCTGTTCATGGACTCGTCACGCTCGGCTGGCCCGGGGACGGGTCAGGTCGGCGATGTCCGCTCGCGCCGTCGTCGCCGGTCGGCGCGGCGTGGAACCGCACCAGCGCCGAACCGATCAGGTCGACAGAAGCGAGGCCGGCGACCCGACCCTCGTCGCCGACCACGACGAGCGCTCGCTCCGGGTCGGAGAGCACCAGCGACAGCGCGTCCCGCAATGAGGTATCGATCCGGGCGACCGGTCCCAGCGCAGTCACTTCACGGGCGTCCTCGTGGGCGCTGCCGCCGGGCGGCTGACGATCATCGCGCGCACCATGGCCGGTTGGACGGGGACGCCCGACGGGATGGCCGCCCTCGTCGACCACCACGGTCCTGGCGTCGTCACCCGCTCCCTGGGCGGCGGCCTCGGTGACGCAGTGGGCCTCGATCAGGTCGAGGTCGCTCAACCGCGACAAGGTGAGCCGCTTGAGCCCTCTGTCCGCCCCGACGAACCGTGCGACGAAGTCGTCCGCCGGGCGGGTGAGGATGGCCTCAGGGGTGTCGTACTGGGCCAGTACGCCGCCCTCCCGCAGGATCGCGATGTGGTCGCCCATCTTGATCGCCTCGTCGATGTCGTGGGTGACGAACACCACTGTCTTCCGGATCTCGGCCTGCAGGCGCAGGAACTCGTTCTGCAGGCGGTCGCGGTTGATCGGGTCGATGGCGCCGAACGGCTCGTCCATGAGCATGACCGACGGGTCGGCGCCCAGCGCACGCGCGACACCGACCCGCTGCTGCTGTCCCCCCGACAGCTGTTTGGGGTAGCGGTCACGGTAGGTCCCCGGGTCCAGGCCGGTCAACGTGAGCAGCTCGTCCACCCGGTCGGCGATGCGCCGTTTGCCCCAGCCGAGCAGCTTCGGGACGGTGGCGATGTTCGCGCCGATGGTGAGGTGAGGGAAGAGACCGACCTGCTGGATGACGTAGCCGATCTCGCGCCGGAGATCGGCGGGGTCGCGCTCCCTGACGCTCTGCTCATCGAGCAGGATGTCGCCGCCGGAGATATCGATCAGCCGGTTGACCATCCGCATCGCGGTGGTCTTGCCGCAGCCGGACGGGCCGACGAGTACGCAGATATCGCCGGCTGGGACCGTGAGCGAAAGCTCGCGGACAGCGGGCTCGGGCTGACCTTCGTAGTGTTTGGTGGCCCGTCGAAACTCGAGCGGGGCAGCCTTCGCGCGCGGGTCCGTCCCCGGGGGTCGGGCGGTGGTGGCGCTGTTCATGAGCCGCCTTTCCTCCGACACTGGATGGGCTTATCTTAAAGCGCCCGGCGACAGGACTGCCGGGACCTCACCCCACGAAGACACCGTCGCGTTTCCGCGGGGACCCCGGCTCGCGCGTCCCGCATCGCGGCCGGCCGTCGCGATCGGCCAGCGACCAGCAATGCGCTGGAGAAAGGCCACGGCTCAGCCCACCCGGGACCGCGCTCGCCTTTCCATGGCGAGTGCCGACCTGACGAAGTCGTCGAGCCGGTCGACCAGGGAGAGAAAGGTCGGGTGATCGTCGTACATCCACTCGGTGTGACCGCAGCCTGCGAGGAGGACCAGCTGCCTCGGATCGGCCGCGCGGTCGTACAGCGACCTGGCCTCTTCCGGCTGGTGCAGGCGGTTCTCCCTGCCGTGCACGATGAGCAGCGGGCGCGGGGCGATGCGGTGGGCGACCCGTTCCGGCGAGAACCGCAGCAGCCGGTCGGCCGACTCCAACGTCACGCCCGCTCCGAAGCCGGGGGCCCGGTAGAGCTCAGTGTCGACGTAGCCGTCGGTGGCGGTGTCGAGGTCGAGGCGGACGATGTCCCACGGGGAGGTGACCTCGGAGCGGCCGAGCCGTGCCCGGCGGCCGCGGTCGGCCGCGACGCGGTCCACCAGCCTGCGCCAGGACACCTCGTCGTGCATGGCACGGGTGGAGCGGGTGCCGTCACCGATCCCGTTGACCGCCGCGACCGCGCGGACTCGTGGATCGTCGGCCGCGGCGGCCACCGCGACCCCGCCGCCCAACCCCCAGCCGACCACCGCGATCCGTTCGGGGTCGATCTCGCTGGTGGCGGTGAGCCGGTCGACCGCGGCCCGCGCGTCCTCGGCCCATTCCTGCGGGACGAGACGGCCGCGCTCGCCCTCGCTGTCCCCGAAGCTCCGGTAGTCGAAGGTCAGCACGGCGTAGCCGCGCGGTACGAACGCGCGCGCGAACCGCTCGGGGTGGATGACCTTGAGTCCCTGAAACCCGGACAGCGGGATGATCGCCGGGTACGGTGCTCCGGCGCCGCCGTCGTCGGGTAGGTGCAGGTCCGCGTCCAGGCGTAGTCCACTGCTGAAGAACGCGAATGGGTGAACGGTCACGCGGGCCCCCTGCCGATAGGAACGGAACCCCTCGCCCGAGCGGCCCGTGCCGAGGCATGGTCGCCGGACCCGGTTTCCTGGCCGGTGGTGAGGGAGCGGGAGAGCTGGTCGGCGGCGGCCCGGACCTGACGGCCGACCGCAGCCAGACCACGGCTCATGCGGAACTTGGGGGCGGAGACGTTCAGTGCCGCCACCACGCGGCCGCGGGCGTCACGGACAGGCGCGGCGACGGCCACGAGGTCGGGTTCGAACTCCTCGTCCACCAGCGCGTACCCGCGGTCGCGGGCCCGCCGCAGCCGGTCCAGTAGGTCGCCGACGTCTCGAGGGGCCTTGGGTCCTCCCCCGGAGAGGTCCAAGCCTTCGAGAAGGGCGCGGACATCCTCGTCCGCGTGGTCGAAGAGCAGCGCCCGGCCGGACGACGTGCAGTATACCGGAGTGACCCGGCCCACCCAGCCGGCCGTCTGGACCGCCCGCGACGGGCTCTCCGACAGAACCGTCAGCACGCCGCCCCCCGCGAGGACGCTCAGATGTGCCCGCTCCTTGACCGCGGCGACCAGGCGTCGCAAGATCGGCGGTGCCACGAAGCGCAGCCGCTGCTCGCCGGCGTTCGCCGCCAGGGTGAACAGCCGCCAGCCCAACCGGTACCGCAACGTCTCCGGGTCACGATCGGCGAGGCCGGCCTCCGCCAGCAGTTTCAGCGTGCGTGACACCTGGGACTTCTCCCTGCCGACCAGGCGCGCGATATCGACGACCCCGAGACCTCGCCGCTGCGTCCCCTCGGGGGAACCGAGCGCCTCCAGGATCGCGATCGCCCGCTGGACGCTGGTCGAGCTCTCCGTCGCCACGACTCGATGGTGCTCTGGACGGCCGTTTATGGCAACCATGGTTGTTGTATCTGCAACGGCCGCCTGTTCGTCCCGGTCGAGCGCCGGCTAGCCGCACGGGAGCGGGTCCCAGAACGGGCGGTCACAGGTCGCCGCCCTCGTGGATCAGCCGGTCGATCTCGCGCGCCACCAGCCCGAGCCGAAACTCCGCCAGCAGCGGGACCTCCCGGCGACGATGGCGGGCGACGCGCAGGTCCACGTCGGTGACGACGAGCGCCGGGTCCCACCGCGGCGCCTGCGCCACCACCCCGCCGAGCGGGTCGATGACCCGTGACCCGCCCCAGAAACGGGCTCCCGCCTCGTCGCCCACGCGGTTCACGAAGACGACCCAGCACTGCTGCATCCGGGCGATGAACCGCAAGAGGTCGTCCCAGTAGCTGATCGTGTCGAGGGAACCGGGCGCGACGCCCAACGCGCTGGTGGAGGGGATCAGTATCATCTCGGCGCCGTCCTGCGCCGCGATCCACGGCAAGACCGACTGCCACGCGTCGTTGCAGATCAACGTCGCGATACGGCCGTGGCGGGTGTCGTACGCGCGCATTGACTGGCCGGGGCTCGCATACTTGCGCTCCTCCCACGCCAGGTAGTTGGGCAGGTACAGCTTGCGGTGGAGGTGCCGCGTCCCGGTCGCCTCCAGATAGGGGGCCGCGTTGTAGCGACGCAGCGGGGCATCCTCGTGGAAGCCGACGACAACATCGGGCCCGTGACCCGACAGGGCGGCGATCCGGTCGTCATCGGCGCGCAACGAGCTGTCGTGAGAGAGCGTCCCGAGCGCGTACCCGTTCAGGCTCAGCTCGGGAAAGACCACCAAATCCGCGTCACGCGCCGCGGCATCCTTGACGCATCGCTCCGCCTGGGCGAGGTTCGCCGCCACGTCGCCGAGCACGCAGTCCGTCTGGGCCAGGGCAACCCGCACCGTTCCACCATCCCCATCCTCGTGTTTTGACGCGATCTCGGCTGCGGTCACCTACGATCCGCGGGCGTCCGCCGTCCCCGCACCGAGCCGCCGCGACCGCTGTAACCCGAACGGCGGTGTCGACGCAACCGCCGGTGCGTCGGCGGCAACGGGCATGCCTTCGTCGTGACGGCGCTCCACGGCTAGCCGTTTGCGCCTGCTCGTCGAGCTGGGGGCGACGTTCACGCTGATCGTCCAGCACGTCCGCCCGCCGTCGTGGTCGATCGGCGCGGGCCGCGCGAGCGCCGCCGCAGGCGGTCCCGCCGCCACAATGCCGGGTCGGTTGTCAAACGATTAACCAGCCTAGTAACCTGTTACCGCCCTCGGCCAGCCCGTGGGAGGCGCGCACCGGCGGGCGCATCGCGTCCCCTCCGTTCGGAGCTGCCTGTCGTGTGCGCGTCGCCTGGGCCGAGCGGCACCTCGAACTCGGGAGGTCGTCTGTGCGTCGCTCGCCGCTCGTCGTCGTCTTGCTGGTCGGTCTTGTGGCCGCGCTGGCAGCCTGTTCCGGCGGCGGGACGAGGGCGCGCTCCGGACCCGCGTCGTCCTCGCCCACGGCCGGCGGGGCCGCGACTGCGTCCGAGCCGTCGGGAGGCGCGCTGTCGGACGCGAAGGCACTGGCCACACTGACGAACGGCTCGGTGGCTGTCGACGTGCTGTCGGTGCAGCACGAGGGTTCCGACATGGCGATCGCCCGCTACCGGCTGCGGAACGTAACCGACAACGAGGTCGTCCACGTCAAGCCGTACAGCACTCAATACGCCACGTACCAATGGTGGAACGCCTCCTTCTCCCGGGAGTATCTTGTCGACCTCGGCACCGGCCGCAAGTACTTCCCGCCAAAAGCGGCGAAGTCAGGCAAGTGCCTGTGCACCAACCTGGACACGTCACCGATCGACCTGCGGCCGGGCGAACCCGCCTACGCGTGGGCGGCCTATGCGTTGCCCGACGAGGTTGACACGGTCGCGGTCCAGGACCTGCATCTCGGCATCTCCCACCAGATAGCGGTCAGCGGCGCGCCGACGCGCGGTTGCCGAAGGTCAGCGGTGAGCCGTCCTCCGTCCAGCTGGTCCGTGACGGGGGCGATCCGCTCGCTCTGGAGTTCCGCAGCGACTCCTCCGCCAGGCACGCGCGCGACCAGAGGGGCAAGGTCACCGTCGAGGTGTCGTCTGACGTACTGTTCGCCTTTGACAGGGCGAAGCTCGGCGCGCGCGCCGACACTCAGCTGGATTACGTCGCCCGGCGGATCAAGTCCGAGACCGACGGCCCGGTCGCGATCACGGGGTACACCGACTCGAAGGGGTCGAAGAGCTACAACAAGGAGCTGTCCAAGAGGCGGGCGGAAGCCGTCAAGGGAGCCGTTGGCGAGCGGCTGGCCGGCACGCGGATCACGCTCACCGTCGCCGGGAAGGGCGAGGCCAACCCGGTCGCCCCCAACCGCAGGAACGGCCATGACAACCCGGCCGGCCGCAAGCGCAACCGGCGGGTCGAGATCTCCTATACGCGCACCGTGACGCGACACACGAGTCCGCCACCCACCAGTGGCGCGGCTGAGCCGTCCCCGGACGCCACCACGCTCGGCGAACCCGTCACCGGGGGCGTGCCGTACACCAAGGGGTTGCGCATCCAGGTCACCGACCTGCGGCGGCTCAGCCACGGCGTCCTCGCCCGGTTCGCCGTCCACAACACCAGCTCGAAGAGCGTCGACCTCGACCAGTGGGCGCGTACCCCAGATGACTACGCGGGCGGCTACGCCGACCACTACTACGGTTCCGAGGCCTACTGGGTGAACCTCGTAGACTCCTCCCGCACGAAGTACTGGGTGGTGGCCGACACCGAGTCGCACTGCGTGTGCTCCTTCGGGCTCGGCGACCTCGGCCCAGGCGAGACGAAGAGCGCCTGGGCCGTGGTGTCCCCTCCCCCGGTCGGGACCGCCGCGGTCGACGTCCACTTCAGCGGGTACGGGACGGTGAAGAACGTCCCGATCAGCGGCTGAGCGTTCGCCCACCATGCTCTCGTCCCCTCGCGAAGCCGGTCCGCGGCGCAAGGTCCGGCCCTTGACAGTTCAGCCGTCTGGGCGGCGAAGCCCCCGACCGAGGACGGGTGCGGCTCCGGGAATGGACCCTGATCGTTCGGGAGTCCGCGTGCGCCACGTCCAAGAAAACCGGTCGTGCGGCAGATGACACCTACGCGCAAGGAGGTGCGTACGTTGCGGCGTCCCTGGAGAAACCGGTCCCTCGCGTTGCCCCTCGCAGTGTCCCGTGCTGGGGGCATGATGTGCCTCTCGTGGTCCGGCGTCGCCGCCACGCCGGCTTCGGCCGGCGAGCCCACGACCACGGTCACGATCGACCCCGCGGACCGCCAGGGCGCCGTGCCTCGGCTGGTGTTCGGCGCCAACCACCGTTACCCGTACGGCGGCTCGAGCATCTGGGACGCTGAGAACGATCGTACCGATCCCGGCTTCCTCGGTAAGTTCGTGGACTCCGGGATCACGGCTACGCGTTACCCCGGCGGCATCCCGTCCGAGGGCAGCGTGATCACTGTCTCCTACACCTCGGGGCCGCACGACGGCTTCGTCGACTTCTACAAGGCGATGAAGGCGGCGGATCCTGACATCAACGTATGCAGCGCCTACAACCCCTTGGACTACCAGTTCGCGCTGGGTGGTGCCCGACAAGGTGTCGATCGACACGCGGACGATCGAGGTGGGGACCCATCGCTTCACCTACACCTTCCCCGCGCACTCGGTCACCGCGATCAAGCTGGACGGCGCGGCGGTCACCGGTCCGCGGCCGACGCGGACCTCGTAGTGGCCACGACCGGCTGTGACTCTTGACGTACAGGCCGTGAGCCCAGAGGGTCGAGGGGCTCGTGGAGTAGTACGTTGTCCCGTCATAAGGGACGACCCGAGGAGAGGAGAGGCGAGTGACCGGTCCCGAGAGGCAGGCTTCTTCTCCGGGGGTGTCGCGCCGGGGCTTCCTGCGCCTCGCGGGCTCCGCGGCGACCGCTGGCCTGGCCGTCCCGACCCTGGCGAGCTGCGGCGGCTCGGGCGGGGGTGGCGGCGAGGGCACCGTGGATGTCTACTGGAACGCCGGCCACAGCTACGACGCTTACGCGCAGGTCATCGACGCGTTCGAGAAGGATCACGGGGTCACCGTCAACTGGCAGAAGTTCCAATGGCCGGACCTGCGTACGAAGATCCTGGCCGATTTCTCCTCAGGAAATGTTCCGGACCTGGTCGAGGAGCCAGGCGGCTGGATCCCGGAGTTCGGCCTCACCGGCGACCTCCTGCCGCTCGACTCCTACGTCAAGAAGGACGGCAAGGAGATGGGCTTCCCGAAGGACTGGCAGCCCTACACGGTGCGTCGCAACACCGTCCACGACAAGGTCTACGGGGTGCAGCTTCATTTGACCTGCATCCTGAACTTCTACAACGAAGATTATTTGAAAGTCCCAATTAACCCGGCCTCCGCGAGGAGCATGTGTTCAATACCCAATACACACCCCTCGCTTCGGCGCGCCTAGCGGGCAACGGCTTCCCTACCCGATAG
>JBOHCT010000136.1:0-11915 GCA_050699055.1 Streptosporangiaceae bacterium | reverse complement strand
GATCGGGTCCATGCTGTTCGGATGCAGCAGCGTCGCCGGGGAGACGAGCAGCCCGGCGAGCGAGCCGATGAGTCCGGCCAGCGCCCAGCCGAGCGTGAGGACACGCCCGACGCGGACGCCGAGCAGCCGTGCCACCTCCGCGTTGAACGCCGCCGCCCGCATGCGCAGCCCGACCGGCGTGAACCGGAACAGCACCGCGAGAAGCACCGCGACCACGAGTACCGAGCCGATGACGAACAGATCGAAGCGCGAGAGCGCGATCTGGCCCGTGCCGACGTGCAGGCCGCCGATGGAGAACGCGGCGGGGAACGAACGGAACTGTCCGCCGTAGATGATTCCGGCCAGGCCCTCGAGGAAGACGAGGAGGCCGAGGGTGACGATCACCGCGTTGAGGTGTGGTCCGCCCTCGACCGGGCGGATGATCACGCGCTCGACGACCGCGCCGAGCACGAGGCCCACGGCCAGCGCGATGACGAAGCCCTCCCAGTACGAGCCGGTCCGCTGAATGGCGGTCAGCGCGATGAACGTCGTCAGCATCGCCATCCCGCCCTGGGCGAAGTTGAGGACCCGGGTGGCCCGCCAGATGAGCACAAGGGAGAGGGCCACCGCCGCGTAGATCATCCCGAAGCTGATCCCGCTGAGCGTGAACGCCACGAGCTCGCGCACGCCGCGCCTCCCTTCACTGGCCGAACCGTCAGAAGCCGAGATAGTGGTGGCGGAGATCGTCGTCGGCCGCGAGGGTGGCGGCCTGCGCCGCGGCTACCACGCGACCGCCGGCCAACACGACTCCACGGTCCGCGATGGCGAGCGCGCCGCGCGCGTTCTGCTCCACGAGCAGCACGGTGAGGCCGTGCCGCTCGCGCAGCCCATGGATCAGCGCCATGATCTGGGCGGTGATCTTCGGTGCGAGCCCGAGCGACGGCTCGTCCAGGAGGAGCACCCGCGGCCGGGCCATCACGGCGCGGCCCAGCACGAGCATCTGGCGCTCGCCGCCGGACAGCGTGCTCGCCTGCCTGCCGCGCCGCTCGGCGAGCTGGGGAAACAGGTCGTAGGCCTCGGCGAGCGCGGTCGCCCTGTCCGCGCGGCCCCGGCGCCACAGTGCGCCGAGCCTGAGGTTCTCCTCGACGGTGAGCTCGGCGATGACCCCCCGACCCTCGGGCACGTGGGAGACACCCGCGCGGACGACGTCCTCGGGCGGTCGGCCGGTGAGCTCTCTCCCGGAGATCCGCACGTACCCGGCGAGGGGGCGTACGAAGCCGCTGATCGTTCGAAGAAGTGTGGTCTTGCCCGCGCCGTTCGCGCCGAGGACCGCGGTGATGCTCCCGCCCTCCGCGGTGAGCGACACGCCGTCCAGGGCGCGGACCGGGCCGTAGGCGGCGACGAGCCCGTCGATGTGCAGCGTGGCGGCATCAGGCATCGGCCGCCTCCCCACCCGGGCCGTCGTCCTCCCCGAGGTACGCGGCCGTGACGGCGGGGTTCGCACGCACCTCACCCGGGCTGCCGTCCGCGATGACCTTGCCGAAGTCGAGGACGACGACCGTGTCGCAGACCGACATCACGAGGTCCATGTGGTGTTCGACGACGACGACTGACAGGTGCGCGCGCAGCCGGCCGATAAGCGTGCCGAACTCCCCCATCTCCGCTTCGGAGAGCCCGCTGGCCGGCTCGTCGAGAAGCAGCAGCCGGGGGCGGGCGACGAGGGCACGGGCGAGCGCCACCCGCTTCTGCACGCCGTACGGCAGCTCGCCCGGCAGGCGGTCGGCGAGGTCGGCGGCGTCCAGCTCGCCGAGTGCCCCGATCGCCTGTTCCCGCAGCACGCGCTCGTCACGGTCCGAACGGGGCAGGCCGAACAGGGCGGACCCGAACCCGGCACGCGCCCGGTGGGTCGCGCCGACCATGACGTTCTCGACGACGGTGAGGCCGGGGAAGAGGGCGAGCCCCTGCAGGGTGCGGGCGATACCGAGGGAGGCGAGTCGGTGCGGGCGCAGCCGTCTGAGCTCGCGCCCGTCCCAGGCGACAGCGCCGGACTCGGGGCGGACGAACCCGCAGAGGACGTTGAGGAGGGTGGTCTTGCCCGCGCCGTTCGGACCGATCACGCCGACCACCTGGTGGGAGGCGACAGACAGCGCGACGTCGTCGAGCGCCGTCAGGCCGCCGAAGCGGACCGTCACGCCGCGTACGTCGAGTCTGCCCGCCGTCGGTGCCCGGGTCGCGGTCGAATGATCATTCATAGGAAAAGACCATGGTGATGCTGCGGAGCTGTGTCGGTCTATGAACACTCATTCAGGACCCGATGAGCCCGCTTGGCAAGCACGGCGGCGGGGGTTGTTACGGAGTCGTACTCAAATCGAGATCGTGGCGCCCCGAGATCCCGCGTCGGCGGCCGCCGATCCGCGCGGGGTCCTGGGGCGCGGCCGCTTTCACGTTCGGTGTGCTGTTCCCCTCCGGTGGCGGGGAGGTGATCACGTGGCTGCCGCGTCCGTCCCGGCGTTGGCGCCCGCGATGCGGCCGAAGACGGCGCCCCCTGTGAGACCGCTGCCGCCGGGGTAGTTGAAGTAGAAGATGCCGCCGACCAGCTCGCCCGCGGCGTAGAGGCCCGGGATGGGCTGGTGTTCAGTGGTGAGGACCTGGGCGTGGCGGTTGATACGCAGCCCGCCGAAGGTGAAGGTGATGCCGCAGGTGACGGCGTAGGCCTCGAACGGTGGGGTGGCGATGGGGTTGGCCCAGTTGCTTTTCGGGATGTCCAGGCCGGTCGTGCCGCGGCCGTCGCGGGTGTTGGGGTTGAACGGCACGTCTGTGCGCACGGCGGCGTTGAACTCCTCCACCGTGGCGAGAAACGCCTTCGGGTCGACGCCGTCCATCTGGTCGGCGAGCCCGGTGAGGGTGTCGGCGGTGACCTTGGTGACCTGCCGGATCCGGTACTCGTCGCGGAGCAGGTGCGTGACCGTGTGGTCGAAGACCTGCCAGGCGGCCTGGTGCGGCTGCTCGAGGATCGCGCGGCCGTACTTGGCGTAGGTGTAGTTACGGAAGTCGGCGCCCTCGTCGACGAACCGCCGACCGTGGTCGCCCACCATGATGCCGAACGGGTAGCTGTGCTTCTGGAAATGGTCCCCGACAGACAAGTCACCGAACTCGGGTGCGTTGCGTTCCCAGCCGACCGCGTGGCAGCCCGACCAGTTGCCGCACGGGCTGGCGCCCGCATCGAGGGCCATCCGGATCCCGTCGCCGGTGTCGTACATGGTGCCGCGCACCTTCGCCAGGTCCCACCCCGGCCCGAGGTAACGGGTACGCCACTCCGCGTTGGCCTGAAACCCGCCGCAGGCCAGCACCACCGCATCCGCCTCGCGGACCTCGGTTGCCCCGTTCCGGCGGACGACGACGCCGCGGACCCTGCCGTCGTCCTCGACCAGGGAGGTCGCCCGCGCCCCGTACTCGATCGCGATACCACCGCGCCGCGCCGCCCTGGTCAACGCGTCCACCAGCCCCTGCCCGCCGCCGGAGGCCTCGACGGTCAGCCCACCCCAGAACCGGAACCGGCCGTCGACCTCGAACGCCTGCCGACCATAGATCGGCACGAAACGCACCCCCTGCCCCGTCATCCACCCCAGGGTGTCGAAACTCCTCCTGACCAGGGTCTCCGCCAACGTCGGGTCGGTGCGGTACTCGGTGACCGTCGCCAGGTCATCGAGGAAATCCTCCTCCGTGTAGCAGCCGAAGTCGCTGCGATCGACTTCCGCCTGCGACAGGTCAGGCATCAGCCGACGCAGATCCTCCACCCCCCGGTAGGCCACCCGCATCGACCCCGCCGTAAACGCCGTATTACCCCCCCTCAACCGCTCCGGCGCCCGCTCCAGCACCAGCACCTCCGCCCCCGCCTCGCGCGCCGCCAACGCCGCGCACAACGCCGCATTACCCGCCCCCACCACCACGACCCTCTTCCCCGCGCGTGTCACCACACGCCTCCCTCCACCGACAGCCAAGCACGTCCACCATATTGCATTCAACATGGGTTCAAACGCCAGCGGGTATAGGCTGAGCGTTCGTGACAGACCGTGCACCAGCGGGCAGAAACCCCCGCCGCACCCGTCTCGCGACCTACCTCGGCACTCTGCCCACCCGCGGCGGCACCACCGACGCCGTCACCGACGCGCTGCGCGAAGCCATCCTCGACGGCGCCCTCCCCCCAGCCGCATGGCTGCGCGAAGAGAAACTCGCCCGCGAGCTCACCGTCAGCCGCACCCCCGTCCGCGAAGCGCTACGCCGCCTCGAAGACGAAGGCCTCGTCGTCAAGGCCGCCCACAAGGGAACCCTCGTCGCCTCCCTGTCGCTGGAAGACACCCTCGCGCTCTACGTCGTGCGGGCCAACCTCGAAGGCCTCGCCGCCCGCCTCGCCACCCGCCGCGGCCCCCCAGGCCTCGTCGACGACCTCGAACGCATCCACCACCGCATGCGCGCCGCGCAGGACCGCCCCGCCCGGCTGTCCGCCCTCAACCTCGACTTCCACCGCCAGATCCGACTCGCCGCCGGCAACCACTACCTCGGGCGCTTCCTCACCCAGGTCGAACACGCCGTCCGACGGCTCCCCGGCACCACCTTCGACATCCCCGGCCGAACAACCGAAACCCTCGACGAACACGACGCCATCATCCGCGCCATCAACGACAAAGACGCCGAAGCCGCCGAACAACGCGCACGCCACCACATGAACCGCGCACGCGACATCCGCATCCAAACACTCCTCGAACGCTGACCCAGGGCACCGCGGCCCCTTGGAACCCGGGTCAACAACCCGCGCATCCGGGCATCCGACGTTTGTGTACCACTTGCATCCAACGTCAGGCCGGCGTGCATCCGCTCCCTCGGGCGGGGCGTGTCACCCGTTGTCTCATCGACGTCCCTCCTGTACCGGCGTGGCCGCCAGCACGCGGGCCAAGGCCTCGGCCTCAGGCACCGTCAGCGAGACCGCCACCGTCCGGCGTCGCATGGATCGCATGTGCCACACTGAGCGGTGACGTGAGGAGAAGCTGTGACGGCCGTTCCCCAACCTCCTGTCCGCCTGCTGACGATCGCTGAGTACGCGGCGCTCGGCGAGACCGACTCTGGCTACACCGAGCTTGTCGAAGGGCGCCTGCTGATGTCGCCGAGCCCTGGGCCGGACCACAACGCCGCGTCGCTGGAGCTGGCCGTCCAACTACGATCCCAGGCCCCGGAGCACCTCGAGGTGATCCAGGACGTCGACGTGGACCTGGAGCTGGCCTCATCCGATCGACCCGGGTTCTCCCGCCGCCCCGATCTCGTGATTGCGCAGCGCACTGCGCGGCAGCGGGTGCGCGAGGAGGGCGGGCTGCTGCGGGCGTCCGAGGTGCTGGTCGCCGTCGAGATCGTCTCACCGGGCTCGCGACGCACCGACTACGTGACCAAGCGGAGCGAGTACGCCGACGCCGGCATCGGGCACTACTGGATCGTGGATCTCGATCCCCCGCCGTCGACGCTGGCCTGTCATCTCGCAGGCGAGTTCGGCTACCAGGACACCGGCGAGGTCAGCGGCGCGTTCGCCGCGGCCGAGCCCTTCGCTGTCCGCCTACGACTGGAACGGCTGCTCTGACCGCCCCCGTCGAGTGCCGGCCAGCGTTCGAGACGACCGTCGAGGGGCTACGGCTACCCGGCGGGAGGCTCTCCGTCGAGGTCGCGCAGCACGCGTTGCGCCGCCTTGTACGCCGCGTTCGCCCGCGGCACCCCCGCGTACACTCCTGTGTGCAGCAGCACCTCGGCGATCTCCTCGCGGGTCAGGCCGTTCCGCAGCGCCGCCTCGACGTGCATGCCGACCTCGTCCACGCAACCGAGGGTGGTCAGCACCGCCAGCGTGACGCACGAGCGGGTACGCCGGTCCAGCTCCGGCCGGGTCCATAGCTCGCCCCAGGCGTAGCGGGTGATGAAGTCCTGGAAGTCCGCGGTGAAGCCGGTCGTGCCCGCGACCGCCCTGTCGACGTGGTCGTCGCCGAGGACGTCGCGGCGGACGGCCATGCCGC
This sequence comes from Streptosporangiaceae bacterium, assembly GCA_050699055.1. Lineage (GTDB taxonomy): Bacteria > Actinomycetota > Actinomycetes > Streptosporangiales > JBOHCT01 > JBOHCT01. The sequence goes on along the minus strand of JBOHCT010000136.1, from coordinate 5,886 downwards.
GCGTGTGCCGGTCGCGGTCGTCGCTCATCGGTCGCTCTCCCTTCCGCCGATCTTGAGGATATCGGGGGGTTACTCGCGAGTTAGTGCCCGATAACTTCAAGATCGGCGTGGAGGGGGTGGCGGTGCGGAGGGGGCGACGGCGCGGTGGTGGGCCAGCGCGCGCTCCACGAAAGTGTCGGAAGCGCCGAGGTAGCCGGCCGGGTCGAGGAGCGTGTCCACATCCGCCGGCCGGAGGTGCGCCGCGACCTCCGGGTCGTCCAGGAGTACGGACCGCAGCGACCGCTCCCCCGACAGGGCCGTACGACATGCCGCCTGGACCCGCTCGTGCGCGGCGAGCCGGCCCAGCTTCGGGGTGAGCGCCGTCGTCACGTGCTCGGCGAGCAGCAGGCCGCCCGTACGGTCCAGGTTGGCACGCATAGCGTCCGCGTGGACCTCGAGTCCGGAAACGACCTCGCGAATCCCATGCGCCGCGCCACCGGTGACCCGAAAGAGGTCACGCAGCGGCTCCCACTCGGCCTGCCACCAGCCGGCCGCGCGCTCGTGCTCCTGTTCCATGGCCGCGAGCAGGGTCGCCACCAGCGCCGGCGCCCGGCGCGCCGAGGCCAGCGTGGTGATCGCCCCGACAGGGTTGCGCTTGTGCGGAAGCGTCGACGACCCGCCCCGGTCGGGCCCGCCCCCCTCCGTCGCCTCGCCGACCTCGGTCTGGGCGAGCAGGACGACGTCATGCGCGATCTTGGCCGCCACGCCCGACACCGCGCCGAGCCCGCCGGCCAGCTCCGCCACGCGCCCCCGCCCGGTGTGCCAGGGCACGACGGGAACGGCCAGCCCCAGCTCGGCGGCGAACAGCTCGACGACGCGGGGGCCCTCGGCGCCGAGCGAGGCAAGGGTGCCGGCCGCACCCCCGAGCTGGGCGGCCAGCCGCTCGCGCCGCACCTCGGCCAGTCGCAGGCGCGCGTCGTCGAGTGCGACCAGCCAACCGGCCGCCTTGAGCCCGAACGTCACGGGCAGCGCCTGCTGTAGCAGCGTACGGCCGGCCAACAGGGTGGAGCGGTGCCGGTCGGCCAGCTCCGCGCAGGCGTCCGAGGCGGCGGCGAGGTCGTCGAGCACCGGCCGCAGCGCCCGGGAGACGACCAGCATCATCGCGGTGTCCAGGATGTCCTGGCTGGTCGCCCCGTGATGGACGTACGCGCCATGCGGTTCACCCACCAGCGAGGTGAGCGTCCGCACCAGCGGGACGACCGGGTTGCCCGCGGCGGTCGCCGCCCGTCCGACGGCGGGGACGTCGATCCGTTCGGCGCGACAGCAGGCCGCGATCGCCTCCGCGTCGTGCTCCCCGATGAGACCCGCCCGCGCCTGCGCCCGTGCGAGCGCCGCCTCCGCGTCGAGCATCGCCTGCACCCACGCGGGGTCGCTCACGGCCAGCGCCACCGCGTCGCTGGTGACGAGCGGGCCGAAGAGCGAGCCGCCTTCGCCGCTAGAAGTCGAAGAAGACGGTCTCATGCTCTCCCTGGAGGTGGATGTCGAAACGGTACCCGTCGCCGTCGGGCTCCAGCATCAGCGTGCCACGCGCGGTGTCGTCGGACACCGAGGCGAGCACCGGATCGGCGACGACCGCGTCCCCGTCGTCGGGAAAGTACATGCGCGTCACGACGCGATGCAGCAGCCCGCGCGCGAGCACGGTGACGTCGATGTGCGGCGCCTGCGGCCGGCCGTCGGGGGCGGGGACCTGGCCCGGCCGGACGGTCCAGACGGCGTAGCGGCCCTCGGCGTCGGTCGAGCAGCGCGCGAAACCCCGGAAGCCTTCCCGGCCCACCGCGCCGCGCGGGTCGTCGGGGTGGTCGAAGCGGCCGTCGGGGTCAGCCTGCCAGGTCTCGACAAGAGCGTCGGGGACCTGGGCGCCGGCGCCGTCGAAGACCTGGCCCCGGATCCAGAACGCGGCGGGCGTGTCCTCGGCGACGGCGTACGGGCCGTCCGGCCAGGGCAGCGCGAACCCGAAGAACGGGCCGAGCGTCTGGGAAGGGGTGACCGGCTTGGTCATGAGGCGGACTCCAAAGCGAGCATCGCAGCGAACGATAGTGAGCGAGGAGCGAAACGGAGGAGGACGCCGGGGTACGGAGTCATGACGACTCCATCGGGTCCATCGGGGTGGCCTCCCGGCCGCGCAGCACGATGTCGTACCGGTACGCGAGCGCCCATTCCGGGACGGTGCGGTCCAGGTCGAACCCGGAGATCATGCGCTGCCGCCCCACGTCGGTGGGCACGGCGTTGAACACCGGGTCCTGGTAGAAGAGCGGGTCGCCGGGGAAGTACATCTGGGTCACGAGCCGCTGGGTGAACGCCCGGCCGAACAGCGAGAAGTGGATGTGCGCGGCCCGCCACGCGTTCGGGTGGTTGCGCCAGGGGTAGGCGCCGGGCTTGATCGTGATGAGCTCGTACCTGCCGTGGGCGTCGGTCAGCAGACGGCCGGCGCCGGTGAAGTTCGGATCCAGCGGGGCCGGATGCTGGTCCACCTCGTGGGCGTACCGCCCGCAGGCGTTGGCCTGCCAGACCTCGACGAGGGCGTCCGGTACGGGCCGGCCGTCGGAGTCCAGCACCCACCCGTGCACGATGATGCGTTCGCCGAGCGGCTCGCCCGGCTGCTGCCGGGTGAGGTCCCGGTCGGTGTCCGCGACCCGGTCCTCCCCGAATACCGGGCCGGTGACCTCGGTCAGCGTGTGGGGCAGCGGGACCAGCGGGCGCTTCGGATGCCGCAGCGCCGTGGAACGGTAGTCCGGCCAGTCCAGCGGTGGATGGGCGTCGGCGTCGCGTACGTAGCCCGGCACCGCGAGCCGCGGCGCCTGCGTACCCACCGACCGGGTCGGTTCGGACACGGATCCTCCTCCGTCGGCTTCCCTGTCAGCCCTGCGTTGCTCTGTCAGCCCTGCGTTGCTTTGAGGTCGCGAAGTACCCGCAGCTCGGCGTCGGTCGGTGGCTCGGACACGGCCAGGTCGTCGGCGACGGCGAGCTCCCACCCCGTCGCGGCGCGGGCCTCGTCGACGCTGCGGCCGGGGTGCAGTCGGGTGAGCGTCAGCTCACAGGAGCGTGGGTCGGGCGCCAGCATCCCGAGGTCGGTGATCACCATCCGCGGGCCGCCGCCGCGCATGCCGAGTCGCTGCCGACTGCCGGGGCCTTCGCCGAAGCCGACCGAAGTCACGAAGTCGAGCCGTTCCACGAAGGTCCGCGAGCGGTGGCGTGCGATCACGATCACCTCGCGGCACGACGACGCGATCTCCGGGGCGCCGCCGGCGCCGGGCAGCCGGACCTTGGGGTCGTCGTAGTCGCCGATCACCGTGGTGTTGATGTTGCCGAAGCGGTCCAACTGTGCCGCGCCGAGGAAGCCGACGTCGATGCGGCCCGGCTGCAGCCAGTAGTTGAAGATCTCGGGGATGGCCACGACAGAGTCGGCGGTCTCCGCGAGTACGCCGTCGCCGATCGACAGCGGCAGGCGGCCCGGCTTCGCGCCGAGCGCCCCCGACTCATACACGAGCACCAGACCGGGCGCGTGGGCCCGGCGGGCGAGGTTCGCGGCCGTGCTCGGCAGGCCGATCCCGACGAAGCAGACGGCGCCGTCGCGCAGCGCTCTGGCGGCCGCGACCGTCATCATCTCGTCCGCGGTGTAGGCGGCCTCCTGGGACGCCCGCTCGCCGGTCGCCATCACCGGGCACTCCTCTCCGCGCCGAACACCTGCTCGTCGAGCCAGGCGGTGAACGCCTCGCGGTCGCGGCTGACCGGGTCCCAGCGGATGTAGTAGTCGTTGTCGCGCTCGGAGTACCCGTGGGTATAGGAGGGGTGCGAGCCGCCGGGAACCCGCGCCACCGCCGTCACCGCCCAGGACGGCAGCAGCACCTGGCCCGGGCGCGGGTCGAGGGCGTCGACGACCTCCTCGACGGTCACCAGCGAACGGCGGGCGGCGAGCACCGCCTCCTTCTGTATCCCGGTGAGCCCCCACATCTGGACGTTGCCGGCCCGGTCGGCGCGCTGCGCGTGGACGATCGTGACGTCAGGGTTCAACGCCGGGACCGCGGTCAGGACCTCGCCGGTGAACGGGCAGGTGATCGGCTTCACGTTCGTCCGCGCGGCCAGGTCGGTGCCGGCGTACCCGCGCATGGTCGCGAACGGCAGCCCCGACGCTCCGGCGACGTAGCGGTTGGCCATGCCGGCGTGGCTGTGTTCCTCGATCTCCAGGGGCACGGGCCAGCCGTTCTTGACGGCGTCGCGCATCCGGTGCAGCGAACCGACGCCGGGGTTGCCGCCCCAGGAGAAGACCAGCTGGCGCGCGCACCCTGCCCCCACGAGCTGGTCGTAGATCAGGTCGGGGGTCATCCGGATCAGGCTCAGGTCGCGACGGCGCTGACGGATGACCTCGTGACCCGCCGCGAACGGGATGAGGTGGGTGAAGCCCTCCATCGCCACCGTGTCGCCGTCGCGCACGAGTCTGGAGACGGCCTCGTCCAGCGCCACGATCTCGGCCACCCAGCACCTCCGTAGCTGTCGACCTGTCGCCGCTGTTCGGACGTGTACGCGGACGCACCCGACAACGGTATGATGTTCGGCATACGAACAATTGTACTTATCGTGATCAGTATAGCTCAAGGGGTGTGATCATGGAGGGAGCCGAGCGAGGACCCGAGTTCGTCCAGTCTCTCGCCAGGGGGCTGGCCGTCATCCGCGCCTTCGACGCCAGCTCCCCCACGCTGACCTTGAGCGAGGTCGCCCGCGCCACCGGGCTCACCCGCGCCACCGCCCGCCGATTCCTCCACACGCTCGCGGCTCTCGGCTACGTCCGGAACGAAGGGAGCGCGTTCGCGCTGAGCCCGCGGGTGCTCGAGCTCGGCTACGCGTACCTGTCCGGCCTCACCCTGCCCGAGGTCGCCGAGCCGCACCTCGAACGCCTCGTCGCCGAGGTCCAGGAGTCGAGCTCGGTGTCGGTGCTCGACGGCGAGGACATCGTGTACGTCGCGCGGGTCCCGACCTCCCGGATCATGACCGTGACGATCAGCATCGGCACCCGTTTCCCCGCCTACGCGACATCGATGGGAAGGGTGCTGCTGGCCGGCCTGCCGCCCGGCGAGCTGGACGCCTACCTGGGCGGGGTCCGTTTCCGTCGGCTGACCCCGCGTACGATCACGTCCGCCGGATCGCTACGGGGCGAGCTGGAACGCGCGCGCGGGCAGGGCTGGGCCCTGGTGGACCAAGAGCTCGAGGAGGGCCTACGGTCGATCGCGGCGCCGATCCGCGACCGCACCGGCCGGGTGGTCGCCGCCGCCAATGTCTCGTCGCACGCCAGCCGCACGACACCGGATTCCCTACGCGGGCGGCTACTGCCCGCCCTGCTCGCCGCGACCGCGCGCGTCGAGGCGGACCTGCGCACCTCAGGAAGCAGACGCCCCGCCCTCTCCCTCCGCTGACGCAGGCGAGACCCCCCGCGGCCGCCCGTACGCCTCGCGGCGCACCCCGGCTACGGCTACGGACGTAGCAGGGAAGCCGCCCAGTGGACGACGACAGAGAGTACGTCCGCACACCAGGCTGGCACCTGACGGGTTCGAGTACGGGCAGCGAGAGCCGCGACCGACGCTGACCATGCCGGAACCGCAGGCGCTCTACGACGGTGCGTAGTACTATCTTGCGTAGTAAGACGGACGCACAGAAGACGTGCGGGCTCTATCTTGCGGAGGCGTTCGTGACCGTTCTCACGAGGCTCGAGACCCCTGCGGCCCCGCCTGAGGATCCCGGGGACACGTTGGCCGGGCGGCTGCACGAGCGGTGCGACGCGATCATCCACCACGAGGTGTCACAGCTCGCGCGTACTCACCGCCAGCTCGGTCATGGAGAAGCCAAGGGTGACGG
>JBOHCT010000135.1:0-11934 GCA_050699055.1 Streptosporangiaceae bacterium | reverse complement strand
CCTTCGGGCCTCCTGGCCTCGGTTCACGTGCTCCCGAGACTCCGCTGCGGCCCTGCGGGCATCGACCGCCTTCGGCGGCATGGTGCTCCTCGGCCCTCGAACGCTCCGCTCGGGAGCTGCCACTTCCGTACGCGATTCCTAACACCGTCCTCAGGGGCCGCCGCCCTCATCCTCGAAGACCGTGGGGATCGCCGGGTCGCCCCTGGAGAGCTGGAAGGCGGTCGGCGGGAGCTCGGCGAGGCAACGGGTGTGTCGCTCCCGCGCGTCGCCGAGCGACCCGCCCGCGACCACCTCACCGTCACGGACGAGCGGCCGCAGCAGCTCGCGGTCGTTCGGTCCAGGGCGCGGCGGCGTCATCGACAGGATCTCGCCCGTCGCCAGCGCACGGTCGTCGCGGCGGCGTACGGCCCACTTCCTCCCGCCCCGGCTGGGCTTGCCGACCGAACGCTTGGCGACCGCCCGCAGCGGCCCGTCTCCCGCACCGCTCTCCGCGCGGGCGACGAGCTTGTAGACGAGCGCGGCCGAGGGCGCGCCGGAGCCGGTCACCAGCGCCGTGCCCACGCCGTACCCGTCGACGGGCGCGACCGCGAGGGCGGCGATGGAGTGCTCATCGAGGTCGCCGGTCAGCACGATCCGTGTCTTCGCCGCGCCGAGATCGGTAAGCTGCTCGCGTACCTGCCTGGCGAGCACTGTCAGGTCGCCGCTGTCGATCCGGACAGAGCCGAGTTCCGGACCGGCGATCTCCACCCCCGTGCGGACCGCCCGCGCGACGTCGTAGGTGTCGACGAGCAGCGTGGTGCTCTTGCCGAGCGCGTCGACCTGGGCCTGAAAGGCCTGCCGTTCGCTGTCGTGCAACAGCGTGAAGGAGTGGGCGCTCGTCCCCGCGGTCGGGACGCCGTACCGGCGCCCCGCGGCGAGGTTCGACGTCGACGCGAAACCTGCGATGTACGCGGCACGGGCGGCCGCCACGGCCGCCTCCTCGTGCGTACGCCGTGAGCCCATCTCGATGAGCGGGCGGTCGCCGGCGGCTCGGACCATGCGCGACGCGGCCGAGGCGATCGCGCAGTCGTGGTTGAGGATCGAAAGGGCCAGCGTCTCGAGCAGGACGGCCTCCCCGAACGGCGCCTCGACGACGAGGATCGGTGAGCCCGGGAAGTAGCAGTCGCCTTCGGCGTAGCCGTCGATGCTGCCGGAGAAGCGGTACGAGGCCAGCCATTCACAGGTCCTGTCGTCGACGACCCCCTGCGTACACAGGTGGTCGAGGACGTCCTCGTCGAACCGGAAGCGCTCGAGCGACTCGAGCAGGCGGCCGATACCCGCTACGACGCCGTACCTGCGGCCCTGCGGCAGGTGCCGGGCGAACACCTCGAACACCGCCCGGCGCTCCGCCATGCCGCTGTGCAGCGCCCCCCGCAGCATCGTGAGCTCGTAGTGGTCGGTGAGCAGCGCGGTCGTCCGCGGTGCCGTCACCCCCGTCGATGCCGGCGTGGTCGTGCTCATCGTGCGCCCTCCACGGTCGAACCCTAACCGTAGACACGGCGACGCCACCTGCGCAGGGTGGAAGGCGGCACGGCAGGCGGGGCACCATGGTAAAGAGGGAAGGTCCATCGAGGAGGCGACCGCGGGTGAGCGTTCTCCCTGTCGAGGCGGAGCTGCCGGAGTCGCAGCAGGACGTCCGGCCCGCTCTGCCCTGGGTGGCGATCGTCTGGAACGATCCGGTCAACCTCATGTCGTACGTCGTGTACGTCCTCCAGCGATTGTTCGGCTACCCGAAGGGGAGGGCGACGAAGCTCATGCTCGACGTTCACCACAAGGGCAAGGCGGTCGTCGCGACCGGCAGCCGAGAGGAGATGGAACACGACGCCGAGCGCCTGCATGCCTACGGGCTGTGGGCGACCATCCAACAGCAGAACGCGTGACACGAGGTGCTACATGAGACTCTACACGAGACACTGTGGCCAGGAGTGACCAGGGGATTTCGACGCACACGCGACGGGCGGGTCGCCGCGCGGCTGTCCGCCCACGAGGTCACGCTCGTCAGGGAAGTCGTAGCCGAGATGCTCGAGCTGCTCGGTGAGGAGGAACGCGGCGGCGACGAGTTCGCCCGAACGCTCGGCATCGGCGAGTCGAGGACCCGGCCGGAAGACCCCGTGCTCGCCCGGCTCTTTCCCGACGCCTATCCCGCCGACGAGGAGGCGGCCGGGGAGTTCCGTCGCTACACCGAGTCCGACCTACGCGAGGAGAAGCGCGAGGCGGCGGGCACCGTGCTCTCCTCGATGCCGGGTGCGGGCGGCGTCCACCTCGTACTCGATGCCGGGCAGGCCAACGCGTGGCTGCGGGCTCTCAACGACGTGCGACTCGCGCTCGGCACCCGTCTCGGGGTCGGTGAGGACGCCCACCAGGAGTTCGCCGGGATGGGTCAGAACGACCCGCGGTACGCCGGCTACGCCACCTACGACTGGCTCTCGTTCCTCCTGGAGACGCTCGTCAGGGCCCTTTCCTGACGGGGAGCTGTGGTGAGGCCACGATAGGCTTCTGGCCGTGCTCACGATCGACCGCGCCACCTATGACGCCATCGTCGCCCACGCCCGCGCCGACCATCCCGACGAGTGCTGCGGCGTCGTCGCCGGGCCGTCGGGATCCGACCGGCCGACCAGGTTCGTCCCCATGACGAACGCCGAGCGCTCGCCGACCTTCTATCGTTTCGACTCGAAGGAGCAGTTCAAGGTGTGGCGGGAGATGGATGAGCGCGACGAGGAGCCGGTTGTCATCTACCACTCCCATACCGCCACCGAGGCGTACCCTTCGCGTACGGACGTGTCGTACGCCTCGGAGCCGGCCGCCCACTATGTCCTCGTGTCGACCCGGGCCCCCGACGCGGATGCCGACACTGTGGAGTTCCGGTCGTTCCGGATCGTCGGCGACGAGATCTCCGAGGAGGAGGTACGGGTGGTCTCCTCCTACGCGGCCACCGCGGAATGACCGTGCGGCACACGCGGTTGTGACAACAGAAGCCCTGAACACACACTCACCTGGAGTTACGCGCATGGCCATCGAGGTCCGCATCCCGACGATCCTGCGCAACTACACCGAAGGCGCGAAGTCCGTCGAGGGTTCAGGCACGACCCTCGACCAGCTGATCTCCGATCTCGAGAGTCGGCACTCCGGCCTGCGGGAGCGACTGGTCGACGACTCGGGGCTGCGGCGGTTCGTCAACGTGTACGTCAACGACGAGGACGCGCGGTTCCTCGGCGGGCTTTCCGCGAAGCTCGACGAGGGCGACGTCGTGACGGTGCTGCCCGCCGTGGCCGGCGGGGTCGCCTGAGCCGGGGCCGAGATGCGCTTCGGGTCGCTGCTCGACGCGGTCGGCCGCACCCCGCTGATCGGCCTTCCGCGGCTGTCGCCGTCCGCCGACGTGCGGCTGTGGGCGAAGCTCGAGGACCGCAACCCCACCGGCTCGGTCAAGGACCGCGTGGCGTTCTCCATGGTCGAGGCGGGCGAAAAGGACGGCCTGCTCTCGCCTGGCTGCACGATCCTCGAGCCCACCTCGGGCAACACCGGCATCTCCCTGGCCATGGTCGCGAGGCTGCGCGGCTACCGGATGGTCTGCGTGATGCCCGAGAACACCTCGGCCGAGCGGCGACAGCTGCTCGAGATGTGGGGTGCGCGCATCATCTTCTCACCCGCGGCCGGCGGGTCCAACGAGGCGGTACGGGTGGCGAAGGAGCTGGCCGCCGAGCACCCCGAGTGGGTGATGCTGTACCAGTACGGCAACCCCGCTAACACCCTCGCCCACTACGAGGCGACGGGCCCCGAGATCCTCGAGGACCTGCCGTCGATCACCCATTTCGTGGCCGGTCTCGGTACGACGGGCACGCTGATGGGGGTCGGACGCTTCCTGCGCGAGCGGGTTCCCGGGGTGCGGATCGTGGCGGCCGAGCCGCGTTACGGCGAGTTGGTGTACGGACTGCGCAACGTGGACGAGGGGTTCGTCCCCGAGCTGTACGACGAGTCGGTCCTCACCACCCGCCTCTCCGTTGGCGCCCACGACGCGCTGCGGCGTACGCGCGAGCTGCTCGAACAGGAGGGCGTCTTCGCGGGTGTGTCCACCGGCTGCGCTCTGCACGCCGCACTGGGCGTCGCGCGCAAGGTGGAGCGGGCGGGGGAGCGGGCCGACATCGCTCTCATCGTGGCCGACGGCGGGTGGAAGTACCTCTCCACCGGCGCGTACTCCGGCACCCTCGACGAGGCCGAGCAGGCAATCGAAGGCCAGCTCTGGGCGTAGGCCGACGCCCAGACGGCGCCTGGCTGCGTTCTCGGTCGCCACGACCAAGATCCGTTTCTCCTGGGCTCGATCGACCGTTCTTGGCACTTTCCGCGCGTCTCGAACGGATCTTGGCGCGCGAGGGAGGGGGCTGTGGGCGCGCCTCGGGCTCGGTGGGCCCGCTCGGGCCGTACGCTGGGGTCTTGTGTCAGACGCGCCGATCGGGATCTTCGACAGCGGGGTGGGCGGGCTGACCGTCGCCCGCGCGGTGCTCGACCAGCTCCCGCATGAGCCCATCCTGTACGTCGGGGACACCGCCCGCGGGCCGTACGGCCCGCGCCCGATCGCGGAGATCCGCGCGTTCGCGCTCGACGTCATGGACCACCTCGTCGACCAGGGCGTCAAGATGCTCGTGATCGCCTGCAACGCCGCCAGCTCCGCCGTGCTGCGCGACGCCCGCGAGCGGTACTCCGTGCCGGTCGTCGAGGTGATCCGTCCGGCCGTGCGCCGCGCCGTCGCCGCCACACGCAACGGGAGGGTCGGCGTCATAGGCACCCAGGCGACGATCACGAGCATGTCGTACGAGGACGCGTTCGCGGCCGCCCCGCACGTGGAGCTGACCAGCGTCGCCTGCCCGCGCTTCGTGGAGTTCGTCGAGGCCGGGACCACCGTGGGCGACGAGCTGGTCGAGGTCGCGCAGTCGTACCTCTCACCGGTGGCCGCGGCCGGCTGCGACACGCTGATCCTCGGGTGCACCCACTACCCGCTGCTCACCGGCGTCATCTCGTACGTGGTCGGCGACGCCGTCACACTCGTGTCCAGCGCGGAGGAGACCGCCAAGGACGTCTTCCGGGTGCTGCGCGACGCGAACCTCGTCCGCGATGACGCCCTCGCCCCGCCCGCTCACCGCTTCCACGCCACCGGCGACGCGACGCCGTTCGCCGAGCTCGGCCAGCGCTTCCTCGGCCCCGAGGTCGGCACTGTCGAGACCGCGGCGCTGGAGGTGCTGACGGGGTGAGACTCACGGTCATCGGCTGCTCCGGCAGCTTCCCCGGGCCTGACAGCCCGAGCTCGTGTTACCTCGTCGAGGCCGAGGGCTTCCGACTCGTCCTCGACCTCGGCAACGGCTCGCTCGGCGCCCTCCAGCGCCACCTCGCGCTCGGCGACGTGGACGCGGTGCTGCTGACCCACCTGCACGCCGATCACTGCCTCGACCTCTGCTCTTACTATGTGGCCCGCAAGTGGGTACCCGGAGGGCCGCTGCCGCCCCTTCCGGTGTACGGGCCCCCCGGCGCCGCCGATCACATGGCCCGCGCGTACGGCCTTCCGCCCGTGCCCGGGATGCGGGAGATCTTCGACTTCCGTGCGCTCGTCCCCGGCGAGCTCGTGATCGGGCCGTTCACCGTCAGTGTCGACCGCACCGCGCATCCGGTGGAGACGTTCGCCGTCCGTCTCGAGCGCGATGGTCGATCCATCGCGTACTCCGCGGATACCGGCCCGTGCGAGGGCGTCCCCGCGCTCGCCGCGGGAGCGAACCTGTTCCTGTGCGAGGCGTCGTATGTGGAAGGAGACGAGACCGGCCCTCCGATCCATCTGACGGGCAAGCAGGCCGGGCGCTGTGCCACGCGCGCAGGCGTCGACAGTCTCGTCCTCACCCACCTCGTGCCGTGGAACGACCGGGGCCGGACGCTCCGTGAGGCCTCGGGAGCGTACACCGGGCCGATCTCGCTCGCACGGCAGGGATCCGTCCACGACCTGATCGGGTGACGGGTAGTCTCGCGTCGTGACTCGACCAGACGGACGCACCCCCGACGCACTTCGCCAGGTGACGCTGACCCGGGGATGGCTCACCCATCCCGAGGGGTCGGTGCTCGTGGAGTTCGGTCAGACCCGCGTGCTGTGCGCGGCGAGCGTACAGACCAGCGTGCCGCGCTGGCGGCGGGAGAGCGGTCTCGGGTGGGTGACCGCCGAGTACGCCATGCTGCCGCGCGCCACGACGACCCGCAGCGATCGCGAGTCGGTGCGGGGACGGCTGTCCGGGCGTACCCAGGAGATCTCCCGGCTTGTTGGCCGCAGCCTGCGGGCGTGCGTCGACTTCGCGGCGCTCGGCGAGCACACGGTGGTGATCGACTGCGATGTCCTGGAGGCCGACGGCGGCACCAGGACCGCCGCGGTCACCGGAGGGTACATCGCGCTCGCCGACGCGTTGACGTGGCTGCGCGACCACGCGAAGCTGCGCGGCGAGCCGCTCGTACGGTCGGTTTCCGCGGTCAGCGTCGGCATCGTGGAAGGAGAGCCGAGGCTCGACCTCTGTTACCAGGAGGACGTCAAGGCCGAGACCGACATGAACGTCGTCGTCACCGGTGACGGGCATTTCGTCGAGGTGCAGGGCACGGCAGAGGGTGCGCCCTACGATCGCGGCGAGCTCGACACGCTCCTCGACCTCGCCGTGTCCGGCTGCGGCGAGCTCGCCCGCAGGCAGCGGGAGGCCATCGGGCGATGAGCGGACCAGCGGTCGAGGGCGAGGCTCCGGTGCCCGCGGAAGGCGGCAGGCGCGGTCCCCCGCGCCGGCTCGTCCTCGCGACCCGCAACCCCCACAAGGTCACCGAGGTGACCCGCATCTTCGCGGAAGCGGGGGCGGAGGCGGAGCTCTTGAGCACCGAGGCGTTCCCCGACCTCCCTGACGTCGCCGAGACCGGCCGTACGTTCGCTGAGAACGCCTTGCTCAAGGCCAGAGCGGTGGCCAGGGCGACCCACCGGCCCGCCGTGGCCGACGACTCCGGCCTCTGTGTCGATGCGCTCAACGGCATGCCCGGGGTCTTCTCCGCGCGGTGGGCCGGGGGACACGGCGACGACGAGGCGAACCTGCGGCTGCTGCTGGCCCAGCTCACCGACGTGCCCGATGATCGCAGAGTCGCCCATTTCCAGTGCGCGGCGGCGATCGTGCTGCCCTCGGGCACAGAACGCGTCGTCAGCGGCCAGGTGGGGGGCACCCTGACCCGCGAGCCGCGCGGGGCGGGCGGGTTCGGGTACGATCCGATCTTCGTGCCGGAGGGCGACACCCGCACGACCGCGGAGATGACCGCCCACGAGAAGGACGCGATCAGCCACCGCGGCCGCGCGTTCCGCGCGCTGGCCGACGTGGTGGCCGAACTCCTGCCGGCATGAGGCGGATCCTCGACCGTCTCGCCGAACGCCTGCCGGCCGACTCGTTCTCGGTCGTCATGGCGACCGGCATCGTGTCGATCGCGGCGCACGACGATGGGCATCCGGTGCTCTCGGATGTGTTCGGCGTGATCGCGGCGGCCATCTTCGTCGGCCTGGTCGTCCTCGTCGCCGACCGGTTGCGGCGCCGTGAGCTGATGGAGGATCCGCGGGACCTGACCGAGGTGTTCGGCCTGTACACGTTTGTGGCGGGCTGTGGGGTCCTCGACGCGCGGCTCGGCCACCGTCCGGGAGGTCTCGTCGCGGGCATCGGGGTGGTGCAGCTGTTGACCTGGCTGTCCCTCGTTCCCACGGTCTGGGGAGCCCTGCGGCGCACGCCGGTCGCCCGGCTACGCGGCCAGGCGCGAGGGAGCTGGCTGCTCGCGACGGTCGGTACCCAGTCGCTGGCGATCACGGCGGTCGATGTCTCGTCGGCGGGTGCGACCCGGCCGTTGCTCGGTGCGGCCATCATCTGGTGGGTACTTGGCGTGGCAGCGTACCTCGCGACCGCGGCACTGATCGTCTGGCGCCTCCTGTCCGCGCACGTCTCGCCGGAGGAGGTGACCCCGGACAGCTGGATCCTGATGGGCGCACTGGCCATCAGTACGCTCGCCGGGGGCAAGCTGGTCCTCGCTGCCGGCCGACCAGGCGCCTTCCCCTGGCTGGGCGCCGTCATGCCGGAGGCGACCCTCGCCGTCTGGGCACTCGGCAGCGCGTGGATTCCCTTGCTCGCCGCGGGGGAGTGGTGGCGGCTGCGCCGGATGGGACGCGCCGCCGTGCGGTACACGCGGGCCAGGTGGGCGATGGTCTTCCCGCTGGGCATGTACGCGTCGGCGAACTACACGGTTGCGAAGGGCATCCAGGGGGAGGAGGAGCTCGCGATCGTGTCGCACGTGTTCTTCTGGGTGGCCCTCCTCGCGTGGTGCGCGGCGGCGTACGGGCTCGGACGGCTCGGCTGGCGCGTCGCCGGGCTGGCGTCCGCGCGGGCCGATCAGTGAGGCGTCACACGTCCGACCTCAGCTTACGTGTGGTCGCGCATCGATCACAGGGAGTGAGGTTTTCTCGGCCGTCACTGGCCGAACGGCTGCCAGAGCCGGGCCCACGGTGCGACCCTGCGACCGATGGCATGGAGGCGGTCTCGGGACGCCGTGCGGCCGGAGGCCGTCGCCGGATCCACGCTTCCGACCGGAAGGGAAGTGGTCGTGATCTCGCGTGAGGAGGCCCTCCAGAGGGCCGATGGATGGATCAATCGCAGCAGGCCAGCCAGTCACCGTATCGAGATCGGGATCCATGAGTTCGAGCGTGGTTACGTCGTATGGCGGGCCGAGCGGCTGCCCGAGGACCTGGAACGCCCACCGACCGCGGTCGGCCCGATGACTGGGGTGATCGACAAGGAGACGGGTGACTTTACGCTGACGCCGAGCCTCCCGCCCGCGCTTGTCCCCCATCAGTACGGACGGGACCGCGAGGACGGCCCGACAGGCGAGCGGTAGTGTGGCAAGGGCGCGATGCTAATATGCGAATGTGCGCACAACTGTTGACCTTCCCTCAGACTTGGTCCAGGCTGCCAAGGTGCGCGCCGCCCGTCGCCACGAGCCTCTCAAGGAACTCTTTGCCCGCGCGGTCGCGCATGAGGTGGAGGCCCCTCCTGCGGGCCGTCCTCGTGGTCGGCTCGCCCTCCCGCTGATCGGACACGAGGAGGAGCCCGAGACTGTCGAGTTGACAGGCGCTGACATCGAGGCTGCCTTTGAAGCCGAGGACATCGAACGGTACGGCCGTTGATTCTCCTCGATGTCGGAGTATGGCTCGCCGCTATTTGGGCCCGGCACCTCCATCACCGGCCCGCGAAGCGGTGGTTCGACGCACAGTCGGACAGCCTTCTCCTCTGCCGCGTTACGCAGATGAGCCTGCTGCGGCTCATGTCCAACGCAGCCATCATGGGTGACGATGTTCTCACACGGGGCGAAGCCTGGTGGGTCATCGATCGGCTCCGCGCGGACGACCGCGTCCTTTGGGCAGACGATCCGCCGCAGTTGGAGGCCGCCTTCCGGGCGATCTCGGCCCGCCACGACCATAGCCACAAGTTGTGGACAGATGACTACCTCGCGGCCTTCGCTCAGGCGGGCGGGTCGTCACTGGCGACACTGGACAGCAAACTCGGGGAACGCTACCCCTCTATCCGAGTCGAGCAAGTGATCAGACCCGCGATGTAGCGAGGGGCCCTTTCTCCGCACGGCTGGAGCGCGGACCCCCGGCGCCGCGACTGGCGGTCCGGAGGTGATCATTGGTCGGGCGAGTCAGCCGACGTGGGGCGCTGAGCGCATGAGCACTCCAGGATGGTTAGGGGTTCCAGCGGCGGTATGCGGCCTTCCAGACCGGGTTCTTCGCTACCGGCTCAACGAGAGGATCGGCGAATGCCGCGACGGCGCCGATGATGTCGCCGAAATTCTCCGGTAGATGGTCGCCGTCAGTAGCGAGCGAGGCTCGATAGGCGTTGTAGGTGGCTCGACGCAGGTCGACCAGGTTGTCCACCACTGACGATAGCGGTTCGAGGGGCGTCCCGCGGAATTCGGCGGTGGCCAGTAGAGCTTCCCGCAGCGGCGCATGGGTGAGGTCGTGTCGGCCAGTTAGTGTGTAGATATCGACGTAATCTCGGACCCTGATGTTGGCTGGACCGAGAGTGATGGCCGACGTGATCTTCTCTGCTAGCACCGCTTCGATCGGATAACCAAGGATACGGATCGGCGGCGTGCTAGGGCGCAGCGCCGGTAGGTGCGTTCGTCGCGGATCGTACGAGAAGCCACCGTCTCGGTACGAAACTCCACCCCATCGTCTGCGACGGGCTGGCGGGCGATCTCGACGACATGGGCGACGACGGTGGCCTCGTCATTGACCATGCGACGCGCAAGCGCATCGGCGTCGGCGGTTGGTCGGCGTGCGCCGAATACCGCCAGCAGCATCCCGCCCTTGAGTACGAACTGATTACGGTAAGGCGAGGCGCTCAGGCGCGCGAGCCAGCGTTCGACGACATAGAGCGTCAGCAGTTCCTGTGTCCCGCGGCCCTCGCGGCGTGCACGGTTCTGCAGATCCAGATACGCCTGACCAGCAGGCGTCTGGCGAGTCGGCCGCCTCATCCAGCACTGGCCACATCGAGAGCGAGCCGGACGGGCCCGTACACACCAAGCGTGTCCGCAAGCCGGAGCACGAGCGCGGGCCGTGCGCCCCGACTGCGCAGATATCGCTTTAGCGCCGCGTGCGCCAGTGGCTCACCTACCCGGTGGCGCAGCCGCATCAGATCGACGACCGTGCGCGCCCGGTCATAGATCCTCACCTGCTCACCCGGCGCGGCCTCGATGCTCGATAGGCCGAGCTCGAACGTATCCACGTCGAAACGGAACACCTCCGTCGGCGGAGGGGAGATCCGTGGTGGACGATCCTTCGTCGGTACAGCGATCTGCGTCGCCGCCGGCAGTTCGTCGGTCAGATCATGAACGGCCGCGGCAGATACGCAGCACACGATCGCGCGCGGAGCCCGATAGGCGACCGCCAACAAGTCTGGGTAGCTCGCCGGGGGAGCGTCGGCGCGGCGAAACACTCCCCTTGACAACGTCATGATCCCGCCCCCGTCACGCCACTTGTACAGGTCGCGCGGATGCACCCCACGCGCCCGCGCCCGCTGTCGCCTCGTCGACGTCAGCATACGGGCCGACGTGGACGTGTGGGTCGTTCGTAGGATCGGTTATGGTCCTGGCTCTCCTTGCGTAGCTCTTGATCGGGTTCTGGAGAGTCAGGACCCTCGGGGTCCGCGGATAGGGTTTCCAAGATCATGTGACCAGAATGTGACCAGAGAGCCGTATCTGATCTCGAGGTAAGCCTCTGACCTGCGAAGGGAATGTGGGGCCGGTGAGACTCGAACTCACACTGTCACGGTCCTAAGCCGTGTGCCTCTGCCTTTGGGCTACGGCCCCGTTGCCACGGTCTCTGCCTCCTACCACAGTAGGTACTGTAGGCGTCTGCGAGTGGCAGTTAGGACAGAGGAACCGAAGATTCTCTATCCTGTTATCGAGCCAGTTGCACGTTGATATGATCAACGTGCAACCCTAGACGCCATCCTGCCACTCACCCGGAAGTCTACAAATGTCGGAGCCGTCCACTTATGTGAGCGTGACCGCCCCCTGACATGGCAAGGCCTAGATAGCGCAGAACGTCGGCAATGCTGTTGGATGCCGCCGCAGCCTCTTCGAGGACTTCCTTGGTGTACTTCATGACCACCAAGCTACGGGAGGGGTACGACATTTCTGCCATTTCTGCCCCTCCGCGGAATCCTTGTGGGCAACAATTAGAAGTGAATCTTGTAAATGGGGGTTTCCACTTAGATACCCTGGTCGAGATGCTCGTCAGCGTTTGCCGAGGTCACTGCCGTGTAGGGTCTTCGCGCCAGGGAAGGACGGGGTATCCGACATCCA